>CAZWDH010000386.1:0-5483 GCA_964632865.1 uncultured Nitrospiraceae bacterium
ACTCCCCCTTTGAAGGGGGATCTAGGGGGATGTTCTTCCAGAAAAAGCGGCGTCTAGAAGTGTATCCTTAATTGCGAAGAGTTGTACTGAGTGATGTCGGTAACAAAACGATCACGGAATTGGCACCTCAAGCCCGTCGGTCGCGGCGATGACGGGGATCCCGAACTCGTCGCTTAACTCCATTGCGACACGCTCCGGGTTCGCTTCGAGCATGCTCATTCCGAAGTGAGTCAGCACGACCTTGCGGGGACGCGCTTCCCGGATAATCGTGCGAACGTCGTCGACGCCCAAATGGAGAATGCGCGGGTGCGGAGGCGATTCGTGAAAGGTCACATGAATGACCAGCGTGTCCACGCCCGCGTACATGCCGGGAAGCTCGGGGAAGAACCGCGTGTCGACGAGAAAGGCCAACTTCGTGCTGTCTACGTTGAAAGTAATCCCGAAGGTGTCGACGCCATGGTGGTGGGGCGCGGACGTGACGAAACCCAGCCGGCCGAAGGTGTATTCGCGACTGGGCTCGAGCGCGATGATCGAATCGAGGAAGGGGCGCAGGTAGCGAAGCAGGATTGCATGCTCTCCCTCGAGACACGTTGCGGGGGCAAAGAGCGCACCGCCTTTATTGAAGCCCCCGCCGGTCATGGAGTCGATGAGGATGTTGACGTCGTTGCAGTGATCGATGTGGCTGTGCGTGACGAAGATCGCTTCCAGCGACGCGGGATCGATGGGCGGTTCCGCCTGGGCGCAACGCACCAGCGCGCCGGGTCCGGGGTCGAGGTACAGGCGATGTCCGGCAAGAGACAAGAACACTCCGCCGGACGCGCGCAGTTGGCGCGCTACTACCCAGCGCGAGCCGGACGTACCGAGAAACTTGATGTAGTTGTCGTTAGACACGAGGAAGCGAACACCTTCGAGGATGAAAACCTTCGCGAGGGATTCCGAACGGGGCGCCGGAGTCTTCGTATCACGGAGAATGGCTGGGAATAGCGCCCCCGCGGACCGCAGAATCGACCCGCGAACCCAATACGTTTCCTTGCGGCGAGATTACGCGAATGCGTCGATCGAGTCAACTGCCATGGGACGCCGCAGGATTGCCGTATCCGTTACCCCGCTCGTGGTTTCAATAAGTTCCCAGTCGGCAACGGCGTCAGCGACTCGGGTCCACATCTCAGAGGCCGCATCCCCGTCCAGCGGTACGGCGCGAGGGGCGCGCGATCCGGAGGGGAGGTAGCGATGAATATCGTCGATGATGAGAATTCCGCCGGGCCGGATCTTCGAAAGGACACATTCGGCGCATCGATCCCTGGTGGCACTGACGCCGTCGACCAGCGCAAAATCCAGGCTCCCGTTCGGAAGTTCACGTGCCGGCGCAAGATACGCATCGGAGTCCGAATCAGCCAGGATGAGCGTGACGTTGTTGCGCGGCCGGGCCAGGAGGCGATTCTGAACGCGGGTATACCACGCGGGATCGTGCTCAATGCTGATCAAACGGTCGACACGTGACGCAAACCAAAGCGTACTGCGCCCGGAGCCCCACTCAAGGCCAACATAATCCGGCTGCAACCACGATTCCAAAAACACGATAGCCCGCGGCGTGAGCCAAGGCGCATCCGGGTGGGCGAGTTCGTACATGTACAACCGCGAGCGATCCCAGAGATAGCGAAGGGACCAATGCGAAAATCGCGTCATCACGTGCAGTTTCGTTCTAACCGCCGGAGGAGGCGTTCGCTTGGTATGCCGCGAAGGCTTCGTCAACCTTCGCCTCGTCCGCCGATCCGCGATGAACCAGCATCCGATAGCGCAACTCAAAGGACTCGCCCGGCTGCAGGGTGAAGGGATCGTTGTGGGGCCAGGAAGCGCCAAGAAATGCGTAGTGCCGGAAGATCCAGCCCTTGTGCGGATACCCGGGATTGGATGGGTGTTGAAAGATCGCGGCGCCCGCATGCGGCCCATCGGCGAAGGCCTGCCAGGATACGTCGGCCCACGGCGTCTCGAAGGAGAGGGCGTCTTCCGCGGTAACCCCTCTTGCGGTTGTGAATGTGAACGGCTTGTAGACCTTGTCAGGCCGGAAACAGAAGCCGCCATAGCCTTTCTGGTCGACGGGGGAACCGAGATAAGTCACGGGGTCGGTCGCGATATTCTCAAAACGCAAAACGAAGTCGATAGCACGTGTGTCGCCTTCCGTCGGATGCACGGTGATTTCGATGTTCTCACGGATGGGCGTGGCGCCGTCCTCATCGAACCGCCACAGATTCTGCATCGCAAGGTGGGCGGTCTCGCCCGCCTCGCGCGCAACCCATCGATCGAAAACGGGCCGGACGCCGTCGAGCGCCCAGACGTCCATAGGCCGATCGCCGACGGTGCAATTGGGCCAGGTCCAGAAGACGCCGCGGTGATGGTAATGGTCGTCGGGAAAATCCTGACTCATGACGCCGCCGTCGAGGTCGTACAAGGGATGAATGTAGCTCGAACGCCGGTAACGTGTGTCAACCCCTTCAGGAGGTGATACCATGCCGTAGTTGTAGGCGAACACGGGTTTCCCGTCCTCCGTGACGAGGATGCGCGAGCCGTCATTGTCCAATGCGAACTCCGCGCTTGCGACCGTCGCCAACAAGACCCCGAGGATTGCTGCTGCCGTCTTCATACGATCACCTGTTCCTTCGCATTTCGTCATCAGTACGGAAAAATGGGGACAGTCACCATTTTCCTTTTAGATCTTTGTCTACTTTGCACGGGCGCACAGTAGGAAAATGGTGGCTGTCCCTATTTTTCCTCCGTGCACTTGCCTTCGCCTTTTGCATATCGTTTACGACGCGGCCTTCGTTTGCTCGACCAGTTCGGCCACCTTTTCCTCGTCGACTTCGATGCCGAGGCCCGGTCCTTTCGGGATGCGCACCTTACCACCTTCGGGCACGAAGGGTTCTTTAATCACGCTGGCGCCCAGGAATTGCGGACCGTTCAGCGCCGCCGGGTATTTCAGGCCGAACGCACCGTAGAGGATGAGCGACGCGGCCAGCGATACGTCGGGATCGGTCAGCCCGCTTCCAAGGAACATAAGGCCCGCGTTCTCCATGATTTCGATCTGTTCCACCGAAGAAACGAGTCCCCCACAGCGCGCAGGTTTCATGGCAACGCCGTCGCAACATCCCAGTTTCATGAACTCGAGCAAGTCGGAAGGTGAGATTACCCCTTCGTCCATGATGATGGGGAGGGCGCCTTGCCGTTTGAGTTCCTGATAGCCAGTCAATTGATTGGCCTTCAACGGCTGCTCGAATACCTCCATACCCGCGTCGGCCAGCTTGGGCGCCACGGTAAGCGCCGTGGAAAGGTCGTAACCGCCGTTCGCGTCGCCCCACAGGAAACCGTCCGGTACGAGCCGCTTGACGATCTTGCACATTTCGATGTCGAACTCGGGGTCTGGCGCGACCTTGATATTGAAGTTTTCGAATCCGCGTTCCCGGCCTTTTTCGATGAGCGGTTCGACTTCATCGAGCGTTTTCGGATTCAAGGTCCAACTCAACACGAGATCGTCGGGTAGTGACCGGCCCCAGAGATCAGCGATATTCCGGCCGGTGATTTTGCCGACCAGGTCGTGCAAGGCAATATCGAGCCCGGCCTTCGTGATGGGCGCGCCGGTCGAAAAGGAATTGGCGATCTCGCGGTTCATGGCTTCGTGGATGCCTTTGAGATCGAAGGGATTCATCCCGGTAACGATGGGAATCAGGTAATTCTCAAAAGTGCTGATGGCGCCTTCGAAGGTTTCGTAGCTCCACCGGGGCACCGGAACGCTCTCGCCCCACCCTACCGTTCCGTCATTCGCGGTAACCTTGATGAGAATACCAGCGCGCCCCGTGCCCGACGTCGGTCCCTCGAAGAACTTAAAGCGCATCACCGTTGGATATTTGACGGGAAAGATCTCGATACGGTCGATGGTGACCGGCGTAACCGGCTCTGCCTGTACTATGCTGTCGAGTCCCACCATGGCCACCATCCCCATTGTACCTTTCAAAAAACTGCGGCGCGTCACACTACTAATCCCCACGGCTCCCTCCTGGCAATCTGTCACTATCGCCTCGATGAATCACATCAAAACTAAGTATACGCCCCCACCAGCTCGATTCAAGGGTGCAGCGAACAGGAACAAGGCAACGCCGTCCCCAGCGGCGCCACGCGATATCCATTGGCGGGCCAATCTCGCGAAACAAGCCGGCAAACTGTTTCACCGTAAGCCAGCCAGGTTCGCGCGCTGGGCTTCTCAGCTCCGGCAGCCTGGGTAGATTTCTTGACTAAACGGGGGCAGGTTGCTACAATTCGGACTGGAACTATGCTTTTCCCTGCCGTGTTCGAGATGGGCGGAGAAACTTTGTACCTTAGTCTTTTGAACCGGGAGCCCGACATTCGTCGTAGCTAACGACAGGCCGCCAGTGAGTGGAAGTCGGCCGGCTATCGTGAGGGCACCCCCTTAGCGGGTAGGTTCAAAAGTTTCCCACCCAACGGCAATGTGCGGGGAAAAATTCTGAGCGGGACCTGAGAAGTGTCCCGCTTTTCTTTTGGGCGCGGGCAATAAAATAGTTGACAAAATTATCGAATAATGAAACAATTAGTACGAGACTAGTGTCCGGGGTTTTCGGGGCCAGTCAACAGATTTTGGGGTAATCGGGAAAGAATCTGGGATGATTACGGAGTGGAAATTGGTCGAGGATATCTCCAACGTATTGCAAAATGGAACGATACGACACCATTTCGTCTTGTTTAGCATCTTTGACATACCCCATCAATTGCGGGTTAAGTATTGACAGAAAGTTATATTTTTGCTACGCTCACAGTGAGTGGCAGCGTAAGGAAGCGGGCATGACGGCTATACGTGCCTATGCATTTGATACGGTTAAGCCGCGTGCCCAGTTGGCCGGAAACGTCCCAGCGGACGGGGAGTTTGCCTAGCCTTGCTATTCTCGAAACCCACGAAAGCCGTTGGCCTTGACATCGGCTCCCACTCCGTCAAGGCGGTCCAGATGTCCAAACACGGCGGGAGACTCCGTGTCGACAATGTGGGCTTCGCCTTCGTCGACCGGACCCAATTCAACATGGACCCCGTCGTGGCGCAGGCCAGCGCCCTGCGCGAGGCGGTTCGGACGATTTCCCTGGCCGGCACATACGTAGTCGGCGCGTTGCCCGGGCAGACCGTGGTGATTCGATACCCCCGGCTGCCGGAGATGGACGACGCGCAGTTGGCCAACTCCATCGAGCGTGAAGCGGGACAGAACATCCCCTACGAGCGGTCGGAGGTGTTCCTGGACTGGACGCCGCTGGACCGGGTGACCGAGGGGACCAAGACGATGCTGAAGGTGCTGCTCGTTGCGGCCCGGTATGAAGTCGTGGAAACGCGCGTGCAGATTGCCCACGAAGCGGAGATCTCGTACTCGGCCCTTGGCGTGGATTCCCTGGCCCTTGCGGATGCCGCGGAAGGGTGCGATTTCCTTCGGGTA
>CAZWDH010000387.1:0-5449 GCA_964632865.1 uncultured Nitrospiraceae bacterium
AGTTTAGCCCAAACAATCTTGCATCGCGCGCGGGTGCGCGCCAGGGAATTAGGATACCGGATGCGGGCGGGCGGAGGCAAAAAGGGGCGACAAACTGTGGAGATTCTGGTACCTGCCGACGCGGTCGTTAGTGTTTTGACCGGACACTGAGGTAATCGGAAACGTTGCGGCGGATGATTTCCTCGGCGACCTCCGGGCTTCCCTCGATGAGCGAGCCGAAGGGCAACCAATCGAACCTATCGGCGCTTCTGAATAGCAGAATGCCGTCTGACAGACGCCGGGCAGATACGTACGTGTCCCAACTGGCCGGCATATGAATTGTGGGAAGCGTGGCACGGAGCCCGAAATCGAAAATTTCAACACGATAACGTTCGGCGGCGCCGGACGAATTCCTCGACCCACGCTTCATCAGGTTTCTGAATTGGTCAAGACGAGGGGCAAATCCGAGCTTCACGAGTGCGCTCCACATCGGCAACATCAGTAGATTTGACCTAAGGATTACGCCCGGAACCAGCATGAGCAGAAATGGAAATGTGAGGGCAAGCTTCAAAGTCCGGGGACGGGATTCTGCTTGGCGGTAACGTATCCACGCCCGCAGTTTCTGCAGGTTGAAGTCCTTGTCCTCTGTAAACTCGAATGCAATCATTACTCACAAGCACTTCCGGCACGTTTCCCAAATTCAATCCGACAAGTACAGCTTGTGCAACACGATCAGGGCGATCACACCCCCGGCGATGAGCAGGTACAGAAGCATGGTAAAACCTCCTGCCGTTCGGGCTTTCGCTCCCGATGCGGTTCACTGGCTCTATAGTACCAGACTTCAGAGCGGTTGCGAATCAAGAATGAAAGATGGATACCCGCCTTCGCGGGCATGACGGTGCGGGGTGGCGTCGCGTGGATGGCTGGCACGACGGCTACCGGCCCGGCACAAGATCTCCGGTGCGGGTCACGCCTGCTTCTGAAGTTGGTGCATTTTGGCCTGACGGGCCAACACAGGACAGCCCAGGGCAACGCCCTGGGAAATCGTTCACCCCTATAATCGCCGCCCTGAAAGGGCAAAACAGACATCTGAACCCGCGCATGATCCCTGACACAGGTGTTTTCGATTCCGCGATGCACCCGCGCAGTACGCGAACCACGAAGGCCGAGTCCGGTTCACGAGGTTTCATCGTTCCTGTGGACAAGAATACGAGAAGACTGCCGCCCCAAAAAGGTGTTGCGTCGTGCATGCATGTTTCGCCCTTGCAGGGCTTGCGTTTCTTCTTCATCCCCGTCCCCAGGGCGTTGCCCCGGGCTATCCTGCGTTACCCCTTCGGGGTGTTGGATCGGCAACCGAACCTGGAAGTTCCAGTGATCAGATGCCCTCACCTGCCGACCCTGTACTCGCGAGCACAGTCGTAGCACGAAGCGACGTATGACTCGAAGAAGTGACGATGGACGTTACGCTCTTCCCTTCGTGGTCTTCGTGCCTTCGTGGTGAATACGAATTGCAAACGCTGCGGCGTGAGGAATCCTGCCGCGAAGTCCGCCGGATGTTCCTCCTTCCACGCCCTGACCCACGTGCCTCGAAACGGGCGGGACGCCCGCTCTCCCTGCAATCCCGTTTCTTGATTCGGTGTGAGTCGGTGCAACGCGCCCCGGCGTAGCCTCGGGCGCAGCCACGCCAGCGGCATGGTGGACCCCAAATTTTCGTATTCATTTGCTGACGCGTTCCGGCATGAATGCGTCACATCCCACCGTGTCACTGTAAACGACTGAACTTACTGCTCCTAAAACCTCCTCCAGTCTCCCGGCCTGTCTATCCCCGTGCCCCCCGTGTCCCCGTGGTCAAAATATCTCCAGACTATTGATCATCTGCGGACACCTGATTCTTCTTTGGCTGCGGCTATGCAACCCATTCGTTAACGCAGTGGCCTGCAATTTTTTAATATATATAACACGTTATCTACTACACGCGCTTGACGCATGGCCATTGATCCGGTAATATGGAGCGATATTGACGGCGTGTTCCAATGGTCGCCATGCGTACACCACTATGCTAATGCATAAAGGAATCTAGAGATGAACATATCGATTCGTGTCCTCTGCCTCATCGTTGCGTGCGTATCCTTGCCCGTATTACTGAGCAGTTGCCCGGGAAGCGAGGCGTCCTTCGACGTCTACCTTCTAAACAGCCATTCGACAGAGGTCATTGATAGTTTTGGCATCTTCAACGAGGACACACAAGAACTCGATGAACTCTTGGATGACCCGATACCGCCCGGCGAATTTGCGCGTATTGGAATCCCCCTGGCACCGTACGCGACGAATGAAGGCTCTTTTCTTTTCTCTTCAGGCAGGTTCTTGTTCTCCCCGGCGTTCCAAGCCATTGACGGAACGCCATTTGCTTTTGCTATGTGCGAAGACGGCCAAGGAGCAATAGTGTTCGGCTTCGCGCGCGGTGGGGGCTCGCTTTCCAAACTGCTTCTCCCGGATTCTCCGGCCGAAGAGCTGTAGTTCCGCGAAACGCCAGTTTATGCTGGTATCAAAATGCTACTCGCTGGAAGAAGGAATGCCGCGGTCGCGCTTGCAGCATCGTTGACCGTTATTGATCGGAGCGTCTGGATCTGAAGGAATCGGGAGTCTGGAGGAACGCGCTCGCGGTTCAGCGCATAGGCGCAATAACGCGGAGTCGCCGAGGGCACATGGGCGAGACTCAGGCATAACGTAGCTACTTTGCGTTCTTGGTCGCTTCGCGCCTTTGCGTTTCAATCTCTAATTTTCTCCACAAAAAGACACGAAGGTCGAGAATGCGTCCGGAGGAATCCTGCCGCGAAGTCCGCCGGAGGTTCCTCCTTCCACGCCCTGACCCATGTACCACGAAACGGGCGGGACGCCCGTTCTCCTTGCAATCCCATTTCTTGAATCGGTGTGAATCGGTGTAATCTGTGGACCCCGATCTCTTGCTCCATCATCTGCGCCAATTCGCGCCATCTGCGGACACGTTCCCGGCTCTCCGTGGTCAGAAGGTTCCCCTCCAGCCTCCAGCCTCCGGTCTCCAGCCTGTGACGAACGTCACGCTCGCTGGTATCTGAATGCGGTTCTCCCAACACAAAGGAGTTTTCAGGTTATGAAACACGTGAAGAGCGTATCGAAGCTGTATCCCTCGAAGCCGGCCGTGGCGGCCGTAGTCATCGGCGAAAAGGCGTCCAAAGAGGAGAAGAAGGAACCCGCCACAATGGCGTCGTAGCTAGAACAGCTGAAGATCGAGTTCGTGAAACGGGGTGTGGTGGCAAATTCGCCGCCACACCCCCTGCATTTCACGCCCGTGATGAATCGCCCCGTCGTCTGTACACGAAATAATGGTGACAACGACACAGGAGGCTCAATCATGAAACACATCCATCAGATGTCCAAGCTGCGTCCGCCAAAGCCGGGATCGGAAGTTGTCGTGAAGGCGAAGCCGTTGAAAGTGCCGAAGGAAGGAAAAGGCCCGGCCAGCATGGAGTAAGCCGGCTATCTCACGTGAACAAACGCACTGGGGAGCGATCGCATACGCGAACGCTCCCCAGTGGAATACACGCGCATCATTGGACAGGTCCCGCCACGAACGCAGACCCACCTCAATTCTTAATTCCTAATTCCTAATTAAAACGAAACCGTGCCGCCGACGAAGGCGCCGTTCATGATCACCTGGTACTCGTCATCGTCGTCTTCGTACTCGAGGTTCCAGTAGCGGTAGCCGCCTTCGAGTTCGAGCCAGTGGGTCAGCCGGAACTTTAATGCCGCTTCGGCATTAAAGAAGTTCCCGTAGTCGCCGGCGTACATGCCGTAGGCTTCCGCTTCGATGCTCAGCCGATCGATGGGCCGGAACTCCATGCCGAGCCCCACGATGGGCAAGCCCGCGGTAATGTCTTCTTCATCCTGGTAATAGAGGTCCACGTTCAGGAAGTCCAACTCATCCGGCAACAGGCGGCCCAGATCGCGGCGCACATCGCGCGCCCAGTCCGGAAAGACCTTGCGCCACGCGCCGCCCACGGGATAGGCCTCATATTCGCCGGACACGTCGAACCCCTGCACGCCGAGGATCGTTTCGATATTGAATTTGGCATCCGGCTGGAAGAAGGACCGGCGCCAATCCAGCCGCAGGAAATGGAGATCGGAATCCACCTCGAGATGGGCAAATAGCGGAATGAACGAATCGTCTATCACCACGCCTTCGGCGATGATCTCGTCGCCGTCGAAGCTCATCTGGTTGTACGCAAGCTCGAAGGCATGCTTGGGCAGAAACTGCCAACGCAGAATCGCTTCCGGACTGTAATTGTCGTCGATGGCGAGTTGATCGTCGAGGTCCAACTTGTCCCCTGTGAGGTCTTTCACCAGGGAGGTTTCCGCGCTGAAATCCACCCGCCAGGCGCGGAGCGTCAGGGACAGGCGGTCAAACTCGACCGTTTCTTCCTGGGCAACTACGGCGCCGCAGAACGCGACCGCCACGAGGATTGGGAGTAAGTACTTCATGGTCAATATCCTTTCCACAACGCTGTTGTGCATCCTTCCCCGAGTCGAAGTGACTCCTCTCACAACGTCGTCTGTACCTATTATCGGACGCAAAGTCCTATCTGTAAAGGGGTAATCCCCGAATTTTCAAAATAGATTCTGTAAATTCTAAGAAAGGTCCCGGAGGAAGATCTCGATTTCCCTTGACATGCAACCTAATGGTTGCATATAATTCTCGCGTGGACACGGACCTGGTGTTTAAGGCGCTCGCGGATTCGACGCGACGGCTGTTGCTGGATCGGCTGCAGGAGCACAACGGCCAGACCTTATCCGAGCTGTGCGAGCGAATGGATATGTCGCGGCAGGCGGTGACGAAACACCTCGGCATTCTAGAGGCGGCAAACCTCATCGCCGTTGTCTGGCGCGGCCGCGAGAAGCTCCATTATCTGAACCCGGTGCCCATCCACGAAATCTCGGCGCGATGGATTGGGAAGTACGAACGCCATCGCCTGGAAGCGCAGCACGATCTGAAACAAGGGCTGCAACAAAAGAACGAGTGAGGGCTGCTCCATGAGCGAACAGAAATTTGTCTACGTCACCTACATCAACGCGACGCCGGAAAAGGTATGGGAGGCCTTGACCAATGGGGATTTCACCTACCAGTACTGGGCGGGGCGCCGTATCGAGTCGGACTGGAAGCCCGGCTCGCGGGTTCAGCACCTCATGCCGGATGGGAGCATCGATTGGGACGGCGAGGTGCTGGAATCCGACCCTCCGCGGCGGCTCTCCTATTCCTTTGATGTCGGGCTGAATTCCGAGAAGAAGAACGTCGACAGCGAATGCGGGTGCCACGGTTCGGAGGAACCGCCGTCGCGGGTGACCTTCGAAATCGAATCCTTCCGGGATAAGGTCAAACTCGTCGTCACCCACGACCAGTTCCCGCCGGACAGCAAGGTCCTTCCCGGCATCTCCA
>CAZWDH010000388.1:0-5376 GCA_964632865.1 uncultured Nitrospiraceae bacterium
TGGTTCATATCAGTTGGCGCAACCGTTCCTGCAACATCGATTCGTACCTGACAGAGAAGCGACGGAATGGTTTTATCGGCACGATCGCCTTCTATCGCGTGCTCGAATACTGTTTCCATGAACTCAACATGCACCGCATCAATATCTACATTTACGGGTTCAACACCCGGTCCTGGCGCAACTTTGAGCTTTCAGGCGCCAAACGCGAACTGGTGCTGCGGCAACATGTGGCGCGCGATGGCGAACTCTACGACCTCTACGGGTACGGATTGTTGCGGAGCGAGTTTGAAGAACTTCGCGAGATGTTCAAGAAGAAGTTCAAGGGAATCGACCTCGCAACGATGATCGCCGGCTTGAAACAGCCTGCCGACGCCGACGAGGTGTCTTCGTGATACTCGAATCACTTTTCATTGTCATTCTCGTGGCGCATGTTGGATTTTCGCTTGCCACAAACCCCATGCAAACGGACGGGCAGCCACGCGGTCGCACGCGCATGATCCACGTGTTGATGCAGGGTCCCTTGTTCTGGTTGGCCGCGTACATCGGCTGGGACCAGGGGGTCTTTTCTCGCCAGCTCGTATCGCCGGTATACATTGCCATTGGCCTGGTCGCCGGGCACCTTATCTTCGGGTTGTCCCTGCTGGCCACGCATCTTTCCTGGCGCGACGCGTGGAGTCATTTCTTCGACTTCGGCCCCATCTGGAATTTCACGATGGACAGCCCCGTGGTCTTGACACGATTTCTTGGCGTAGCGGTCGCGGAGGAACTGATTTGGCGCGTCGCCGCGCAGACGATTCTGGTATCGTTCCTGGCCGCGTGGATGCCGGCCCCGGCTGCGGCCGGAGTCGGGGTTGTGGCCGTGGCTGCCGCGTTTGTTGTGGTGCACAAGCATTTCTTTGAGAACACCTGGCACATTTCGCTGGAGTTCATTGTTTTCGCCTTGCTACTCGGCATCCTCTACCACTTTACGGGGAGTTTCATCCTGGTGATGGTTATCCATGCGCTCCGGGATATTGAGATTGCCTACCTGGAGTACCTCATCAAGATCGAGGAACTCGGCGACGAGGAAGAAGCGGCGAAAGCGATCGAACAGGCCTACATGCCGGGGCGACCGGGGAACATATGAGCAGTCCGTATCTCGTAGAATTGCGGGACGTCGACAAGACCTTCTACACGCGACACTTCTTCTCCAAAGACGAAGAGACCGGCCGGCGGCCGATCTACCGGAAGAAAATCGTTCACGCGGTCGACCGGGTTTCCTTTGGGATTCGGCCGGGAGAGATCTTCGGGCTCCTGGGTCGCAATGGCGCGGGCAAGACGACGACGGTCAAGATGATCTCCGGGTTGGTCAAGCCATGCAGCGGCGAGGTGTTCGTCGACGACCTCCCCGTGGAAAAGAAACGGCTGCAGGTGTTGCGGCGCATCGGCGTTGTGCTTGAGGGAACCCGCACTTGCATCTGGCCGCTGACGCCGCTCGAGAACCTCGCGTACTTCGGGAATCTTCGCGACGTGAAAGGCAAGGTCCTGCGCGAACGTTCGCACCGCTTGCTGGACTTTATCGGGCTCACCGACAAGAAAGACATTCAGGTGCGGCGGCTCTCGCGCGGGCAGAAACAGAAGCTGGCGATTTGTATCGCGCTCATCACCGATCCGCCCGTGCTGCTGCTTGACGAACCGACGACTGGACTGGACGTGCAAAGCAGCAGGGCCATCAAGGACAAGGTCATCGAGATGACGCGTGAACAGGGCAAATGCGTCTTGGTTACGACGCACGATATGGGTACCGCGCAGGAATTGTGCGACCGTATCGGCATCATCAAGGACGGCGCCCTCGTCGCCTGCAAGCCGACGGAGGAACTGCTCGGCGTGTTCGCGGACCAACGATTCGAATTTCGCCTGGATCGCGCGCCCAACCTCGAGACCATCCAGGCCTTACCTGGCGTGATGGGTGTCGAGGCAATCAACTCCGACGGCGGTCCGGGATTTATTTTGCGTACGTCCGCGGACGAGGCGGAGCGTTCCAACGCGCTTTACAATACGCTGGGCCAGTTGCAATCACAGGGGCTGTTGCTTCGTACCGTGACGCAACGGCAGCAGAATCTGGAAGGCGTGTTCCTGCAGTTGACGGAATCCCAGGCCGACGCGCCGAAAGGAAGGAATTGACGTGGGCTTTTTTCTCGTCATGAAGGCGGAACTGGTCCGTGCGTTCATCGTTATGCGGCGCTATTGGTTCGCCACGCTGATGGGCATGATCGTGGGCTACGGGATGCTGATCGGACTTATCTTCGGTTTTCGGTCCGGCACGGTGAACACGGAATGGGCGACGGATCAGACGGAGAACGCGCTCGGTTTCGTGGTCGGAATATTCGCGTTTGGCATCGTCGGCATGTTCAGCCAGGGTTTGCAGGGCATGGCGCGTACGGGCGAGTTGGAACAGGTTTACATGAGTCCCCACGGCTTGATTACCAACTTCCTTGCGCGGTCCTTCGTCAACTCCGTCGTGAGTATTCTGACCTGGACGGTTATGCTTGTGTTCGTTTCGGTGACGCTGAACAGCGATCTTCACGCGGATCCGTTCCCGACCTTCGTCCTGCTGCTGTTGACGTATCTCAATCTGATCGGGTTCGGTTTCATGGTGGGAGGGCTGACGCTGGTCTTCAAGCAGATCGGCCAGGCCACGCTACTCGTTCGTATGGGTATGATTGCGCTCGCTTTTGCCGCAAAGCCGGACTGGTACGACCTGCCCGCCATCATTATGGGCTTTGCCCATTTCATTCCGATTACGGACGCATCAATCTGCCTGAAGCTCGTGCTGATTCAGGGGATCGGCATGAAGGTCTTCGTTCATCCTTCGTTCGCGTTCCTTCTCATTAACGTCGCGCTCTGGACTACACTCGGTATCGCATGCTTCAAATACATGGAGACTTGGAGCCGCGACAAGGGAACCCTGGGGGCCTATTGATGACGCAGGAAACCCTACACCGGTTTGTGGAGAACGAACGGCGCTTCGCCATCGATCCCGAAACGTGCTTTTGCTTCGAGTGTGACGAGATCTCCTGGGATGTGCTCGAGCATTATCCCTATGCGTCGGTGAATCGCATCTACCATGTGCTCGGCGACAAGCACGATGTGAAGGAACTCGAGGAAGTCATTGGCGAACTCGAGTGGTTGCGCGCCACGCGGGCGATTCTACCGCCGCGCAAGAAAGAAGAGCTGCAGAAGGAGATCCAGCAGGAGCGCGGGCTGAAGCGGATCTCTGTGCGGTTGCCGCGCGACACCGAAGAAGCGGTATCAAAGAAGAAAGGCTGGTTCGGTCAAGGGGCGACGGTGCTATCCACGAACGCTCGGGACGCAGGTCGCGATGCCATTTCATTACTCTTCGGGCGGGCGGGGGATCAGAAAGAAATTGTCATCGAGTTCCTTGAAGAGGAAAGCATTCACAATCCCGAGTTAATCGCCGATCTGTGCGCGCACGCCGTGAAGTGCGGTCGTATGGCCGGAAAGAAGACGACGGCGGCGGTGCGGGTGCTGGACGTGAAGGCATCGAAACTTCCGGCGGCGTTCGACGGGCACACGATTCATCTGCAACTCGATTTCGCGGAAGGGTCGGCCATCCTGCCGAATCTGCGCTTGCTGGCGAAGGCGGGCGAAGAATCTCTCGCCAAGTTGGCGAAGATTCTGCATCCGGATTCTCCGGGGGTCACCGGCCGCATCATCGTGCGCCCCAATCATCCCGAGTTTGGCGAGGTTGTGCGCGAGCTGGACAAGGCCGGGTTTGCAACAATCGAACTGGACCTGGACGGCGCCTACATTGCGAATCCCGATTTGGATCCCAAGGCCATGCTGGGCGCGTTGCGCGAGACGGCGGTGTATTACGCGAACCGCCTGCTTCAACAACGATACTTCCGGTTGGATCCAATCGCTCCGTTGTTTTACCGGATCTACGACGGTTCGCCGATCCGCAGGATCGATCCGGCGGGGACCAACGAACTCGCGGTGGATACAGACGGCGGGATTTATCCCAGTTCCCGCTTTCTGGGAATCGAAGAGTACCGGTTGGGAACGCTTGAAGACGGCGTGATTGACGAGCAGGCCCGCGCGCGTTTTGACGAGGTGGGCTCGACCACGACCGGGGTGTGCCGGCG
Organism: uncultured Nitrospiraceae bacterium; assembly: GCA_964632865.1. Taxonomy (GTDB): domain Bacteria; phylum Hydrogenedentota; class Hydrogenedentia; order Hydrogenedentales; family SLHB01; genus JAHDWY01. Next base: position 4,146 of record CAZWDH010000388.1, read on the forward strand.
GTGTTGGGCGCGGAACCTTTGCGGCGGCGGTAACACGGCCGTGCACCACGCGTTGAGAGGTTCTCACCGAACCCCCCACGAACCTTGGTGCGAGGCGCAACGCGCGTGGATGGCGTCGGCCGTGTCCGCGTTTAACGTCTTGTCGTCGGAAGGCGTGAACTTCACGCGCGTGTATAACACGTTGTCACGTACCGCAAAGCCGTCGTTATTCACGATGGTACGCGCGGCCTTTCGCATGACGGTCGGTGTGAAGCCCATCGAGGAACCCGACGCGGAAATGCTGATGAACTGGGAGAATTGGAATATCGCGTCCTATTTCCTGTTCAACGAGAAGGGCGTGCTCATCACCACCAAGTACGATCGCGAAATGGACGCGTTGCATCCGAGCGGGGTTGACCAGGAAATGATTCTGGTGAAGCGGGGTGGAGAACCCTTCGGGCTCATCAAGCTTCGGCCGGAGCGCGAACCGGGCACGGCGCTGGCTTGGGTGTATATGCATGCGCCCGGCGACTACGCGGCGGACGACGTGCGGAAAGGATTCCGGACGATTCTGAAGGAAGCCGGGGGGCAACAGTCGATCCGGCGGTTGACAGTGCCGGCGGCGTCCTACGAAGGAGAGCTTCAGGGGTTTCTCGAGGCGGTTGGATTTGCGCGCGAAGGGACTCTGCGGGAAGCGTTATTTGCTCACGACGAGTACCATGACGTGCATGTCTACGGCATCTCGACCGATACCCTCTAGATCCGTCGCGGGCGGCTACATCGCCAAGCCGCCATCCACCTGAAGCACGGCGCCCGTCACGTAGGAGGCGCCGTCGCTCGCGAGGTACCGAACCGCGGCAGCAATATCCTCGCCGGTGCCTTGACGCCGTAGCGGAATCTTCTCCAGCAACATCGTCTTGACGTCGTCTCCGAGCACGGCGGTCATGTCGGTTTCGATATATCCCGGCGCGACTACGTTTACCGTGATATTGCGTGACGCGAGTTCTTGGGCGAGCGATTTACTGAATCCGATCAGACCGGCCTTTGCGGCCGCGTAATTCGTCTGGCCGCCCTGCCCGCGAATGCCGATGATGGACGAGATATTGATGATTCGTCCCTGGCGCTGCTTCACCATGTCCCGAGCCACCGCGCGGCAACAATTGAATGCGCCAGTCAGGTTTGTATCGATGACCGTGGACCAGTCGGCAGGCTTCATGCGCATGAGCAGGTTGTCGCGTGTGATGCCGGCATT
>CAZWDH010000389.1:0-5358 GCA_964632865.1 uncultured Nitrospiraceae bacterium
CTCTGCGGTGCGTTCCTGACGGCGAACCGACTTTTGTCGGTCCTATCTTCAAAGGGGGAATAGGGTTCAACTGCGTTACAGGTAAATGCACCGTAAGACACCTCACACCAGGTCTCTGGTTAACCCGCAACACAACGCGTAGCGTTGTGCGGGTTTCCCCCTTTGAAGGGGGATTAAGGGGGATGTTCTTCTGTAGAGTCAAGCGGTCGCGCGTTGCGCTATGCCGAGTCGTGAGCTTCCGTCGAAGTTGCCGGTTGGCGGTTGTATCGGATGAGGATCGCAACAGCCGTAATCGCGATCGCCATGGCGACGACCGTTCCCGCATTCAACAACCCCGCTTGTCGATACCAGACAATCGCGTAACCAAGAGATCCGGCGGTGAGTGCGTAGTACACGAAGGGCAGGAAGGTCCTGCGGATCACCATGCCTTCACGGCCGATGAGTCCCACGACCGCAGACGCGGCGACGACGTTGTGGACGCAGATCATGTTGCCCGCCGCGCCGCCGACGGCCTGCAAGGCGACGATCCACGTGGGGTCTACTTCTATGCGCTGCCCTACGCCGAATTGAAAGAGCGAGAACATCATGTTGCTGACCGTGTTGCTGCCGGCCACGAAGGCGCCGAGGCCGCCGATGAAGGGCGCGAAGAAGGGCCATGCCGATCCCGCCGCCGCCGCAACGCCATCGGCCAGCGCAATGGGCATCTTCGGATAACCGGCCAGGCCGTCGCCGGAATTGATGAAGACCTGAACCATGGGGACGGTGAAGACCAGCGCGACGGACGCGCGGATCGTGGTTCGTGCGGAATCGCGCCAGGCGCGCGCGTAGGAGGGACCGTCCATGCGATGCAGGAAATAGGTGATCAACGATACGACCACGAAGATGGAGCCAGGCGAGTAGAGCGTAGGCACGTTGGCCGTTATCCCGGTTCCCATCAGATGCTCGAACTTCATGGTGGTGGCCTGAAGCCAGGCGGCGAAGGGCAGGAACTTCATGCGTGTGGCCAGCAACAACACGCTCACGAGAATGTACGGGGTCCATGCGCGCATCAGCGACATCGCGCCGTACCGGTGGCCGATGTCTTCGATCTCAATCGTGCCGCTCCAGTCGTCGGGCCAATCGTCACGCGGCGGGAAATCCCACGCCGTCTCCGCCTTTGGCATAAACCAGCCGAAGCGCGCCGCTGTGACTACGATTGCGAGGCCTGTCAGGCTGCCGATGATCGTCGGGAATTCCGGGCCGAACAGGCGCGCTACCAGCAGATAGGGAATCGTCATGGACAGGGCCGCGAAGATCGCGAAGCGCCAAACGCGCAGGCCTTCCGCGTATGATCGGTTGGCGCCGTAAAACCGCGTCATGAACGCGACGACGATCAGGGGTATGAGCGTTCCGCAGGTCGCGTGCAATACGGCAACCTTCGCGCCGATGAGCGCGAGAAAGGCGTGCCAGTCCGTCACGCCGATCTGTTCCGCGTACAGACGTGCGGTCTCATCCGTGGAAAGCCCGGTGTTCACGCCCACGAGTATGGGAGTGCCCGCCGCGCCGAAGGATACCGGGGTGCTTTGAATGATCATTCCGGCGACAACGGCCGCCATCGCCGGGAAGCCCAATCCCACGAGCAGGGGCACCGCGACCGCTGCGGGGGTGCCGAATCCCGCGACCCCTTCCATGAACGCGCCGAAGAGCCAGGCGATGATGATGACCTGAATGCGCCGGTCGGGCGTGATGGTGGTGAACCCGTTGCGGATGCTTCGCATGGCGCCGCTCTGTTGCAGCGTGTTGAGCATCAGGATCGCGCCGAAGATGATCCAGAGCAGGGTGGCCGTCACGATGAGGCCGTTGAGCGTGGCGGCGGCAGTCTGAACGCCGGGCACCTTCCACACGAACAGGGCCAGTATCAATGCGACAACGTAGCAGATGGGCATCGCGCGGCTCGCGGGCCACTTCATGCCGACGAGAAGGATTGCGACCGCGAGAATCGGTAAGAGGGACAACAGGGTCAGGGTAAGAACGTTCACGGTTTATCTTCCGCCTATTTACGTTTTGCTCGATCCCATCGATTTCGGAATTGCTTCGCCGCTAGCGTGGACGATAAGACAGGGAACCGCCGTCCGATGTTTTTGGTGCGATTTGATTTGCATGTTTTGCCCTTTCAGGGCGTCCATTCTTGCCCACCCCATCCCCAGGGCGTTGCCCTGGGCTGTCCTGTTTTGGCCCCTTCGGGGCGGTTCCAACGCAAAAGAAATGTAGAAAATCCAGCGAGCGGCGATGTCTGTCACGCACGAAGCGAGCCACCCACAGCCAGCAAGTGCAAGCATCTCTGCTGCGTTGTCTAGCAGCGCTCGATAAGCCATGCCGTCAGTTCCGTGGCGAATCGTTCGCGCTCTAGATCGTTGAACAGTTCGTGGTAACCGCCTTCGTAGAGGTTCAACGTCTTGTCGTCTGATGCGGCCGCGTCGAAGAAGGCGCGGCTCCCCTCCACATCGGTCAGCCTATCGGAGGTTCCGTGAAAGACCAGCAGCGGATCCGATATGGCGCCCATGGCACTCTGGAATTTCGCGATGGCGCGGGCAATCTCCGCGCCGGTCCGGGCATTCATGGTGCCCGTGTGCCGCAAGGGATCGGAGAGCACTGTTTCGAGCACGTCTGCGTCCCGCGAGACCCACTGGTAGTCGACGCGTTCGACGGGGAGCCATGGCAGCCACGTTCCAAGGAAATCGCCGAGACGGACTAGCGTGGGCGATACGGTGTCGGGGATCTTCAGAAGTGGACTGCTGAACACCAAACCGCGAACACGTGGACAATCCTCGATCGCGTACTGGCCCATGATAAGCCCGCCGAGGCTATGTCCTAGCAGAAATAGGGGAAGGTCCGGCGTAGTGTCGGAGATGCTACCCAGGTACGAGCGCAGGTCGTCGATAAAAGTCGCGAAGGAATCGATATGACCCCGTTTCCCTGGTGATAGTCCGTGGCCGCGCTGATCGAATCCGCATACGAGAAGGCCGGCGTTGCAGAGTTGCCCGGCCAACTCTTCGAAGCTGGCGGTACGGTGACCGTATCCGTGCACGATTGCGACAACGCCACATGCGCTTCCTTCGGGATGCCAGCGGTGAGCGATAAGCGACGTTCCGTCCGAGGTGGCGAACGAAGTGCGTTGAGCGATGGGCGGCGACACGCTCAGGGACTTTCCACTGCGTACGTCAACAAATACGCGAAATCGAGCGGACCCGGCGACGGTTGGTACTGGAGATAGAAATCCAGGAGTCGGTCTTTGACCTCGGGTACCGCGGGAACCGCGTGAAGCCACCCGTAGGGATGAGATACGTGATTCGGATTCGAGCCCGGGCTACCCGTCACGTTGCCATAGAGAATGCCGTCATTGCGACGTGCGATCCCGTTCAGCACCGTCAATCCGAAACGGCGTAGGTCCGCTTCGTCGAAGACCACGCCTTCAGCCGCCAGCATGATTGGGAACGACGCCGTGAGTTGACCGTGTGAGGTGTCTTCGCCGTTGACCTCTTCCCGCTCAACGGGATCGGTCACCGGTTCGTCGGGCAACCAATACTCCCAATAGTAGGCCCCATCCGCACTGATTCCGAGTCGTCGCTTGATGTATTGACCCAAGGCGATCGCACGATTGCGATGGGCTTCGTCGCCGGTCAGTTTCCATGCCGCCCACAACGCGCGCCCCATCGCGCTGAGGCGATTCCCCGGCAAGACCTTGCCTTCCAGGATGTCTTCCTGATCGATGCCAACGTAGTGGCCCTCGCCTTCCCCAGGCCCATCGACCCATTGCCGATCGTGATAGGCGAGTGCCTCCAGCGCTTGGCGTTGGATCGCTTTGTAGTGGTCGCTCTCGGGCGAGAGCAGGTCCGGCGCGTCGCGCAACAACACCAGCGCGTCCAGCATGGGATATACGATCATTCCCGTATGCACCGCGAAGACCGCGCGTCCTCGTTCCGCGTATTTTTCCGAACTCCATGCGGGGGCCGTCGCGCCAGTCCATAACACGAGCCCTTGCTTGTCGTCCCGGGCTGCAAGCATGGAATCGATGCAGCGGAGATTCGCGGCGAGGTACTTCGGGTCCCCCGTCGCGCGGTACATTTCGTTGTACCCGTTCATCCAATAGGCCAGACCCCAGGCGTTGTTACCTTGCTGGTTGCTTACCGAGCCAAGGGCCTTTTCGAGGGGATCGCCCATGAATCGCTCGTCGAAGCGTTGGGGCGTGGCGTATTCGGTGAGGGTTGGTGGCGATTCCACCTTGGGGAATTGTTTCAGGAACCGCGCGGCATACTCCGCTTCCGCGTCTTGCGCCGACGCCGTTGCCATGCTGGCAATGCCGACACAAATCGCGATGATGATGCGAACATACAAAGTGCGTTTCACCGAAGCGTCCCCTTTCCGGTTTACTCCTTCGCGAGGTGGCCGATCTCCGCGGCGGAAAGCGCCCGGTTGTACCAGCGCAGGTTTTTCATGGCCCCGTTGAAGTAATCGTGGGCGCCGAAGCCGATACGCAACGGTGCGTCGCCAGACAGGTCGATCGCGCCAGCAGATTGTTCGCTGTGGGCGACCTCGCTCCCATCTACGTGAAGTTCCATCCGGTTGCCGCGTCGTACAGCGGCAATGCTGCGCCAACCCGGCGAGAGCGCGCGGTCGTGGGTGACGCAGGCGCCCGCGGCAATCGAATGCACGTGCCCCGAAGGCAGGGTGCCGCAGAACAGTTTGCCTTGGTATACCGCCATGGACCACGCGCGGCGGTATCGCACGTCCGGTGTGTGGTCAAGCCGTCCTGTATTCGTCCATGCACCGTCGCCATCGTAGCGATACACCTCGGCCAGGGGCAGGGTTCCGCCGTAGAGTTTGCCGTTGTAGACGGCCATCCCCATGACCTCTTCTTCTTCGCCGAGTCTCCCCGTATCTTCCCAACCCATATCGCCGTCATAGCGGAACACGCGGCCGCCCGGCCATGTGCCGAGATACAATTCTCCGAAGTGTTGTGCGAAGGAGTAGGATTGCGTGACGCCCGGCGGCGCTCCGCAGTTCTCCCATTCCTCGCCGCCCGCGTAGCGGTAGACGCCGGGAAACTCCGCGTCATAGCCCGACCCGTAGAGGCTCCCGCGATGCACTGTCATTGCGGCGATGCGACCGCCGGAGTGGCCGCAGTATTTCCAAGCTGTGCCGCCCTCGTACCGGAACACGCCCGGTGGCGCGTACATGGACGACGCGTACAGCGCGCCGCGATAGCCGCCCTCGACCAGGTTGCGGAAGATGACGCGTCCGACGGAACCGGGTGCGTCGGAGGCGCCGATGACGGCGATCGAGGACGGTTCGAAGGCGGTGCTGAGGGCGTGGGAGCCG
>CAZWDH010000390.1:0-5252 GCA_964632865.1 uncultured Nitrospiraceae bacterium
ACTGCTACATCTTAATTCGTGCCCCTTCCTGTCGAAAGATGGGGGTAAGCTCACTGGAAACGGTTCGAGCGCGAATCAGTTCCCAAAGTACCGTTCTTGGACGATAATCCGGAAATCGAGCAAGCTCTTGGTCCGGCAGACTGGCGACTTGTTACAGATCACCTGGCCCGATTCCAATCAACGCTAGACATTGCGCTCACCACCCCCCAATGTGTCGACTGGAGACCCGGCATTAGGCCCGAGCGTTTTTTCGACGACGCTTCGGAATTCCATTATGTGCACTACCCGGCCAAGCTTTTATGCCTGACCGCGATTCGACATGCGCTTCATTTGAGACAGGACGACTGGGACAAATATCTCGCGAGTGCCGCACGCATAGGCTTTGGCGCATCCAGCATTCGACTGTTAATGAGCCATTTGGTGGTTTGCGCTTTAGCTCAGCGCATTTTCCATACCATCCAGTACATTCTCTACCATGTCGCCGCGTCACCGGCGACCTTGAATCGGTTGGCTTCAACAATGGCGTCTTTGGACGATGAAAACCTTCTCGCGCACATCTACGTCGGCGAGCGTGTCTTTGGTCTCGCTCAATATCGCGCAAAACTTCCGGAGAATGAACGGAACGGGGATTGGTGGAATCGGCTAAACCCTCAAAAGGCGGCGGAAGCGCAGCTCTATCTCTCGGATATGGCACGACTCGTTCACACCGCTCGTCTGCCCCTGCACAAGCGGTACTCATCGTGGCTCGTAATCATGGATGAAGTTAACAAGAGACCTGTAGTCAAGGATTCGAATGCCGCAACAGACGACTTCGCAATGCCAGCGCTCTTAAACGATTGTACGATGCTAACTCAACTGCGTTTGATGCGGTTCGCGCTGTCGGTGCTTTCTAGTGAGACCAATACGATTGAGAGTCAAATTGCAGAATTGCAGGACCCATTTGATCCGGAAGGTGAACCGTTACGCTACCGCAAATCAGCGGACGGCTTCATTGTATATAGCGTAGGACTCGACCAGATCGATGGTGGCGGTTCCTCAGAAGCTCTCGATGATCTTAAGCCATTTGGAGGCTTTCTGCCGAGACAACGTCTGAGAAAAGACTTTGCGCTGAATGTCACTCCCCGGCAGGATGGCCGAGTGTCGTTTACTTGGTCTTGGTAAGATGGGTATCCCCCTTCGGGGGGATGACGGTACTGGCGATACGCAGGGGCGATGGATTCTGTGCGATTGGACGGAGAATGCGCGCGTGGTCATGCACGCGAATGGAGAAGACTAATGACAACAAAACGTCCTGTCGCCACACTTACGCTGCTTGTACTCTCCTGTCTGCTCCCACTCGCCGCCCACGCCCAACACATCAAAGTCGAAAAAACCACTATCCCCCTCGCGTCCATCGACGAAACCATCACCGCCGACCTCTTCCCCATCAATTTCCTGCTTGGCGACAGCAACTACCACTCCATGGTGTCCGCGTCGGACGGCAACCTCTACTTCAGCGTGGACACGCACAACATCGAGTACGCGTGCCGCATCTACAAGTTCGATCCGCGGACGGAAGAGATGACGCTGGTCGCGAAGATGGACGAGGTCCTCGGCGAAGACACGGCGACCCACGTCGCGCAGGGCAAGGTCCACACGCCCTTCTTCGAGGACGAAGGCAAACTGTGGTTCGGCACCCACATCTCCTTCTATGAAGGTGACCTGCCTGGGTTCAAATCGGAAGTCCGCATCCCCTACCAGGGAGGCCATTTCATGTCGTACGACCTGAAGACCGGCGCCTTTGAAGACTTGGCGAAAACCTTCCCCGGCGAAGGCATCATCACCACCGCCATGGATACGGAGCGTAACGTGCTCTACGGCCTGACGTGGCCCTCGGGCATTCTGGTCTCCTACGATCGCGCCGAGGGCCATCCACGCTTCTGGGGTGCGGTGCAAGACCGCGGCGAATGGGGACACCGTCCACACGAATGGGACCGCATCTGCCGCACCCTCGGCATCGCGCCGGATGGCAAGGTTTACGGGTCCACCATGGACGGCCGTATCTGGGAGTACGACCCCACGGCTGCGCGCCGCGTGACGTATGTCGAAGGCCTCGACCTGAAGCGCCTGCCGCTGTCGCAGTCGGCCGAGGAAACGCTCAAAGGCGAGTTTCAATACAACTGGCGCGTCGTGGAATGGAACCCGAAGACGGAAAGCTTCTGGGGCATCCAGTGGGAGACGACGACCCTATTCGAGTTCCAGCCGTCCACCCGCTACCTCCGCACCGTGGCCGAACTGCGCCACGACGCGTACAAAGGCATGCCCCGCAATCCGGAGATCAGCCAACTCGGATTCTTGCTAGGTCCGCAAGACACGATTTTCTATCTCGCGAACGGCCCCGCGGTCGAGATGGAAAACCACGCTGACGTGCAGTCGACAGTATATCTCTTCACCTTCGATATGGAATCGGAACAGATGACCAATCACGGACCACTGATCTCCGCCGACGGCCGGCGCGTCTTCTTCACGGAAAGCCTCTGCATCGGCGCGGACGATCGCCTTTACTCCGTGGCCTGGGTGGAAGTCACCGATCCCGCGCGCCGCGAAGAGATCGGGCAAGTGCGAAAGACCGGCCCCGTGGAAACGGAAAAGATGGTCTACGAAGTCATGCTCGTACGCTTGCCGGAATGGAAGAAGTACGTCGACTAACGAGACACCACCCGCGCATTTCCAGAAATCCTTCCGTATTGCGCCACAAGAGTTTCAAGAACATCCCCCTCGCCCCCTTCAAAGGGGGAATTACTCCACGTCCGTTTCTCTGTAATCCCGCGTCGCACGCGTTGATGTCATGTCATTCGGTCGAACAAGCGCAACGCGATGCGTTGCGAGTATTCCCCCTTTGAAGGGGGATCAAGGGGGATGTTCTTTCGTTCGCTTGTCGACGACCGGCACACCAAAGAACTGAGTCGGCGTGCGTTTATTGCGTGGCCAGTCTCAAGTACTCCGCGTAGAGCGAAGCCATGTCCGGTTCGTCTTCACCGGCCGCGCTGAAGATGTACACGCCAAACCCGAGCCGCAACGTCTCGCCTGCTTCAACCCGGGTCTGGTCCGGTTCGAGATCCGCGTCATCCGGTCCCGTCATCGCTTTTCGTCCAAACGGATTCGCCACGATCAACCCGTAGTCCCGCGAGTGAAACCACGAAGGCCGGAAGTTGCCGGGGTCGGTCATGACGCACATGCCGGTCCACGCGCCATTGATACGTGCAAGCCCCGCGCACCAATCCGCAGCCTTCCCCCAGGTACCCGCTTCGTTCCGGCCGCCCTCGCTATTCGCCAGAACGCCCTCGCCGTGGCGAACGCTGATCGGCGTCGCCACACGCACGCCAAATCCCATCTCTTCCTGATCGCCGAAAGCAAACGCGCCCCCAACCGGCGTGAACGTAGACTGCGCTGTGAGCAAGTATCCAAGCGGCGTCACATGGAACGCGTAGTCGCATCGTTCTTCGCACTCGACCTCGCCATCATTCGATTCGTACACATTTCGCACCGAAAAGCGCCCAACACCTTCGCCACGTTCCGGCTCGTGAGTGAACTCCGCATGCCGCACCCGCGCGCGGTTGCGCCAGAAGTCCTGCCCAGTAATATCGCCGAAGGCCAACCATATTCCGGGATGGAAGTCGGGGTGATCGTCATTGTCCGCATCCGCCACCGGGTCCGGCGGATGGTTGCGCGTAACCTGCGTGCCGTCCGGGGCGATGACATTGCAGAAATAGGGCCTCGGGATCGTCTCATCCTGCCAGACATATATGGCCACGCGCGCGCCATCGACCAGGATCTCCATACTCCCTTCGTGCATCGCAAACGACACCGCGTCCGGCCGCGCTGAAACGTACCGCCCCACCCACTGCGCCGTGCGCTCCAGGTAATACTCCGGCTCACGCGGTGTATAGTCCAGGTAGGTATACGTCGGAGTCGTCTTGGGAACGGCCGGTTCAATTTGCGTCCCCTCGTGCCATTCGTTGAACGACGTGATCGACACATACGGCGGATCGACCGCCAAGGCCGCTTCCCACATGCGATCGTAATACGCACCCTCTTCACGATCACGCTGGTTGACCGTATTCCAGGGCCGAATCCGCGTGTCGTCGTATCCCGGCGCGACACTCGGGATAAACAGAAGCTGGTGTTCGTTGGCAAAGGCCTTTATCGCGGGCCAGTTCGCAGTCGTCGAACCGTACGTAAACCCGTCCGACGCGAAATAGGTGTAGAACCCGTCAAAGCCCGCCTTTACAAGCGCCTCGTCATCGTGCTCTTTCACGTACAAGCCGATGAACAATCCATCGTACTTCGTACCACGCAAGGTCCGGCTGCCATCCGGCGCAAACAAACCCGCCCAGTCCGCCGGCTCCACCAAATAGGAGTCGTAGAAGTAAAACAGCGGCTTGTTATCCCGCGCGGCATCCCGATAGAACGCGGGGTGCTCGCCATAATGATCGACGAGGTAAACAATCGCGTCACGGAACGGTTCCGCGCGCGCGTCATTTCGACCCGCAATCGGCTCCAGATGAAAGGCCACTTTCAACCCGTACTCGTCCGCCACGTCCAACAGTTGCGGCACCACCTCATCGGTGAAGTCCCCCGGACCCCACCACGATGTCGCGATCACCCCCACGCCCGCCCGCCGCAATTGCTTCATGTGCTCCGCCAGATCTTCCCGCGACCGCGAACTGTACAGCCCCATTGCGGGATAGAAGTTCGCCCCGATCTGTTCCGGCGGCTCATAGCTGAACGGTTCCCCCTCCCGAACCGAAACCGCATGATTCCAATGGCTCCAGTTCCCGTCCGTCTCCAGATTCTGGTACCAGGGATAGTAGAACGCATGCACGCGACTGGACGTTTCCGGTCCGGATTCAGGACCATCTGCGGAGGCTGGGTAAATCGCGATACCCACGATCACAAGGAACATGGGCAAGCCAAAGGCGCGAACGAGATTTTGGAACATGTACCGGTCTCCCCGATCAACGTCAAATCCAAACACAGACGACGCACGCGATTATAGCAATGACCGGCACACGCGCCTAGCCAATCGCCACGGCGGCGACGTGGCAGCCAAGTTCGAACTCCGAAGCACGAAATCCGAAGCAACTTCCAAATCCGAAGAACCAGGATCAAAGGGCGTTTTTGAACAGTGGCGGTCGACCGATTCTACAGACGTGCGTCGAATGTAGCGCAGGCGTCCTCGCCTGCATTCTTCCCTTGGTGCGATGTCAGGG
>CAZWDH010000391.1:0-5251 GCA_964632865.1 uncultured Nitrospiraceae bacterium
TAAGGCACGTGCCGTTTGGCGCGGTTTCGCGGAACGCCTGCATCGTAACTCTGCTGCGAATCGCTACCCGTATTACGGCGTCGTGCCTGATACTATCCGCTCATTGAATCCGCGCGTCGATCGGAGCGAGTCGGCGATCGTACGCAAGTTTCTCAAGCCGTTTCGCACGGGTTTGAATATCGCGGGCCGGCAATCCCTGGCTGAGTTGAAGCACGCGCTGGACGCGATGGTGAATCGTTTGCTGCGCGAGGAAGCCGAGGCTGTACCCTTGGTCATCGAAAGCCACAGCAAGGATCACGAGGGGAATTGGCATACGATCGCGCGTTTCTTCGAGTATATGACGACACGCTATGGCGCGCATTTGGAATTCATGACCATGACGCAATTCAATGCCTATTTGGATGCGCACCCGTCCACGGTCCGGGGCGCGACGGCGTCTGAGTCGAAATAAGATGGACATACCAGACGAAGGAGTCCGGGTGATTCGTGAATGAATGTGGACGGGATTTCTGTTCGTATGTTTGGTGAATCTCGTGAACTCGACGCCACGTAACGTCTATCTCCATCCGTTGCGATACTCGCTCATCGGCGTGTGCGCCTGCTGCATGCCGTACTTCGCGCATTCGCAACTTCCCATGCCGGATCGCGTGCCGGACTCCATCAAGCTCCACGTGTCCAACGCGCGTATGATTCAGGTCATGGGACGCGAGATCGCGCAGTGCATCGCCGAGGCCAATATGGCGGAACAGACGAAGGAGGTCGAGGGTCCACAGGTCTTTACCCCTGCCGGAGCCGCACGCGCGAATGACAGCGACACGCCTGATGCGGGAGGCATTCAGGGCACGTGGGACACGCAGGTCACCGTCGTTCGTTCCATCGATGAACCTGGCGTCTCGGCGCGCGGCGAGTATTGCATCAAGGTGGCCGGTCCACAGAGCGACCGCACGGACGATTCCGGAATCTACCAACCCCCGTCGCGATTCCTATTGCGGGCCAATACTCGGTACCGCATGTCGTGTCAGGTGTTTTGCGAGCAACCCAAAGAGCGCTTCGTGCTCGCCGTGCAATGCGACGAACGCATCATCAACACCAGCCAGAGTATGAAGCTCCGGGCGAACAACTCCGACGATACCGGCGAGTATTTCCGGAACGTACCGGGCGAGTGGACCCCATTCACCGGCATCATCACGACGCCGGACGAGGGCGACCGGAACTATCAGCTCTGGATCCATCATGAGGGCGGCGGTCTGCTCACGTGGTATCTGGACGACGTGTCCCTGGTGGAAGTGCGTAGCGAAACGCACCGGGAAGCGTTCCGGGAAAAATCGCCAGAGGAAGCCGCGCTTTCTCTGTCCAGCCTGAACGCAAATCGAGTCAATCTGTACAACGGCGGAGTGACCGTCCCCATCCGCGTCGAGCATACGGCGGAGGGCGGCGGCTTCCTACCCGAGACTGTTCTCACGTTCTGGGGCGATCCGCCCGTTTCCCATGACGGCGGGAAGAACCTCGTAACGAGGGAGAATGTCTACATTCTCCAGTTCGACTCGCTCGATCCTCCACGCCGGTATCGGGTGATGCCGCCGGCCTCGCCGCCAAAGGGGGCCAATGTAGTCCACACGTATCGCCGAACCCTGCACATCGAGGATGACAACCAACTGCAATTCCAACGCTACGATGGTCCACCGACCGACCGCGTGATGTGGACCACATTCAAAGCCCCGCCGCGGGAACCGGCCGCAGTTGCATTGCCCCCGCTTGCGGATCTGGCGGGAGCCTCATCCGAAATCAGCGTGCGCGTCTTCCTGTGGGGCTGGACCGATCTCCCCGAGGAGCCCGACCACAACTGGTCGCTGGCGGTGAACGGCGCCGCGTTGGGCCGAGCCGTGTGGGATGGCACCCGCCATGCTCTCGTTGAAGGCGCTGTCGGGAGCAAGCATTTCGACATCAAAACGAATAACTCGCTGACGTTCCAGCAGACGAATCCGGACCTTCCCATCGACATGATCTCCTTGGACTGGATCGAGCTGTCGTACGAGGCCACCTTGTTGCCACGAGACGACTTCCTGGAGTTCTCCATCGACCCAAACGGGAATGCCCGGTACGCGCGCACGCTGCCCGGGTTTACGGGCCCCGGCGTGCGTGTGTACTCCGGCGGCAAGGATGTCGAACTCCAGCCCCGCGTAACAAAGGAGAACAACCTGTTTCGCGCCGAGTTCTCGCTTTCGGAAGGCGCGGCAGACTTCCGGCTAACGGGACCGGACGGGTATGCCCGCCCGGATCGTCTGTCGATGGGATATCGAAGTAACCTGCGCCAGCGCGAACGGTCGCCAGAGTTTCTGATCGTTTCGCACGCCAGCTTCCTGAACGCGTTGCGGCCGCTGGTCGCCCAGCGCGTCGAACAAGGCTTGGACACATGGGCCGTCGATGTGGACGACGTGTACGACGAATACGCCTCGGGCATGTTCGAGCCGCAGGCGATTCGGTGGTTCGTTGACGATCTGCTGAAGGATCGCGACGGCGATACGCCCCGCCTGAAGTACCTGTGGCTCGTGGGCGATGCCACCTACGACTACAAAGGCGTCCGGCCCGGATCACGCAATTTCGTCCCCACACATCACAGCGACGAGGCGGACATTCTCCCTACGTACTCGCCCACCTTTGCGCACGACGACTACTTCGCATTCGGCCCGGATGGAGGCAGAGCGCCGCTCGCGGCGGTAGGCAGGTATCCCGCGAACACGATCGATGCGGTCGAAGCCTACGTAGCCAAAGTGCTCGAGTACGAACGCAATCTGGGCAACGATGCTGCCTGGCAGACACGGGCCGTGCTGATCAGTTCGAAGGACTTCAATCGTTTCTCCGACGACACCGAGTCTAACGTTCTGGACGGCTGGACCGTTGCGAACCTTACGGGAACCGGCGACGCGGAAGGTGACGTCCAGCTTCGCGACGACATCGTCGCATCCATCAGCGCCGGCTGCGGCGTCGTTACCTTTTCAGGGCATGGTGCGTATTACGTCTGGCGCACCGGCGAGAATATGAACCATCAAAGAACTGACATGATGACCGACCGGGAGATTCACCGCCTCAGCAACCGCGGAAAGTATCCAATCGTATTTGCGGCCACTTGTTTCTCTGCATTATTCGACGCGCCAATCCACCGCGAGTCCCGAGTGGACTCCGGCGTCGGCATTTATTTCGTCGAGGCCCCGGAACGGGGCGCGGTGGCACTTATCGGCCACGTCGGAAAGATCGACGTGGACGCGAGCCATCGATTCAACCGGTCTATCCTGGAAGGACTGGCCAGCGGCGCTGGACACCGGCTGGGAGACTTGTTTCTGTCGGCCAAGCAACAGTTTCCGCAGTCCGGTTTTGACGGAATTGCGCTGATCGGGGATCCCTCCTTAGTCCTTGCCGCGCAGTAGTTCGCATGCCGCAAAACTGGCCGGCCCGTATCCGAGGCTTCGTTCTGCGTTTTGGAAAGATACCGCGCACGTGTGCTAGCATATGGCCTTTGTTTGAAGCAATGCGCGGGTGAAGTGCGCCTACCGGACGCCCCTTGGCGAATCACCCCCAAACCCGGCCGTGACAACCCCCGCGCCAACGCTGGAAGGACAGAATGGCCAATATCACGAAAGCCGACGTCGAATACGTGGCGGGGCTGGCCCAGCTTACGCTCGACGAGGCCACCAAGGAACGTCTTGTAGCCGAAATGGGCGATATCCTGGGATACATGGACAAGTTGAACGAGCTGGACACGACGGGCATCGAACCCATGATGCACGTCCAGGAAATGAGCAATGTGTTCCGCGACGACGTAGTAACGCCCTCCCTGCCCCGCGAGACGGCCCTGATGAACGCCCCGAAGACGGATGGCGAGTATTTCCTCGTGCCGCGCATACTGGATACGGAGTAATCGATGAGCAATTCCTGGTACGAGAAGACCGCACGCGAGATCCGCGACGCCGTCCGGTTCGGCGGCGCGAGCGCGCTGGAAGTCGCGGAAAGCTGCCTGCAACGAATAGACGCGGTGGACGGCAAACTGAAGGCGTTCGTAGACGTCTGGCACGAAGCAGCGCGCGCACAGGCTAATGCCGTCGATGCCAAGATCGCTAAGGGCGAAGATCCCGGCCCGCTCGCGGGCGTGCCCATCGGTTTGAAAGACGTACTGTGCACCAAGGAAGGGACGACGACCTGCGGATCGAAGATCCTCAAGGGGTACCGCAGTCCCTTCGACGCCACGGCCGTGGAACGCCTCGCGCAGGCCGGCGCCGTGTTTGTGGGAAAGCTGAACATGGACGAATTCGCAATGGGTTCGTCCACCGAGAATTCGTCCATTCAGACCACGCGCAATCCGTGGAATCTGGACTGCGTGCCCGGCGGGTCGAGCGGAGGCTCAGCGGCGGCGGTGGCCGGACACGAGTGCGCCGTCACGTTGGGCAGCGATACGGGCGGTTCCATCCGGCAGCCGGCATCCTGTTGCGGCTGCGTCGGGCTAAAGCCCACGTACGGGCGCGTGTCGCGGTACGGTCTGGTAGCCTTTGCGTCGTCCCTCGATCAGATTGGCCCGTTTACGAAGAACGTCGAGGACTGCGCGCTCGTGATGAACGCACTGTTCGGGTATGACCGGCGCGACTCGACTTCGGCGAACGTACCGGCGCCCGACTTCACGCGCGGTCTCGCTTCGGGTGTGTCCGGCATGAAGCTTGGCCTCCCGAAGGAGTACTTCACTGACGCCCTTGGCGGCGAGGTTCGCGAGAAGATCGAATCGGCCATCAAGGTCCTGGAAAGCCTGGGCGCGGAGATCGTCGAGGTTTCACTTCCACATACGGGCTATGCCGTAGCCACGTACTACATCATCTGCACCGCCGAAGCCAGCGCAAACCTGGCCCGGTTTGACGGCGTGCGCTACGGCTACCGGGCCGAGGGCGTCAGCAACGTCGACGAGCTGTACCGGAAGACCAAATCCGAAGGGTACGGTCCCGAGGTGCGGCGCCGGATCATGCTCGGCACCTACGTGTTGTCGAGCGGCTATTACGATGCGTACTACCTCAAGGCCCAGAAGGTGCGGTCGCTCATCACGCGTGACTTTTTGAACGCCTTCGCGCAGTGCGACGCCATCCTGACGCCTACCGCGCCGACACCGGCTTTTAAGATTGGCGAGAAGACGTCGGACCCGCTCGAAATGTATCTGAGCGACATCTACACCATCTCCGTCAACCTGGCGGGGATTCCGGGCTTGAGTCTGCCC
>CAZWDH010000392.1:0-5197 GCA_964632865.1 uncultured Nitrospiraceae bacterium
GGGCTTGGGCGACCTCCCACAACAAACCTTCACCAACCCCCTGTCGACACCGAAAGCCCGGGGGCGAGCACGACCACCCCACACGGCGTAGATTCTTTTAAGCACAACTTTGTTGCGACTGCACTTCATCCTGCGAGAGGGGCATCCCTTTCGAATTTAGGTCATTAGGATTTGTTTCGGATTTCGAATTTCGGATTTAGATTTTCGGTACCACGGGGTTCGAAAAATTCGGGTCTCCTACAATTTGGTAGGCCGCAAGAGCTAACCTGGCTACCGATCCGGTCTCCTCACAGCGCTGACCCACCACCACCGTAAGTGGCTACCCTGCAAAGTCTTAACAAATCGCTAAAATACGGATTGGATTCATGGGGGCGACCGATTCCTGCCTTGGCATGCCGGTTGCTCCTCCCCTGCCCGGAGTTTTTCTATGAACGCATTCCGGGACGACGAAATAGACGACCTGAACCGGATCGAACAGTCCCCTGCAATGGAGCAGGTGTATGCCATGTGTTCCCACGTGGCCCGGGGCAACGCCGCCGTGCTCCTGCGCGGAGAACGGGGGACCCGTGCTGCGACCATCGCGCGCGCGATTCACCGGATGAGCGCGCGGGCCGGCAGTCCCTTCATTACCGTGAGCTGGCCCGAAGTGACCGAGTCCTTCGTGGAAAACGAACTGTTCGGGCAGGCCGGTTCCCTGGCGAATGCTGCGCAGTGTCAGGGCAAGATCGAGCAGGCGGAAGGCGGCACCGTGTTCATCGAGGAGGTGGGCGACTTCAGCCCGGCCATTCAGGCCAAACTCATGCGGTGCATCCGCGAACGAACGTTCGTGAAACCCGGTTCCACGATGCCCCAGCCCGCCGACGTCCGCATCATCGCGGCGAGCCGGCAGGAATTGGATCGCCTTATCGAAGAAGGCCGTTTTCTGAAAGACTTCTGCGATGAGTTGTCCGTATTCACGATCCGCATTCCGCCGTTGCGCGAACGCAAAACGGACATTCTGCTGCTGGCCCAGCATTTCCTGCGAAAACACGCCGACGCAGCCGGCAAACAAATTCAACGGCTCTCGTCGGACGCGGCCAGCCGCCTGTTGGACTACCCGTGGCCCGGCAACCTGACGGAACTCGAGCACTGCGTGGAGCACGCGGTGCTGGTGTGTCCTTCAGGCGTTGTGGAACTGGAGCACCTCCCCCCCATGCTTCAGTGCGCTGATCCCGCGCCGTCCGCAACCGAGGATTCCCTATCGGCGACCCTCGAATCGGTGGAGCGCACACTCATTATCGACGCGCTCCGGGCGTCGAACGGGAACCGCACCAAGGCGGCCCAGCAGCTCGGCATTACTGAGCGGCTCATGGGACTTCGCGTTCGCAAATACGGGATCGAACCGCGGGCCTACCGGACGGGAAGCGCCTGACCGATCGGAATCCGGAACCTACCGGCGCGTAGGCGGGCACCGGAAGGATTCCTACCAACTGGTAGGCGCGCCCCACCAAACCTACCGTCCTGCAGATTCTGATTAAATCCTCTTAACTGTATATTTCCTCATATGTTAAAGATTTATATCTATCTAAATATCAATATTGGCACGCCCCTTGCTCTTTCGTCCAGCCGGCAGGTCCGTACCCGTTCCGTGTGGGTTGAGCAGACCGAACTGGATGCAGTGATTGAAAAGGAGACTGAGAAGCATGGGTAACTTCACGAGACGCATGGTGCCGATTGCCATGGTGCTGCTGGCAATCGCCATGAGCCCCTGGGCCATGGCCCAGGACGAACCCGGAGCGGCGGAAGCCATCGCCGCGGCTCAAGAGCAGATGCAGTACAACGCAAACGTGTTGTGGACCTGCGTGGCGGCCTTCCTGGTCATGTTCATGCAGGCCGGATTCGCTATGGTGGAAATGGGCATGACGCGAGCCAAGAACTCGTTGAACATCCTCATGAAGAACGTCATGGACTTCTCCTTCGGTTCGGTGGCGTTCTTCGTGGTGGGCTTCGGCATTATGTTCGGCGCCTCGAATGGCCTCTTCGGCACGTCCAGTTTCCTGCTGAGCGATGTGGATTGGGCGGCGGATGACGCCATCGCCCAATGGCCGTGGACCTTCCTGATCTTTCAGACGGTATTCGCGGCTACCGCCGCCACGATCGTTTCCGGCGCGATGGCGGAGCGGACGAAATTTGCGTCGTACCTGGTCTACAGCGTCGCCATCACCGCATTCATCTACCCCGTATTCGGTTCGTGGGCGTGGAACGGCCTGAACGGCGATTTCAACGGCGGTTCGGCGGGCTGGCTGGAAGGTCCGGACGGTGGCCAATTGGCAAGCATGGGGCTGCCCGCCTTCTGCGACTTTGCCGGTTCGACCGTCGTGCACTCCGTGGGCGGCTGGCTCGCGCTGGCAGGCGCGCTGATCCTCGGGCCGCGTATCGGCAAATACGGTCCCGACGGCAAGCCGCGCGCAATTCCCGGCCACAACTTCGGTCTGGCGGCGCTCGGCGTGTTCATCTTGTGGCTGGGCTGGTTCGGCTTCAACCCCGGCAGCACGACGACGGCCAACGGCGAAATCGGCTACGTAGCCATTACCACCAATCTCGCGGCGGCCGCGGCGGCGATCACCGCAATGGTCACCTCGTGGATCATTTTCAAAAAGCCCGAACCGTCCATGACGTTCAACGGCGTGCTCGCGGGTCTGGTCGGGATTACGGCGCCGTGCTACACGGTCAGCCCGGTCGGCGCTCTCGCCATTGGCGCGGTTGCGGGCGTGTTGGTCGTGTTCAGCGTCCTCTTTATCGACCGCGTGCTCAAGGTCGATGATCCCGTCGGCGCGGTCAGCGTGCACGGCGTGTGCGGCGCCTGGGGCACCCTGGCCTGCGGGTTGTTCAACCTCGACGGCGGCCTGCTCTACGGCGGCGGTATGGCCCAGTTGGCCACCCAGTTCATCGGCGTTGTCTCGGCCTTCATCTGGGCCTTCGGCGCGGGCATCGTGCTCTTCCTCGCGATCAAGTACACCATCGGACTGCGTGTCAGCGAGGCGGAAGAAGTGCGCGGCCTCGACATCGGCGAACACGGCATGGAAGCGTACAGCGGCTTCCAGATCTTCACCACGCAATAAGATGCCTCTCACGGCAAGGAGAACGTTTGAATGAAACTGGTAATCGCATACATCCAGCCGGAGCGCCTCAACGCGGTGAAGCAGGCCCTCTACGAGCGTGAGATCACCAAGATGTCGGTGACCAACGCCCTTGGCTGCGGTCAGCAGATGGGCTACCACGAGTCCTATCGGGGCGTTGACGTTGAAGTCAACCTGCTGAAAAAAGTCCGCATGGAGATCGCGGTCAATGACGACTATCTGAAACCCACGATCGACGGGATCATCAAAGGAGCCAAGACCGGCGAAATTGGCGATGGCAAGATCTTCGTGCTGGACTTGCACGAGTGCATCCGCATCCGAACCGGTGAAACCAGCGGGGCGGCCATCGGATAAGATCCCTCCCCAAGTCCTAGACCCGATTCCTACGGCGGGCGCCGCAACGGAGCGAAAACTCCGGCGGCGCCCGCCCTCATATTGTTCCGATGAGAACACGCACGCCTAGCCGCAGACCCATACCCCAAATCGCTATCGGGATCGGAATACAGCTTCGATACCGATACCGATTTGGATCCTGACCTTCGCTCTTTGGCAAAGCGGAAGTATCTGATCACGTCGCGACGGCTGTGGTTGGGATCTGCCGCTGAGATGAGGGACGCGAAACGAAGTGGCGGAACGGGCATATAGTACTCAGGCGGGGCGGGAAATCTGTCCTCCCTGGGGTTGACAAAACTGGCAGGGCAATAGTAAACTCTTGACAAATATAATCCCTTTGACACCCCCTCCGGCGGTGCAAGGTATCAGCGTTTTAACGAGTCGAAGCTTTCGTAGGAGGTCAATTCGTATGAAGCACATCAAGCGTGTTACCAAGGGGACTCCCGCAAAAGCGGCGGTCTGGCAAGATGTCCTGTGTGAAGTGGCAGGTGTCGTCGTGGGCTTGCTGGAAACCAAAGGCGGCTCCGTGCCCTTCCTGACCTATCTTGATGAAAAATGCGAACCGAATCCCATTTTGGAGTCCTAGTCGCTGGGAATTCGCGATAGTTCTCGTAGTAGTGTAACGAAAGGTCCCAAGGGGGAAGACCTCCTTGGGACCTCTTGTTTACAAATAAGCGCATATTTGACAATGGTTTATCGATGGCAGGGCGCTCTAAAGCCGAGTGACGGCTCGGTTTTGCGGTGGAATTACGACATTTTTTAGTGAAACGGCCTGACAATGCGGAGTTTTCGGTGTATAATAGGGAGAGCTTCGCGTCGGGGGGCTTCAAATAGCAGTAACCAGCACAGGAAAACTATTGACAAATTCTGCTGTTTGACTCATAATATCGGCTGGTTGTCTATGTTGAACCAGAACCATGGGTTCTCCGCCGCTGGGGTTGGAGATCGCGTCGTGCTCATACGCTAAGGGGGCGCCAATGCGAACGAACTGGACGAAGAGAGCAGGAATTGCAGCGCTCTGTGTGCTGCTCGCGGTAACGTTGTCGGGTTGTCCGGCGGCAACGACTATCGTTGTCTTCAGCGACGAAACACTTGAAGCGGCCATCCGCGAAGCGATTGGAAAGCCGTTGGGTTTCGTGTACCGGGGAGACTTACTGCCCCTAAGCAGTCTTGACGTGTCAAACCTGGAGATCCGGAATCTCTCGGGTCTCGAGTATTGCACGAACCTCACGTTCCTCGACGTAAGCGGCAACCCGATTTCCAACATTTCGCCGTTAGCCAATCTCGTCAACCTGTTGAATCTCAATATCGACGGAACGAATGTCTTCGAACTCTCCGCGCTGGCCGGTTTGCCAAACCTGGATTCCGTGAGTCTGTGCGGAACGCTGGTGACCGATATCCAGCCCCTTGTCACCAACTCGGTGAATGGCGGGCTTGGACCTGGGGATTTCGTCAACGTGACATGCGACGATCTGGGCGATCAGGCAAACGACTTCGACATTCCGTTCCTGGAAGGCCAGGGCGTGAACGTCGTTTGCTGCGCCGGTGGCGAGGAGTCCTAACCAGGGTTCGGCCCATTGGGGGCCGTGCCGTGAAAGGCCGCGCAATGTGGCGTGGCTGCGGAGACGCTTGTCCTTGTGATAGCGGTCTCCTGAACATACGGCGCGGGACGCGCGGCGTTCCCC
>CAZWDH010000393.1:0-5173 GCA_964632865.1 uncultured Nitrospiraceae bacterium
ACGCAGGACTTGTCGAGGACGGGCTGCACCAGTTCGTCAAACCGCAAGGGCCACGAGCCGGGTGGCCCCTCCGCAATTCGTGACGGTTCTCGCCGGCCGGCGATCGGAATCCCCATGTTAGTCGGAGCAGAATCACGCGATTCATGACAACCGATACAGCCCAGGGTTTGACCGGGCTGCACGTACGTGAGCGATCGCATCGTCTGGACGGCAAGACCGTGGCTGTCCAAGGCCTGAAAAAAGACCGGCACTCCCGATGGCACGCGGAAGTAGGCCGACCCGTCTTCCTCCACCGGCACGGTTCCAAGCACGAATTTGCCCGGATCCTCCTTCGATACACCAAGCGACGGCGTGTCCATCTTGGGCTGCACTTTCGGCGTTACCCCGACGATGCGCAAGCGTTCGACGCTGCCGCGGGGAACGCCCGTGAGCCCTTGATACACGTCTTGAACAAGAAAAGATCCTTCCGTTTCTGCGGCCCAGTCCACACGGTCCGGTAGTTCTTGTGGGCGTGAACGCGGATGAAGCGGGATGGGATCCACGCTGGAGATTTCTGAGTCCCGGTAGAGCAAATTCAAATTCCCGAAAGCATCGTACAAATAGATACCGGCGGCGTTGGGAGGATTCCTGGGGTCGTCCGGTTTCATATACGTATGCGGAGGCAGCGGTCGATCGGCCCAGGAAACAAGATAGTGTTCCTCGGAAAGTGGCCAGGGATTCGCGTAATACGAAGCGGGCTGACCTTCCGTTTCCGGATAGCACACTTCCGGGGTAAGCCGGGTCAGGGGTCGATCGTCCTCGGTTCCGAGGCGGCGGTCCAGCAATACGAGCGATCCCCCTGTGATTGAATGGTGTGCGGTCGCTGTGAACACCATCTTTTGGGAACCGGGAATTGTCTGTGCTTCAAAAACACATTGCGGTTTCGCTGTGTAGTTACCGTAGACCAGTTGTGGATTCGTGCCATCGGGATTGGTAGACCAGAGACTCATGAAATCGGCGTTGTAACGATCGATGTAGTCCCACCGCGCGTAGAAGACCCGTCCGTCGTGACCCACGGAAGGGGTCCACTCGAAATTCTCAAAAGCCGAGATGGCGCGCAGATTGCCACCGTCCGCATTCATGGCGTGCAGCGTGTATACCGCGACCGGGCGGTGGTTATCACCTCCACACCGGACGTAGCTGTCGGGTAGAGCGGCGTCGATCGTAGCCTGCGCGCTACGCCTGCCGACCTGGAGAGCGGTACCCTTACGCGTGGACAGAAAAACGATATCTCCGTTGGGTAGGTAGCGGGCATCGAAATCATCGTAGTATCCATGGGTCAACTGCCGCACTTCCGATCCGTCGATGTTCATTTCGAAGATGTGGTAGAACGCGTCTTCGGGCAGGCCATGCTTGTCGAGCTTGTCCGGGATGTCGGCCACGTGCGGGTAGTACTTGGAGTAGGCAAACAGGATTCTTCGCCCATCGTACGAGAGACAGGGCCGCAGAAAACTTCCGGATTCCCAACTCTCGGTCAGGCAGCGTACGCTCGGGGTGTCCTTGTGAAAGCCAGATAAGACGAATAATCCGCCCCCGCCTTGTGAAAACCAACCGTAGTATTGGTCGCTTACGTGCGGCAGGAGGGTCGGGGCACGCTTGGCGAACAGGATCTCGTCAAACGAAAGTAGAGGATTCGCGAGCGCCATACGGCGGATGATCCAGAGCGACTCCAGATACGCCTCACGACGCGCCTGCGGATCAATGCCCGTGCCAGACAGCCGTTGCGCGAGTCGTCCGAGCGCCTGCCGCTCTCCTTCAACATCCACACCCATTTCCTGGAGGTTCGCCGCAAGCCGCAAGCCGCGCGCAACGGTCTCTGCCGGATCCGGTTCCGCATCGCTTGATATCGTGTAATTGCGTGACCACTGGCTCGTGCTGCTTTGCGTGGCGGGCTTTCCGAGGGCCACATTCTCGCCGGTATCCGCGGCATACACTTCGACTTCATCCAGATGAAGATAGTCGGTACCCGGCTGTTGAAGACGCACGAACCGGGCCCTGGCGCCATCCAGTTCGACTACGAGCGGTTTGCCGTCCGGCTGGCCCAGAAAGATCGTTCCATCATGTTGGTATATCTGGCGGAATTTCTCGCCATCGTCGGACAAAAGCACCTTGATGTGAGACGCACGCGCCGCAAAAACGCCGTCGGATCGATTGTAAATCTCGACGCGCGCCACCGAAACGGCTTGACCTAAATCGACCTGCCACCAGGGGTCCTTTTCGTAGATCGTGTGAAATCCCCACCGGCCATCCTTGACCCCGTCGCATCCACCGATCGCGTCAGTCGATACGGTATAGGTGGCGGTGTTCCTTCGTACCTCGGCCTGCCGAAACCAATCGGCCTCGATTTGCGCCGGAGTGAGGGCGGGTAGTTCGAGTGAATCCGCCCCCGCCGTGGCACAAATTGCAGCCACGGAGACGGCCGCTACAACGACCCGCCGAACAGAATGGAACACGACCATCGCGATGCCCCCCAACATTCGAAAACGTTCCCCTCCGATTGAGTCTACCCGGAACCTCGATACCCGTCAATTCCGCTTCCAAAAACCTCAGGCTCCCATCAAATGTCAGGTGCGGGGCAAGGAAGTCTCCAAGACGCATACGTGAGTATCCTTGACGGCATCCTTCACTTCTGGTGTAATTGAACGTATCAGGGCGGTCGTACATCCTGAAGACAAGGGATAGGATGCACGAATCCCGAGGATTCTCGTACCGGGGGCATATGGAATGTACCTATGGGGGCAGCCGCGGATTTGCCGATTGGCATTATCCTTTTTTTCACTCCTACCGGCCGTATCGATTGCAGGGGACGAACCCATCCAGTCTGCGGCGATTATGCAAGAGTTTGATGTACTTGCGTCTCAGATACAGGCGTTCCAAAACGATACCAGCGCCCGGGAAAGGCTTCTTCGCGAGGCGCTTGATCCGGCATCGTTGATAGCCGAGACGGATCGCGACCCGGTGGATGTCGTGCTCCGGCGGACGCTATCGCTGCTCGGTGATATCCGCCAAATGGATGGTGCTCCGGATCTCGCGGGGGAGTCGCAGGAACTCTCGAAACTAATCCGACGAAACGAGCAAGGCACGCCGGAGGATGCAAACCGAAAAGACCTCTTTGCCGAGGTGTGCCAATTGAGACGGCGCATCGCGTTTTCAAATCCGTTGTTGGATTTCGACGATATCGTGTTTCTTAAACATCATCGCGCCCGTTACGAGCACATGGTGGACCAGTACTTTGGATTCCACGCGGTTCCCGGCGGCGGTGTGTATGTGCTGGAAGACGCATTCGGGGATTCGCCCCAGGTACGCAATGTACTCGCGAACTCCAAAGTCGATACCGGCCGGCTACAAGGACAACACCTGGAAGACGGTTCCTTCATATCGCTGGATCTGAGTTTTGACGCCAAGACCATCCTGTTCGCGTGGACCGAAGCGCAGGTACCCGTGGAGCCCACCGATCGCACGCCGATGGAAGACTTGTGGAAGCCCGAAAGCACGTATCACATATTCTCCGCCTCGGTCGACGGATCCAATCTGTCCCAGCTTACAGACGGTTCGAGGAACGATTTCGATCCGTGCTGGTTGCCTAACGGCCGCATCTGTTTCGTCTCGGAACGCCGGGGCGGTTTTCTGCGCTGCGGAATCCGGCCCGACCCGACGTACACGCTTCACAGTATGAAACACGACGGCAGCGATCTCCGAACCATCAGTCACCACGAGACGCATGAATGGCACCCGAGTGTCACCAACGACGGCCAGATTGTCTATTCCCGATGGGATTACGTGGATCGCGATTCGGACATCGCCCACCATCTTTGGCTGGCCTATCCCGACGGATCGGATCCACGAAGTTTTCACGGAAACTATCCGGCCGTGCGGGAATCACGGCCATGGATGGAATTATCGATTCGGGCCGTTCCGCATTCGCGCAAGTATGTCGCGGTGGCCACGCCCCATCATGGGCAGAACTACGGGACGATGGTCCTCATCGATCTCAGCCAGATAGACGATGGCAGCATGTCGCAAGTCAGGCGACTGACTCCGGAGGTGGCGATCCCCGAATCCGAAACCGAGCCGGGCGTGCCTTGCGATACCCACGGCGGTCGAAACAACCGGAAATCTGAAGTCTACGGTACACCTTGGCCGCTGAGCGAGACGTACTACCTGTGCGTGTATGACCCGGGCCAATCGAATTACGGACTCTACCTGGTGGACGCGTTTGGCAATCGCGAACTGTTGTACCGCGATCCCGATATCGCCTGTCTCGATCCGATTCCGTTTCGGCCGCGACCCACGCCGCCGGTTCTACCGCCGCGTACGGTGCATGCCCAAGATACGGAACCCGCCGACGAACCAACCGGCTATATCGCAATCATGGACATTTATGAAAGCGCCTTGCCATGGCCTGAGGACGCAAGAATCACGGATCTACGTGTCATCCAACTCTATCCAAAAACCATGCCTGCCCAGGACGAACCCAACGTCGGCATCGGCGCGCAATCCTTAGCTCGAGGCGTAGTCGGGACCGCTCCGGTTGAGGCGGATGGGAGCGTATTCTGCGAGGTCCCCGCCGGTGTACCCATCTATTTCCAGGCGCTCGACGAGCAGGGGCGCGCAGTGCAAACGATGCGATCGGACACCTACGTGCACCCCGGGCAGACGCTTTCTTGCGTGGGATGCCACGAACGCAAGGATCGGGTATTGGGGGCGTCGCGCAGCGCGATGCCGTTGGCCATGCGACGCGCGCCGTCTATCCTGGAGCCCGATGTGGACGGAACCAATCCGGTCTTGTTCCCGCGGCTCGTGCAACCGGTATTGGACCGCCATTGTGTTTCTTGTCACGCCACTGACACCAAAGCGGCTGAATTGCATGGGACCGCTTTTGGCGAATGGGGATGGTCGCAATCCTACGAAGCGCTTGCTGAATTCGCATGGGCAAAACATGGCGGTAACGGCGCGCTTCAGAAGAACGGTACCTCGTATTCGGTTCCTGGCGAGGTCGGCGCTCGCGCGTCGGAGCTGCTGCGCATCCTTGAAGCAGATCATTACGGGGTCGCGCTTCCTACCGAAGACCTTCACCGGATTACACTTTGGCTCGATTGCAACAGCGTCTTCTATGGTGCGTACCATGAATTCG
>CAZWDH010000394.1:0-5160 GCA_964632865.1 uncultured Nitrospiraceae bacterium
GGTTCGAGTCCCACACCCTCCGCCATTTTTCTCATGCTCTTCTTGGGGAGCGAAAAACACAAGTGTGCCGTAGCCTCAATTGGTAGGAACTATGGTCGACACTGTATGTATTGGCGCGGTCGTGTTGGACTCGTATCCCGCTTCCGGAACTACGTTCGCCACTAAATCGATTTCCAACGGATCGAGTCGCAATCGCCAGAGTTCCCGACCGGTAGCCGGAGATTCCGCCGAGAAATACAGGTAATCGCCCGCCGGTGTCAGGTACTTGGGGTCAGACACCGCGTTGGCGAAAACGATAGGGTTCCCAATTCGATTCGGCGCCGATTCCTGGTACTGGCAGACCGCCAGCGTGCGAATATGCGCCGCGGAACCCGCTTGGCTGAACCATAATCGGTCTTTCCATACTAGGAGTTCGGCCGGGGCGGTACCGTCGGGACTTTCACCGGGCCACTCGTTCAAGCACAAGCTATTGTCGGTGGTCCCGTCCGACACCCAGATTTCCCGCCCCTTCCGGGGATGTTCGGCGACGAAGAACACGTGGTCGCCGAAAAGGGTCAGCCATTCCGGGCTACCGCTCGCCGGACCCGGGAAGCAGTCCTTGACGAGAACGGCGGTGGATACCCCTTCCCGGGTGAACCAGAGTTCTGAGCCCGAATCAGCCGTGTAGGCGGAGAAGTAAGCGCCATTGTGGGTGGACACGAATCTGCCCTTCATTCCGGGCAGCGCAAGATAGGCACACAAAAGGTCCCGATCGTGATCGGAACCTGTGCCGATGCGCGTTCGCGCAACTTCCTGAAACATGCTCCATTGAGGATCTTCGGAGAATGAGAAGGGCAGCGATTGAAGTTCTTGGGTGCTCGAATCCCACTTTGCGAATCTCCACACAGGGCCATCTTGGACCGCCGCATACACATTACCACCGAAGGAAGTCAGAGTTGCGATTTGGCCTTGTTGCAGTTCGGAATCGACACGACCCAAGTCACGAATCTCCTGAGACCTGGGACGCAACTGCAGAAGATGGAATTCCGCGGAGTCCGAAATCGCGCTGAACACCAACGCATCCAAGCCCCGCGCGACGAGTGTCGGAGATGAGAACTCGAACCCATCGGGTAGTGGGAGCGGTTTCACGTCGCCTCCGCGCAAGTCCGAACACCACAGTGTCCGGGACGGCCCCGACTTTGCCGTGAAGTAGATTGCGTCACCGACCGCGGTAAGATGGTCGGGATCGGCATGGGCGGTTCCCGGAGCGATATCCTTCGTCAAATGGGTGACGCGAGTTGCGATATCGGTTACCCAGAGTTCGGCGCCGTGGACCACATCGTCTGCGACAAAGAATACGCTGGTGCCGCACAACATTAGCAAACCGGGGTTGGACGAACTCACCGCCCGCTCCGCGGGAAGCAGGTCGGCCACGATGTGTGTTCCCTTCTCCGATCCGTCGGACACCCATAATTCCGCACCATGCTCGCCGTCGTTCGCGCTGAAGTAGGCCTTGCCATTGAAAACCGTAGTATTGAAAGGCTCTGACTTGGCGGGGCCCGGAGCAATGTCTTTCATCATCTGGGTGCCACCAGGGGACCCATCCGAAACCCACAATTCTTCTCCAAAGTCACGGTGGTTTGCGGAGAAGAGGATTCGGTCATCTAGAATTGCGAACGCATAGGGATTGGAACTGGTCGGTCCAGGATTCAGGTCGGCGAGCAAAACGGTGCCGTTTTCGGTACCGTCCGTACGCCAAAGCTCCGTTCCGAACTGCTCAGTTGTTGCGATAAACAGCAACGCTCCTTCCAAGGCCACCATCGCATAGGGGGACGAGCCTGGACTGCCCGGGTTGATATCCCGCACCATCCTTGTGCCCGAACTGGTTCCGTCGGTACACCAGAGTTCGGCACCATAAACGCCATCGTCTGCCTGGAAGAACACATGGCCATCAAACCCGGCAAACTCCCGTGGATAGCTGTCCCCCGCTCCCGGACGAATGTCCTCCACAAGCATCGACGACTTAGCGTCACCCGTTACTCTCCATAATTCTACGCCATGGTCCTCATCTGAGGCCGACATGTAAATATCGTTGTTCACAACGGCGAAATTCATAGGGTAGCCGAATCGTTTGTCGGGTTGTGAGACTAGTGTGCGGACACTGTTCGAGTCAGCGTCCGCGATCCAGAGTTCGCGTTGGGAGTTGGTCTGCCCTTGCACCGCAAAGACGACGCGATCTCCAAGTACGGCATAGTTCTCTTGTTCGCGCACAATCCCGCCCCACGGCCCCGGTATCGTGTCCATCGGGATTTGCGTGACCAAGCGAGACGGGCTGCGTTCTACGAACAGGGGCTCACGTCCAAGACCACTTTGATAGACGATGAGCATGATCTTTTCGCCGACTCGAACCAGATTGGAGCTGCCCGGGGTCATCGTAATCGTGGTGTCCATGGGACCCAGACATTGGCTGTCGCGCGGGTCGCCGCGGGTAAACCATAGCAGTTCGCGCTCCTCAGGCACGCCCAGGTTCCATCGAGCGAGAAAGTACAGACCGTCATCAATAGGAGTAAGGCACCGCGGATCCGAACCCTCGGGACCCGGCAGAAAGTCGGCGACCATGCGAGGCCGGCCTTGGGCATCTATACACCAGAGTTCCCGGCCGTGTATACCGTCGTCTGCGCTGAAATACAGGGCATCGTCGGTTACGGCCATCGGACCCGGCTCGCTCCCCTGATTGGGCGGAGAAGTGCGGAACACGGTCTCTGCGCGAACCAGGTCCTCGGCGTCAGAGCGAAAGCCAGTCAGGAAGACGAGCGATATCCAGATGACGCGTCGAGCGATAACCACACTCTCCCCCCGTTTCCTGTGCTGTGCTGCGTTAGCCAGCAGGGTCTTGACGGCGAACGAGCACTCCATGGGAAACGTCCAATACGTCGGGCGCACCCCATATCAGCCGAGGGTTTGATTCAGCAGAATCACCCTCTTCGACCACCCAAACGTTGACGCGAAAGATGCCCATAGGACCGGACGCTAATTCCGGCAATTTGACGGAAACCTCGGCAGACCAAGGACCCGAGTCGGAGCCGGAGGCCAGCTGCCAATCCGCATCGCTCGGTTCCCATTCTCCACCACGATGCTGCACAGACTTCACGACTGCGTCATCCGAAAACACGGCGTGCAGTGGGCCGGAAGCATCCGGGCCCTGCCACCAGGCAGTATCAATCACAATCTCGACGCGCGCGTTCCTTAGTGGTGCATTGCTGTGCATGGCGAGGTACAAAGTCGATCCATCGATCGCCGAATACAGTTCCGGGTGATCCTTCTCAGGCCACCCGGTAATGCCGCCTCCGGATTGTGGACGCCATACCCGCTCGGTGAGCATGCCGTCGAGACGAATCGGCTCCGAGGTGGGATCCATGTTCCGAGCAAGGACCTGGTTTTCAGCGACCGCAGGTAACCAAAACTCGGGGACCGTCCGCCACGCGGTGGCCCGTGGAACCAATTCGTTTACGAGGAGTTGAAGGAGGACGTCATCCTGTTCAATCTCCCACAGGAAGGCGGTATCGGTCTTTGTCGAGATTTTGAACGCTGTTTGGCGCGTCCATCGCAGCCCCTGTCGCGAAGCCAGATACTCCAGATTACAGACAAAGCTCTCTCCCGGCTCCACCCACGACCCCGCACCCGTCAGAACGCCTTCCGTGCAGACCGGAGACGGTGAATCGCCAAGTCGGCCCCAAATCCCGGAAATGCTGAATGCGTTCCCTTCGGCAGGTACCAGATCCAGTTGCGCAATACCGCGTGCAGAATGGGCGAGTACGCGAATCGCGTCATCCTCTCCAGGTTGTACGAGCAGCCAGCTCTCCGCGTCTTGGGAGCCGGCGGCAGCGATCTCGCGAAACACACCGCTCATTGCACTGGCTTCAAATCGAGGAAGGGAAACTATTTGGTCGACTGTGTACACGGGAAGACCGGCAGCTTCGTCGGGAGGAGCCAAGCTCTCAAAAGCCGGAGTACGGGGATACGACCACAATACTGCTGCAAAAGCAACCAGCGCGACCAGCGCGAACACCATCAAGGACCTCCGCCAGCGACGGCCTCGCAGCAAGGTGCGTTCGAGCGATGAACCCCGTAACCGGGGCGGACGGCGAAAACTGACGACGGTCGGCATCGCGGGGTCCACGATGCGCACGTATTCATCGGTCTCCATGAGTGCTTTGCGAGCGGCATAGGCATCCGAGGCCCGATCTTCTGGCGACCTCGCAAGCAGCGACGTGACGAGGTCAGACATGGACGCGCTGATGCCGGGGGCTACGTCGGCAAGCCGTGGCGAAGACGTGCGCTCAAGCGCACGCATGTACGCCAGCGGACTCGTAACATCGTGCAGCGGACGGCCGGACAATCCTTCAAACAGAATCACTCCGACGGAATACAAGTCCCAGGCCGGCGTCGCTTCAGTTTCCTCCCATGCTTCCAGAGGAGCATATCGCGGCGTACCAACGAACACGCTCGTTGCGGTAGCCGTGGACGACACTCCCGCCAATTGTTCATCCGCGACCTTTACCAGCCCGAAATCGGACAACAACGCCCGGCCATTCCGGTCGAGCAGGATATTGCTGGGCTTGACGTCCCGGTGCACCATATTCAGCTCGTGACATGCGCCCAAGGCATCCAGCACATCGGCACAGTAGTGGGCGACTTCCCGGCATCGTAAGCCGGATTCATCCATTAGCACCGCCAACGAGCCGCCCTGAAGGTAGGGCATCTCGATACAGAGCATGTTGTCCTCAGATGTAAGCGCATTAATGGGAACGATGTGGGGATGGAACAACTTACCCACGGCTTGGGCTTCCGCAAGGAACCGATGCAGGAAGGCTTTGTTCTCCGCAAGGTTGCCAAGAATCGTCTTGAGGGCGACCTTGCGGTTAAGCGTCGTATCTAGCGCCAGATAGACAACTCCCATACCACCGCGGCCCAACTCGCGAATGATCTGGTACTTGCCGATCCGTCTTCCCGGACCGGGCATCAATTGCCCGTGCGATCCCATATATCCCCCCGAAGAGAACTTAGCACATTTGGGATGCGTCTTACACCGCGAATTGCCCGCGGCTGCGGAGGGTTAGGATAACTGGTAATCCACCGGTCTTGAAAACCGGCGCCTTCGGGCTTGTGGGTTCGAGTCCC
>CAZWDH010000395.1:0-5158 GCA_964632865.1 uncultured Nitrospiraceae bacterium
TCCCGGACATCTCCGCGCTGCCGAACATCCTGCGTGACCTTGTAGTCTCCGTCAGGTAGTTGGCGGGTCCGAGTTCGCGCGCGGAAGCCGTACCTGGAAACACGTGCCGCCGACTACGTCCGGGTCGAACTTCACCGTTCCCTCATGGGCGGCGATGATGCGATGGGCGATGGTCAGCCCAAGCCCGGTTCCCCCTTCCTTCTTGGTGAAGAAGGGCCGGAACACATCCTCGCCGGGCATGAGCGAGATGCCGGGTCCGTTGTCCTCGATTTCGAACACCACCTCCGAATCCTCCACCGCGACGCGAATGCTGACGCGCCCCCCGGTAGGGACCGCCTCGATGGCGTTGTTGGCGATATTCGAGAGCGCCTGTGCCACGCGGTACAGGTCCGCATGGATGCGAATGTTCGCGGGCGACTGGCCTTCCAGGGTTACCCCCTTCTGTTCCGCCCGGCGAATGCACAATTGCACCGTGCGATCGACGATAGCGTCCGCGGTGCACTTCCCGCGCTGTAGTTCGAAGGGGCGGGCAAATCCCAGGAACTGGGAAATGAGCCGTTCCAGGTCGGCGGTTTCGCGAAGGATGGTCTGCGCCGCATTCAGCCGTTCATCCTCAGGGTCCAGCTTTCGGATGAGCAGTTCCGCCATACCGCTGATGATGCTGACGGGATTCCGCAACTCGTGGACCACGCCAGCGGTCAGTTCGCCCAGGGCGGCCAGTTGCCGGTTGAGTTCCGCGGAACGCTCCAGGCGGACGCGTTCGGTCATGTCTGTGAACAGCACGATGATCCCGTTGAGCGCTTCTTCTTCCGTGTGTACCGAGGCGCTTAGACCGATTTGCTTCACCGTGCCATTGGGCAAGGCCAGGGTAACCTCATGCCGGGACAATGGCTGGCCGGATTCCGTGACGTCGAGCAGGACGGACGCCAGGGGGCCGGCATTCGGAACGTCCGTGAGCGCGGTTCCCAGCGCGAGCACCGAGGGATCGACATCCAGGTAGGCCGCGGCCGCGGGATTGGCCATGATGATCCGGCCTGCCGGGTCCAACGCGATGACCCCGCTGCCCAGGCTGTTGACGATTTGTTCATACAAGTCGAGCATGGTTCACCTTCGCTACGATGGTCCCAACCGTTCGCGGCGGCGTCAGTGTGTCAGATTCGGCTCCGGATTTCACGCGCGAGGGCGGCGAACTCGTCGAGCGTCAGGGTCTGGGGCCGCCGGCCGGGATCGATCCCCGTAACGTCGAAGGCTTCCAACACCGCCTCTTTGGGTGCCCCAAAAGCGCCCGCCCGGGTGAGCGAGTTGCGGAGCGTCTTCCGGCGCTGGGAAAAGGCGGAGCGTATGATCCGCATGAGAAACTTGGGCGGCACGTCGGGGTAAAGCGGCTCTTGCCGGCATCGCATGCGCACGATGCAACTGTCCACGCGCGGTTGTGGGCGGAAGCAGGTGCGCGGCACTTTATGGACAATGTCGACGTTCGAATACAGGGCTGCCGCCAGGGCAAGCACGCCGTAGTCGTGGCCTCCAACGGGGTCCACCATGCGAAGGGCCACTTCCTCCTGCGTCATGACGACCAGCCGATCGAAGTGCAGTGATGATTCCCAGAAATGAAAGAGGACGGGCGTCGTGATGTAGTAGGGGAGGTTGGACACCATCTTCAGCGTCTTGGGCTCCGGCAGGTATTCCGCGACCAGCTTTTCCACGTCGTGGTTCAGCACGTCGCCGCGGAATAGCTTTACCTTGTTGTTCGCGCCGAACTGATCTTCGAGGCACGGCATAAAAGACCGGTCAATTTCGATCGCCAAGACGCGGTTCGCCCGTTCCGCGATACGGCCCGTCAACGCGCCAAGGCCCGCGCCTACCTCCATGACGTCGTCAGCTCCGGAGAGTTCCGCGGCATCGACCATGATCCGATTGATGTTCTCGTCGAGCAGCAGGTTCTGTCCCAACTGCTTTTTGAAGGAGATGCCGTATTGTTCGCAAAGATCCCGCAGGGCCATGGTTCGCTCGTACTCCCGCCCGGCTGTATTCGGGCGACCTTAGACAAAAAAGGCGGATGCCTGCAAAGGCGTCCGCTTGGCGGGAGTGTATCAAAGCCGGCGAGCTGCGCACAATGGGACGCCGTCCATTGACCGCTTCGGCGGCCGTTGTTATGATGCCGTCGCTGCGCATGGGAGTCTGTGGGAATGTCGAAAGCCATCATAGAACAACCGGGTGTTGCGCCGATTACGGTGCCCCTTTCCAAAGATACGA
This sequence comes from uncultured Nitrospiraceae bacterium, assembly GCA_964632865.1. Lineage (GTDB taxonomy): Bacteria > Hydrogenedentota > Hydrogenedentia > Hydrogenedentales > SLHB01 > JAHDWY01. Next base: position 2,254 of record CAZWDH010000395.1, read on the forward strand.
TCCATCTTGGGCGCGCCGAAGACAACGACGTTGCGCTCGTCGCCGACGAGGTTTCCCGCCACCACGCCAAGATCGTCCGCCGTGGGGGGCATGTTGTGCTCTACGACTTGAGCAGCCTCAATGGCACCTACGTCAACCGGCAGCGCGTGGTTGAGCGGGTGTTGGCGGACAAGGACGAGATCTGGCTGGGCAGTAAATGCCGGATTCTGTTCCAGGCGGACGCCGATGCGCCGCCGGCGCCCGCACCAGAAGTCGATTCCGCTCTGGTCCAGGACCTGCACAAGATCCGCGCGGAAATGGAGAGCGTGGGGAACAGCATGACGCTCATCGGCATGCAGGCCAAGACGCCGACGCCCACCACCGCACAAGCGCCCGCCGTGTCCCAGGAAGACCTGGTCAAGATGGGCCGGGCCTTCCACCGGCTCGACGCGTTGTACAAGGCCACGAAACTCATCGCCTCGGAATTCGATTTGCACAACCGGCTCTCGTCCGTGTTGGACACCGCCATCGAGGTCATGAACGCCCAACGCGGGTTCATCATGTTGAAAGGAGACTCCGGCGACGGACTGAAGGTCAGCGTGGCGCGCCAGATGGGGCAGGAGCTTCAAGCCAGTTCGCCGAGCATGGGGATCGCCGGGCGCGCCGCGCGCGACGGTGAACCGGTGCTCATGGCGAATCGCGATGGAGACGGCGAGTTCGGCGGCCGGGAGAGTATCATTCGCCAGCAGATTTGCAGCGCCATGTGCGTTCCGCTGAAGATCGAAGATCGGATTCTCGGTTCCATTTACGTTGATACGCGCGATCCAACGCATACGTTTGACGAGGAGGATCTCGAGTTGTTCGCATCGCTGGCCGCTCAGTCCGCCATGGCGATCGAGAACGTGCAACTTTACGAGCGCATGGTGGAATCGGAAAAGAAACGCGCGAACCTCGGCCGCTTCCTGTCGCCTTCCATCGTGGAAGAGATCATGAAAGAGGACTCCGTCCTCGAACTCGGCGGGCGCAAACGGATCGTGACCACGTTGTTCTGCGACGTTCGGGGATTCACGCCCATCGCGGAGCGGATATCGCCGACAGAACTGGTCGATATGCTCAACGAGCATTTCACGGCGATGACGGCCATTATCTTCGAGTTGGAAGGCACGCTCGACAAGTACATCGGCGACGAACTGATGGCGGTCTTCGGGTCGCCTCTCAGCACCGGGGACGACGCCTTTCGCGCCGTGAAGGCGGCCGTGGCGATTCAGATCAAGAACGCGGAACTGAACGAGCTGCGCCAGCAGCAGGGACGCCCCCTGTTCGATCTGGGGATCGGCGTCGCCACCGGTGAGGCCATCGCAGGATACATCGGATCGCCCGACCGCATGGAGTTCACCGTGGTGGGGGACAAGGTGAATACGGCGCGACGCCTCTGTTCATTGGCCGAACCGGGCCAGGTGATCGTGTCCGAAGGAACCTACAGCGTCATCCACGATCGCGTCGAGGCCACGCCTATTGGCACCGTCATGCTCAAAGGCAAGGAAGAACCCGTACACGCCTACAAGATCGAGTCGGTCTTGGGTTAACCTTCCGCGGCGGGTTCGCCGCCGAGGATCACGAGCTTCACGATGATTCCGATCAGGACCAGGGCGCCTGCGATCAGCGCAATTTGAGGGCCCCACAGGGTCAGGGCGTTGGGGGCCTCGGAAGTATCGGACTGTGAACGCTCGCGCAATTGTGCAACCAGCGCGGCGTCGTCGTCGCTATTCTGAAACTGTTCCAACTGCGCCTGCGCTGCTTCCCGCGCCCCTTGGGCGAGATCGTATACGTCCTTCGCAACCCATCCTGACGCGGTCTTCACCTCGCCCCGGGCGGTTCGGGCCGCATCGATGTGCTGCTGGATCTCATCTTCCGTCACCGCTTCGTAATCCTGGATCTTGTCGCGCGGGAAGACGCGCGTGTCGACGCCGTCCGGACCGATGAGTTGAAAGATCCACACGTCGCCCTGAACCTTTTCGCAGAGCGCATAGTGCTCGCCGCCGTCTTTGGTGAAGACCTTGTAGTGGGCGCCTTCCTGCGGCGGACTGAGCTGCCCCGCGATGGCCGATGCGACAAGTACTGTAAGTAGAATCATAAAAGTAGTATAAGATGCGTCGTCGTCTCCCGCAAGTCGCCGTGGCGCTGCGGGAGAGCGGTCTTCCGGGCGAGCGTAAGGAACTGGCGGCATGGCTGAGTCAATGGTCCTGTGGGTGTGCACCGCACTGTTTGCGGCAGGTTCGGGTCTCGTCGTGTGGTACGCGCTGAGCGCCCGGGAAATGGGGGGTAATCGCCGCCCGCGCGCGTCCGGCGGCGCCCTGGAACATGCCTGCTCGTCCTGCAACAAGCCGCTTGTCGTCGCGAAGGCCGAACTGGTCGAGTTGTCGAGACCGGAGATCGCCCTGGTGGTGCGGGTACGGCCCGACTTGACGGGTCAGAAGCTGGCGGAATATGTGTGTCCCTATTGCGAGGCGTCCCATTGCTACCTTATGGAGCGCAACCGGATCGAGTGGGTGGGCGTAAACCTTTACTCTCCGCACACCACCAGTACTCGATGCATGGATTGCGGAAAGCCCTTGCGGACGCCGCCCTGGCCACCGGGCACCTACGATGGCCGCTTGAACGAGGCGCCTGCCTTGCAGCCGGACTACGGGTTGGTTTGCTCCAAGTGCCACGCGGTCGTCTGCTACGCATGCACCATGCTGGCTACCAGAGGCCGTACGAAGGATGGAAGCTTTGTGTGTCCCCGGTGTCAGCGGTCGCCCGTGGACAAAACCTATCACCCCGCTTAGAGTCTCTCACAAGAACAGCGAAATCATATGTAGCGCAGGCGTCCCCGCCTGCAAACGCAACCCAAGAAAGCACGCGGGGGCGCCCGCGGGGCCAAACA
>CAZWDH010000396.1:0-5112 GCA_964632865.1 uncultured Nitrospiraceae bacterium
TGGTATTTAGCAGAAACTGCGAGCATATATTTCAATAAAATCGATTTAATGGAAATTTTTGCTGGACAATCCCTGTTTCTTCTGATATGCTATCAGTAGAAAGGGTGAGAAAAATGGCACAGTACAACGTCAACGCGGCATGGGACGACCCGTACGATCACCTCGAAGATCGGCGCGCGTCGGAGCGTTTCGACTTCCGGATCAAGATGTCGATCGCGGTCAACCAGGACGGTTCTCAGTCCCGATTGGTTGGGCCGGGAATTGTCCGCAACATCTCCCTGTCCGGAGCCAGCCTGGTAACGAAGCACACCCTCGTGCCCGGCCAGCGGATCACCCTTGCCATACCGACCAAGCGGTTCAAAGTGGCGGAGATCATGCCGGCCTATTTCATGGGCACGGCGGAAGTGGTTCGCGTGGAACCGCGCGACGATGCGACGATTCGCGCCGCCATTCGATTTGGTGAAGCGTTCACCCAGAACATGGACTTCTCGGTGTTCATTCGGTCGCTTCACGCAGTTCGTCACACGCTTGCGGCCGACTAGATCAAAGTAGATTTCTGCGTCTGCGCGCCGGATTCTTCCGGCGCGCAACTTTTTTTCCGCTTTTCCACTCGATTCCCGCGACTCTGATTCGGCATAATCCAGCCTTACCGTGCAGCCCACGGGGTGCGTGCCTTCCCGCGCCATCGCCTCAATAGCGCTGCACACTCCTCAACCCCCAACACAGGAGGAATCGCGTGGAAGGATCGTTAACCCACGACCAGCGAGCCTGGCGCTGGCGCATCCTCATTGCCACGTATATCGCCTACGGCGGCTATTACCTGACGCGAAAAGCATTCACCATCTGCAAGACCTCGATTGCCGAAGACTTTGGGTGGGAACTGGGCAGCACGGCGCACATCTGGACTGCGTTCCTGGTCGCCTACATGATTGGCCAATTTATCAACAGTTTCATCGGCCGAAAATGGGGGCCGCGGGTGCTCCTTCTTGGCGGTCTGGGATTGTCTATAGGATTCAACGTCGTCTTCGGTTTTGCGAACTCATTCAATACGTTTCTGATCTTCATGTTCTTCAACGGCCTTGTACAGGCCAGTGGCTGGCCCGGAGTCGTCGGAGGTATCTCAGAGTGGCTGCGCGGAGAAGAGCGCGGTACGATAATGGGGTTTTGGTCTACGAGCTATCTCGTCGGAAACATGACCGTAAAGTCGCTCGGCGCCCTGTTGCTGGCATGGTACGGTTGGCGATACTCGTTTTGGGGACTGACGCTGTTGACCGTGGGCGTCTGGATCATTATCTACATTTGGCAACGGAACCGGCCGGAGGATGTCGGCCTTAAACCCATCGTGAAGAAGCGAGAGGAAGATGACCGGGCTGTGCGCGCGTCCGAAGACGAGCACATCAGCACCGCGCACTACCTTCGTCTTGCATTCAATCCCGTCGTGCTCACCATGGGCATCAGCTACTTCTGCATCAAATTCTTGAGGTATGCCCTCGATTCCTGGCTCCCGGCCTTCCTGAATATCCAAGGTCTGGACGTGGGGCGAGCCGGATTCTACTCGTCGATCTTCGATTGGACCGGTCTTGGGGGAGCGATTATTGCCGGATGGGCCCTAGATCGGGTCTTTCGAGGTAATTGGGCCATGCTGTGCTTCACGATGGGCCTGGGAATGATCGTCGGCTACCTTGCCGTCATCTATCTTGGAACGAGTCCCATCATGATTGCCCTTTGCTTCGGGATCGTGGGATTCATGATCTACGGCCCCGACACAATCTTATGCGGCGCGGCTTCAGTGACCGTTGCCGGCGAGCGAAACGGGGTGGCCGTCGCCGGTCTGGTCAACGGAATCGCGAGTGTGGGACCGGTCATTCAAGAGCAGGTAATTGGCTGGCTGGTAAGTGGCGACGAAATGGCCGGCATTCGGAATACGAATCGGCTGGCACTATGTATGAGTATCGTGTTTGCGCTTCTCATGATCGTGATGATGTGGCGCCTGAACATTACCCACAAGGGCCACCGTGAACGCGATGAATTGGCCCAACTCAAGACGGAAGTGGCGGAGGCCGGTGGAAGTGACCAATAAATCAACCAACTGGAAGGACAAGATCCTCTTTACGCCTGGGCCGTTGACGACAAGCCGGACGGTGAAGCAGGCCATGTTGCGCGACCTGGGTTCGCGCGATTTTGAGTTCATCGAACTCGTGAAGGACATTCGCCGGCGCTTGGTCGCGTTGGGCGAATGCCGTGACGGGTCGTACGAAGCGGTGCTCATGCAGGGGAGCGGCACATTCTCCATCGAGGCGGTGCTGTCTTCGTGCATCGCTCCGGATGGAAAGGCGTTGGTCATTGTAAACGGCGCCTATGGCAAGCGCATGGCGCAGATTCTCAAGACGCTCCGAATCGAGCACGTCGTCCTGGAGTGCCCCGAGGACGAAGTCCCGGATCTGACCGCGATAGAGGCTGCGCTTCAAGGTGATTCCGCGATTTCGTTCGTGGCCATCGTGCACTGCGAAACGACAACGGGGATCATCAATCCCATCCGCGAAGTGGGGGTCTTGGCGCGCAAGGCCGGAGCAACGTACTTCGTGGACGCCATGAGCAGTTTCGGCGTGGTGCCGGTGAATCTTGCCGAATGCAACATCGATTATCTGGTGTCGTCGGCCAACAAGTGCATTGAAGGGGTTCCGGGATTCGGGTTTGTCGCCGCGCGCAAGGAAGCCTTGCTCGGCACGGAAGGCTATGCGCGGAGCGTCAGCCTCGACCTCTTGTCTCAATGGCGCGGCCTCGAGGCGAACGGCCAGTTCCGTTTTACGCCGCCGACCCACGCGCTCCTTGCGTTTCACCAGGCGTTGCTCGAACTGGAGGAAGAAGGCGGCGTCGCCGGGCGCGCGGCCCGGTATCGCGCGAACTACGAAACGCTGATCGCGGGCATGCGTGCAATGGGGTTCGAAGAGTATCTTGCGCCGGAGAAACAGGGATACATCATCACGTCGTTCCGGTATCCCGCTCATCCCAATTTCACATTCGATGAATTCTACGCGCGTCTCAATGAAATGGGCTATGTGATTTACCCGGGCAAAGTCAGCAATGCCGACTGTTTCCGCATCGGCAACATCGGCCGCATCTTCACGAACGACGTAAGGGACCTGCTTCGCGCGATCCGCGAAACGGTCCGGGAAATGGGAATCGAAGTGCAGTCTCAGCACGCGGGCGCTGTATAGCCGCGCGTGCTGGAGCATCGGGAGTATTCAATGAGTTTCGTCTATCAACGATCCTACCGCGGCGAAATCAAAGCCGCGATTTTCGACTGGGCCGGTACGACCGTGGACTACGGATGCTGCGCGCCTGCCGCGGTGTTCATCGACGTGTTTGCGAAACGCGGCATTGAAGTGACGCAAGCGCAGGCACGCGAGCCCATGGGAATGCACAAGCGGGACCACATTCGCGTCATGGCGCACATGGAGCCTATCGCGCAGCAGTGGGAAACCAAGCATGGCCGGCGTCCAACGGAGGAGGACGTGGAATCCATGTTCGCCGAGTTTGTGCCCATGCAGGTGGCCTGCATCGCCGACCACGCGGACATCATCCCCGGCACGCTCGAAGCGGTCGCCGAACTGCGCACCATGGGTCTCGGCATCGGCAGTACGACCGGGTACAACAATGAAATGATGGATATCCTCGTGCCCAAGGCCGCGGAGGGCGGCTACACCCCCGATGCGATTGTGTGTGTCACGGACGTGCCGGCAGGCCGGCCCGCGCCCTGGATGGCGCTGGAAGCGGCGAAGCAGCTCAGCGTCTATCCCATGGAGGCCGTCGTGAAAGTGGGCGACACGGTCGCGGACATCGGCGAGGGGCTCAACGCGGGCATGTGGACCATCGGCGTGGTGGAACACGGCAACGAGGTCGGACTATCGGAAGCGGAGCTTGCCGCCCTTTCGCCGGAACGCCGCGCGGAAGTCAAAGCCCGCGCCCGGAAGCGGCTTGTCGATGCCTGCGCGCACTACGTGGTCGAAACGATCGCCGATGTTCCGGACACGTTGCGCGCGATCAACGAGCGCCTCGCGCGAGGCGAACGACCCTGAGGTTAGCGGTCCTGCCGAAGAGGAGGCTGGTCCATGTCCATATGGATTCGTCGTGCATACGATCCCCCGACCAGGAACGACGGGAAACGAATTCTCGTCGACAGACTGTGGCCCCGCAGTGTATCGAAAGACGAACTTGCAGTCGATTTCTGGATGAAAGACATCGCGCCCAGTAACGAGCTTCGCAAGTGGTACGGTCACGACCCGAAAAAGTGGGAGCAGTTCAAGGCCCGCTACCGAAAAGAACTCGGTGCACAACCCGATGCAATTGCGGAATTGGTTGAATTCGTGAAGAACGGTCGAATTACGCTGGTCTACTCCGCGAAGAACACCGATCTCAACAACGCCGTGGCCTTGCGCGAGTACCTGGAGGAGCGAATCTAGCCTTCGCCCACCTCGGTGTCCATAAAGGCCCGCGAACCAGTTGTTTCCCGCTGGCCCTGGTACTTGCCGCGATACGGCGTTTCGACGGGACCGTCGGACAAGGCGATCACCAACTGACAGATGCGGCGTCCGGCTTCGATGCGCATGGGCGCGTGGTTCGCATTGAAGAGTTCGAGCGTGATCGCGCCTTCGAATCCCGGGTCCACCCACCCCGCATTCTGAATGAAGAGCCCCAGCCTTCCGATGGAGCTGCGCCCTTCAACAAAGGCGGTGAGGTAATCCGGCAGCGTGATGACTTCCCGCGTTGTGGCGAGGACGAAGCCATGGGCGGGAATGACGAAGGAAGAGCCTTCGACACGCTCGTACTCGATTGGCTCCGACATGGAAAACAAGCCATCCGTCGTGCGCGGCGTGAGAAACGTCGTGCCCAAACGCAGGTCCACCGACGCCGGACCGATCTGTACGGCATCAAGCGGTTCAATGGACAGGTCGCCCTGCTTCAACAATTCCTTGATTCGCCGGTCCGGAAGGATCACCCCGTATGTCCTTTGATTGTGCCCCTTTTGGGGCGTCCCCGATGCGGATATTGTACGGATTGCGCGGCGGCGACACAAGAAGAACCCATAACAACGCCGATTACAGCAGTCGA
>CAZWDH010000397.1:0-5061 GCA_964632865.1 uncultured Nitrospiraceae bacterium
AGCGCGTTGGAAGGATCGTAGGCAAGTTCGGCGACGCGATTCCCGGCCGCATCGGCCAGCGTGAGGATCAGAAAATAGGTGGTGGATATTCCTTCCGGAGTTCCGACGACAAAGGCTTTGGTTTTGCCGTCGGGGCCGACTTCGACCATTGCGTTCTCTGTGTACAACTCCGTCATGTCGAGATTCAGAATTCGGGCGGTCACCTTTAAGTCGTCGTAGGGCTGAAAGAGACTGTTTACGACCCAGACCGAACGATCGTCGTAGGAATACTGCACGTGGAGTGATTCGCACGCTTTCTTCGCTCCGTAGTAGGCGCCGGTGGGTACGAGGTAGTAGTCCACGTAATGCCAGGTCATGACGGCGGGCCACGCGGCGTTGTACTTCCAGGTCGTGATGCCGGTGGCGTCGTACTTGTTGCGGGCGTAGGCTTCGTACATGGCGCGGGCGCTTTCGTAATTCATCACCTGGGCCGTCATGCAGAAGTCATTGATGTCTTCGGGTTCGCCGTAGCGCGTGTTGAGGGACTTGACGGTTTCGCGGAAGAAGTCGCCTTCCTGGATGACGGTGTGGAAGGACATGGCGTCGGTCCAGATCGGCCAAAGCTGGTCTTCCGGAATCATGCGGCGGACGCTCTCCACCTGAGCCACAATGCCCCCGATTCCGCCGGATTGTGCGAATCCCCAAGCGTACTCCTCAAAAGCGTTGTTGTAGTAGCGTGTGGGGTCGGCGTAGGTCCAGAGTTCGCGCGTGCCGGTGCGCGTGCCGCCCGTGTCGAAGCGGTCCTCCACCTCAAAAGCGCCGGAATGGGGCTGATAGGTGCGGCCGGGACTGTACTTGTCGATGATACCCCGGTAGGCTTCGTCCAACCGGTCAGTGGGGAATGTCTCGTCGTGTCCCAGAAAATGGACGAGACTGGGATGATTGCGAATGCGCAGTACGCTGTCCCGGATGCAGTCCATGGCGAGTTCTTCGTCTGGAATGCTGCGCCCGAAGAGTTGCTGCGTGACCATGACGCCCAATTCGTCGCAGATGTCGTAGAACTGATCCGTTTCGCGGATGGAGAAGCCCTCGGACCGCAGCATGTTCAGGTTAGCTTCGCGTGCGTAGCGCACGAGCGCCCGGTCGCGCCGTTCGCTAAACCGTAGCAGCATCTCGTTGGTCATCCACGCGCCGCCGCGAATGAGCACATCCTCGCCGTTGACCTGGTATCTGCGCCAGCCTTCGTCATTGATGTAACTCGTTGCGTGACGGATACCAAATCGGGTGCCCGCGGAATCAGAGAGCTTGCCATCCACTTCAACCTGCATCGACATTTCGTAGAGATTCTGCGGACCTAACGGATTCGGCCACCAGAGTCTCGGATTCTCTACCGAAAGCGCCGGGCACTGGACCGGCGAGATGTGAACCCAGCGGGCTTCCTGGGGATACAACTCCACCGAATCAGAGAACGTGATGCCTTCAATGGAGCCGCTGACTTCGGCGGTTATGCGCTCCGTCGTGAGATTGGTCACCTGGACTTGTACGTTCAGGTCGGCGCGATCCAGGCCAGGCAGGCTCAAGTCGCTCTTTACGTAGGGATGGCGCAACATGACCGGTCCGCAGGTTGTCAGGTAGACCTCGCGCCAAATGCCCATGTTAAGGTCCGGCGGTTGCGGATTGTGATCGTCCCATCCGGTAGTTGCTTCGACCTGTTTCGTTCGGTAGGCGCCTTCCGGGAGTTTCCCCGGCGCGAACACCTCTATTGCGAGAGCGTTCACCTCGCCGCGTTTAACAGCATCCGTGACGTCCAATTCAAAGCGCTGAAACATGCCGCGTACGGTGTCGTCGCCGGCAACCTTGACGCCGTTCAGCCAGACATTGGCTCGGTAGTTAATTCCGTCAAGGTGGAGGCGTACATGATCATCAGGATAGTCGGAAGGGATTGTGAACTCCGTCCGGTACCACCAGGATGGATAGAATGGGCTATCCTCATTCATTCGCATCCAACGGCCGGGCTGATAACCTGGGATTGCCTTGAGATTCTCGCCGAAGTATGGATCGGGATACACACCGTTTTCGACGAGCGCGGCAAGAACAGTGGTGGGCAAAGTCACGGGATACCAGTCCACACGTTGCGCGCCGGGTGTGGATAGTGCGGCCCCATCAGGCTGATCCAACTGAGCGGAGGACACCAGGCGCCATGAGTCCATTATCGGCAACGTGTTGGTCTGACCAACCGCATAAATAGTCGGCCCTACGAGGACGGCCAACAGCGAGAGTCCAATCCGGTGCATCATCTATACTTCCCCCCTGGTTCCGGCAATCGTCTATCAATCGTTCAGACGTCTATTGTGGCAGATCGTTTGGTCCAGTTCATCCATCAGCGCCAAACGACCTGTTGAAACGAAACAGTTCACGTATTTGACGAACGTAATCTCAATGGCATAGCGTTTCTTTGGAAGTGAAGGTGTGGCGGGCTGAGGGTCTAAAGATGATATTCTCACGTCGCAGGTTCCTCTGTTGCATACCGATTCTGACGGCGGTGGGCGGCTGTGCTCGCACTCAACGGGACACTTTTGGGGTCGTCGACGCCGCGCGTGGTGCGGACGACGTCCGCATCGAGGAAGTTGCATTCAAGCGCACGCCTCGGCGCGACTTGAGAATGACGCTATACTTTCCGGGAAACTGGCAGAAGCGCGATCGGCGTCCGGCCATCGTATTCTTCTTCGGCGGAGGTTGGCAGAAAGGAGACCCCAAACAATTCGCGCCGCAGGCAGAGTACCTGGCCCGGCGGGGTATGGTCGCGGCCTGCGCGGACTACCGCGTGAAGAGCCGGGACGACGTTGGGCCGGAGATTTGCGTGGAAGATGCGAAGAGCGCGGTGCGCTGGCTAAGAACCAACTTCCGTCGCCTTGGAATCGATCCCAACCGGATCGCGGCAGGCGGCGGTTCCGCGGGTGGACACCTCGCGGCCTGCACGGGGTTAACGCCAGATATCGTGGGTCCGGGCGAAGATGCCGGCACATCATCGTCGGTTTGCGCCATGGTGCTGTTCAATCCAGTCCTCAACCTTGTCGGGAGTGACCGCCATCTGGAACGTCTGGGCCACGATGAAGACCTGGCGCGGCTAATCTCCCCTACGCTTCATCTAAGTGCGGAAAGCCCGCCCGCGATACTCTTCTACGGATCCAACGACAGTCTAATTGCGCACGGTGAAGAATACGTGAATCGCGCCAGATCATTTGGCATTCAGGCCGACATTCATGTCACCCCGGATCAGGGCCACGGATTCTTCAACAATCCTCCATTCCTGGAACAGACATCAGCTCGGGTGGATCAGTTCCTGGTGTCACTTGAACTTCTGCCGCCCGAGTGATTGCGTTCGGTCAGTTGAACGCGCGTGTCCCAACAATTAGACTTCTGCCGTTCCGGCCGTTTGCGCCGGACCAAGAAACGAAATGGAACCTTCTGGGGGCAACCATGCGAGTTATTTCGATACTCGGAACCTGTTTCCTTTGCGGCATCGTCACTGCGCAAGATGCTGAATTGCGCCTGCCTGTGGACGAATACGTCAGTCGCATGACAGCGGGGTGGATTGGGCAGATGGCCGGTGTCGGGTGGGGTGCGCCCACGGAATTCCAGTTCAACGGAAGGATGGTGCCTGAGGGCGACTTTCCCAAGTGGAAGCCCGAGTTGATCAACCAGTTCTGGCAGGACGATCTGTATGTTGAAATGACGTTTTTGCGATCGCTCGAGGTATATGGATGGGACGTGTCGCTGAAACAGGCGGGGATCGACTTCGCGGTCAGCGGTTATCCGCTTTGGCACGCAAACGCGGCCGGTCGCAGAAACCTGCGAGACGGCATAGCGCCACCGGATTCCGGCCACCCACAATTCAACGAGCACGCGGACGACATCGACTATCAGATCGAAGCGGATTACTCAGGACTGATTGCTCCGGGACTGCCGAACGTGCCCATCACGTTGGGCGAGACCTTTGGGCGCATCATGAACTACGGCGATGGACTTTACGGCGGACAGTTCGTCGGGGGTATGTACGCTGCGGCCTTCTTTGAATCGAGTCCCGAAAAGATCGTGCTCGCGGGTTTGGCATGTATCCCGTCCGAGAGCCAATATGCGGAGTGCGTGCGGGACGTGATCGCATGGTGGAAAGAGAATCCAAACGAATGGGAAACGACCTGGCAGCGCATCGAAACGAAGTACAACGAAAACCTGGACTACCGCAAGGCTTCCTGTGGCGGTGCGAAGAAGACGTTTAACATCGATGCGAAGATTAATGGCGCGTACATCGTGATGGGACTGCTCTACGGCAACGGCAATCCCGATAAGACGATCGAGATCGCCACACGCTGTGGCCAGGATTCAGACTGCAATCCTTCGAGCGCGGCGGGCATTCTCTTTACTTCGCTCGATCTACCAAACGTGCCGGAGAAGTTTACCTCGGCACTGGACCAGGACACAGTATATTCGCACACGGAGTACAGCTTCGCCCGGTTGCTGGAGGTATGCGAAATGCTCGCGCGGGACGCGGTAGTCCGGGCCGGCGGGCGCGTCGATACGGCGGCGGATGGTTCGGAAACATTCGTGATACCTCGACAGAACCCCAATCCGTCACCGCTGGAGCAAAGCTGGAACGCCGGTCCCATCGCGGAAAGCCGGTATACTGATGCCGAACTGGAAGAACACATACGCTCCAAGCAACTCTCCGACGGACGTCCGGATATGAATGCCGTGGTTGGGGAGTTTGCGCCGGGTTGGCAGATTGATGATTGCGGGTTGGAGATGGACCCGGGCATGCGCCCCATGTATCGCGGGCGCGAAAACGTGCTGGTTACGCATCCCGATGATGGAGAGACGCCCTGCGTCATCTGGCGTGAAGGGACTCTTCCCGTTAACTCAAAGGGAACTCTTCGCCTTGTCGTAAGCCATCACGATGGCGGTGATTGGCAACTTATTGTCAAGTTCAATGGCGAGGAAGTGATGAACCAGCCGATAAGCAAGGATACGGTGACCGATGGCTGGCTTACGGTCGACATCGATCTCGCGCCCTACGCCGGACAG
>CAZWDH010000398.1:0-5058 GCA_964632865.1 uncultured Nitrospiraceae bacterium
GAACGCCGGGCTCTCGAAAGAGGAAGTCATGCGGTTGCTCGACGCCGCCTACGCCCGGCGCGGCATCGACTACCGGTCCACGTTTCAGACAACGGTCTCCACACAGGAGGTACGCCACCGGTACTTCGTGCGCGACCGCGCCTATGGCGCAAACTGGATCCTCGTCGGCGGCACCTTCGTGCAAATCTGGTTCCCCAGTTCCTCCGGCGTATGGGCCACAACCGCCGTGACCGGCATGATCCGCACGCTGATGGAGAATCCCGCCCACGCCGGCGCGCAGTACGAATCCATGATGCGCGGCTTGCTCAGGTTCCACGGAACCCTGGAAGACATGATTCACGGACCTGTGTTCCGCAGCCGTATGGACGGCTACCGCTTCTGGGCGCGCTGGCTCGCGCTCATTCCGAAGCGCGTTTCGGACTACGTGTACATCAGCAGCCAACTCCAATCCCGCAACCCCTTCTTCTGGGCGCTGCGCTATCTCACCACGTCCATGGCGCGATTCCCGCGGTCGGTGTTTTTCTTTGGCGGAATGATGTTGATCCGTTGCCGGCACTGTCCCATGCCCAAGGCGCAGGGCGATGCGTTCCCCGACTATCACAAACCTTTGGGCTTTCGATTCCGCAATGTTCTGCAAGGATTTCCGGTGACGTTGCGTCCCGATCTCACAAAACACCGCGATCAGGTGCCGGCGGGAGAAGCGGCACAGTAGGTGGAAATTCAGCGTGGGGGAGATCCGGATGCGATCTAGATTCCGCCGATCGCCGAAATCAGCCAGCGGTCGCCTTCACGGCTTCCCGCGACGATCATGCTGAGCTGATCTTCTTTTCCTACAAAATGAACGGGCTCGATACGCGCGAAGTCGCCTTCGATCTGGATCGTGGCTTTGTCCACGACCAACTCCGATCCAACGAATCCTCCAGCCACCTTATAGGTTTGCAACATGGCCCGTAGATCCGTCTTGCCGCGGCCGCCCTCGTCGGTGTACGCGTCGGAATATGCTGTCATCAACGTGTCGATATCGCCGTTCTCCACGGCGTTCTTCATCGTAGACAGGAGCAGTTGAATCTTCTCCTCGTCGGTCATGGCTTCGGAGTACACGATGCCTTCACCCGCACCCGGGGCCCAGAACCCGAAGAAGTTTCGCATCACGTAGATGGTCGCCGGAACCGTCGCAATCGCGAGCACCACGGCGATTCCCACGAGGATCTGGCGCACGGGCACCGGCTTTCGGATGCGCACCTGGATCACGATATTGCCCACCATGACCCGTTCCCCGGCCAGCGCGCGCCGCAGCTTGTCCTCAAGATTGCCCAAGGTCTCATTGATGGTAATGAAAGCGCGGTGCCATTCCGTGTGCAGTTTGCGAACCGCCACGTCGGACTGCGCGTAGATGGCGTCCAGCGTGGTCGCGCCGGAAATGATGTTGACAATGTCCGCGGAGAACTTGCAGTCCGGTCCCAACCGATCGCGGAGGATCTGGTGTTCGCGCGCCAAGGTGCTTTTGATCTGGAGAAACATGGTCTCCAGTTGCGGCTTGTTGACGCCCGGACTGGGATAGGCCGCGATGACTTGGTTGAAGCGCACCCACCCGTCCAGAAATCCGCGGCATCGCTGGATATACTGTTCTAGTACTTCGGTGCCTTGTGGAGACGGTTTGCCTTGCATGAGAAGACTGGCTCCGAACTAAGACCAACCGTAGACTAGGCGATCCCCCGTGATTTGTCAAGGGGTTATTATGTGCTAGTTAAGGGTTTCGTGGTGGGTGTGGAGATGTTCGCTGGCGGCCGGAAGTCGACTCCAGCCAACGCCCGTTGAGTTCGTCTACTGGACCGGTTGCGTCACGCGCTGGCCCAGGTAATGCCGTACCGACGCCGCGATGCCTTCCGCCGTCAGACCGATGTCCGCGAGCTGCTCGTCACGCGTGCCATGATCGAGATAGGCATCGGGGAAACCGAGGCGCTTGATCCGCACGTCTTCCAAAATGCCCGCCTCTTCAAAGTGCTCCAGCACGCCCGACCCGAACCCGCCGGGCAACGTGTTCTCTTCCACGGTGATGATGGGCGCGCCCTTCAGCCGATCCAACAGTTCTCTGTCCAACGGTTTCGCCGATCGCGCGTCCGCAACGCCGATCGTGAACCCTTCGCGCTGCAAGGTCTCCGCCGCCTCCAGGCAAGCCGAAATGACGGGACCAATCGCCAGCAGCGTCGCGTCTGTGCCTTCGCGCAGGACTTCGCCCTTGGTGATGTCACGTCCCTCGGCCGCTCCAATCGTCGGCGCCTTACTGCGCGCATACCGGATTGCCACCGGACCTGGCTGCTCCAGCGCCCATCGCAGCATGAGCCGCGTATCCACGTCGTCCCGCGCTGCCAGCACCTTTAGCTCGGGGACGGCCCGCAGGAAGGACACATCAAACGCGCCTTGCTGCGTCGGGCTGTCTTCACCCACGGCGCCCGCGCGGTCGATGGCAAACACGACCGGCAGGTTCTGCATGCACACGTCGTGAATGACCTGGTCGTATGCGCGCTGCAGGAAGGTCGAGTAGATTGCGCAGACCGGCCGCATCCCCTGGGTCGCGAGGCCTGCGGCGAAGGTGACCGCATGCTGCTCGCAGATGCCCACGTCGAAGGTGCGCTCCGGGAACTCCTTCTCAAACTTGCTCAGTCCCGTGCCCGTCGGCATGGCCGCCGTGATGCCCACGACCTTCTCGTTCTCCCGCGCGGCCTCGATCATGGCGTCCGCGAAGGCGTTCGTAAAGGTAGGAGTGGGAGGGGCGCTGGAAGCCACACTCTGAAACTTGCCGGTGCTAATGTCGAAGGCCTGCACGCCGTGGTACGTCTGCGGATCTTGTTCGGCGTAACTGTAGCCTTTGCCCTTTTTCGTGACGCAGTGGAAGAACACCGGACCCGAGGTCTTCTTGAGATTGCCCAGGCATTCCACCAGCGTATCCATGTCGTGCCCGTCCACGGGGCCTACATAGCGCAGCCCTAGCGCTTCGAACATGGACCCCGGCGTCAGGAATCCTTTCACCGAATGCTCCAGGCGCTCCGCGGCCCGCGTGAGGTGCTGCCCCAGCGTCCGCTCCATGAAGGTATGCAGGTCGCCACGCGCCCGCGTGTACAAGCCGCCCGTGATGAGCCGGTTGAAGTACGCCGACACCGCGCCCACGTTGTTCGAGATTGACATGTTGTTGTCATTGAGAATGACGATGAGGTCCGTGCCCAGGTGCCCCGCATGGCTCAGCGCCTCAAAGGCCATGCCGGCAGTCATCGCGCCGTCGCCGATGACCGCGATCGCCCGGCCGCCGCGCTGCGTCAACGACCGCGCCACCGCCATGCCCAGCCCCGCCGAGATCGACGTCGAGCTGTGGCCCACGCCGAACACGTCGTAGGGGCTTTCGCTGCGCTTGGGATACCCGCTCAACCCGCCCTTCTTGCGGATGGTGGGCAGCATGTCCCGCCGCCCCGTGACGAGCTTGTGGGCGTAGCACTGATGCCCCACGTCCCACACCAGCATGTCGTCTTCCGTGTCGAAGACGTAATGCAACGCCAGCGTCAAATCGACCACGCCCAGATGCGGCGCCAGGTGTCCGCCGTTGACCGACGCCGTCGCGATGATCTTGTGGCGGATCTCCTCGGCCAGCGTCTTCAACTGCTCCACCTTGAGCGTCTTCAAGTCCCGGGGCGAATTGATCGTGTCCAGGATGGGCGTGTTCAGATAATCCTGCGGGGCGACGTGCTCGCCATTATTCGACATCATCAGATGAGAAACCTCTCTTCGTAACGCGGTAAACCGTCAAACGTTGCGCAGGCGAAACGCATCTCGCCCGGGAATCCGATGCACCTGGGGTACGGCCCTGCAAACGACCTGAGTGCCTACTGGCACGTCTAGCCCCACGCACACTTGCACCGACCCCCCAAGTATATCAAATCCATGCCTTTGCCATGCAACCTGGCCCCACTCCCCGAGGTGCCTTGGGCATCCCTGCCCAAGTCTTCGTTGCCTTGGGCATCCTTCCCCTAGTCCTCAGGGCGCCCCATCCCTCACACCCAAATCTGATCACCTCCCACGGTCCTCTCACGCGATCGACAGCCCCCGTTTTCTTTGTTAACCTTAAATACTTTACAGCGTTGGCTTCTGAGGCGCTGTACCACACAACCATGTTTTTGCTTGACATCTACGCCAACGCGATATATATTACCAAGTAAGACGGTGTAGCTGACGCAACCCGAGGCTGTCATGAATTCACGAGCTTGGTGGTGCAAATATACCTGTCTCTCGCTGACCGGCCTAATGGCGATGGCTTGCAATGGTCCCGCGCCGGATATACAAGAGCCGATTGATCCAGTTCAGACGGAAATGGCGACGAGGTCTAGCAACACGAATGACGTGCCTCATCCCGACGTAAATCGTTCTGAATTCGCTGCTACGGATGGTCGCGAAGATGACACTCGCCTGATTGAGAGTATCATCCAGCAACATGCAGCCGCAAAGAATCGTATCCACTCGATATACGTCGAGCTAACGTGGCGCGAAACAAGGACCGATCCCGAACTACCCACCCGAGGCGCAATCTTGCCTAGCGGGAGGTTAACTGAGGAAGGCACGAGCAAGGCGTGGCAAAAGGACGGAAAGTTCTATCAGGATTTTTCCAGAAGTAAGGAATGGCATGATGCGGGAGTTTCGACGGAAGAGCGCTTTGTGGTTATCCTTGGAGATAACCAATATATCGAGTACCATGAAGTGCCTAAGGTCTTGATGTTATACAAGTTTGACAACAGAAACAGCATGTACGAGCCAGTACTGACTGGTTCTTCCGTCTTTCCATCGCCCGACATACTTGATTACGGTTTTGGCCTCATTAATGGAACCGCGCAAGACCTGTACCGGTCATCAATGGACAATCATCCGGGGTATTCGCGTTGGACAGTTAATCGCGAAGTGAGGGATGGTGAAACCGTATTTAGGCTTACTCGGACTGCAGACATGTCTGGGGCGCCGTATGTGGCCGACGAGATAGTTGTGGCGCTCGGCGACGCTCAAATTGTAAACGGCTGT
>CAZWDH010000399.1:0-5051 GCA_964632865.1 uncultured Nitrospiraceae bacterium
AAACCGGACATTTCTAATTTGCAGAAAAGCGGACATTTCTATCTTGCGTTGACAGCAGGAAGATTTCGGGCCCGGCACGGGAAGCAATCGCGTGGTATACTCTTGCCATGAAAAACCGGCTTCATGGCGTTTTCCTTACAACCAACGCTGTCGTGCGGGTGCTTCGGCGGGTCGCGAGTCCGTCGCCCCTCCACGAGCGGGACCGCGAGGTTCGAGTCGTGTTGCGGCTGTCCCTGGCGGGCTTGGGCGCCTTCGTCGCACTTTCCGCGACGTTGGTTTCGTACACACCGCATACTGCCGAATTCTTCTATGTCGCGAGCCTGGGGCGCTACCTGAATCTGGCCCTGTCCTCCGTTTCGGGATTAGTGCGCTTTAGTCTCGTCGAGATTGCCATGGCGGGGTTCGTTCTCTGGTTTCTTTGGCCAGGAATTACGACGTTGCGTCATGTCGCCCGAGGCCGCCGCAGGACTTCGAACGCTCTCCTGGGAGGCCTTCTTCGCACCGGCGCCACCGCGGGCGCAGTCGTGACGGTGTTCTACGTGCTATGGGGGTTTAACTACGCCAGACCCGACCTGATAGCCCGGATGGGGTGGGATTCGCTGGAACGGGATCGTTCGGACTCCGTTTGGAACACGCTCGAAGACCGGGAGCTGATTCGACTTTGCAGCGAACTGGTCGACATGACGAACTTCTGCTATATCGAAGCCACCGGCACGACCGACTTGGGGATTCCCAGTATGCCGCGAGCGCCGCTGTACACGATTGACACCGGACTGGACGACGCCTTCGAGACGGTCGCGACGGAGTTGAACCTGCCGTCTGTCTTTGCCGAGCGCCGTGGCCCCGCCAAGCCGATCTTCACCTCACCGATAATGAGCGCCCTCGGTATTGCGGGGTTCTACTTTCCCTACACCGGCGAGGCCAACTTCAACCGTCAAGCCCCCCACTGCCAGCGCCCCCACACCATCGCGCACGAAAAGGCGCACCAACGCGGCATTACCGGCGAGGACGAAGCAAACTTCCTCGGGTTTCTTGCCTGTGCGAACAGCGCGGATCCGTACACACGCTATTCAGGCTACTTGTTCGCGCAACGGCAACTTTTCACCGAACTGGTCTTGCGCGACCGCGACGTTGCGATGGTCCTGTTGCACCGCCGCCTGCCCGGCGTGCAGCGGGATGTCAACTGGCTCCGAGCTTTCTGGGATGGATACCGGGGCGCCCCCCGGTCGGTCAGCCTGGCGATGAACAATGTCTATCTCAAGGCGAACCATGTGGAAGGCGGGCTGAGTTCCTATCACCGGAGCGCGCAACTGCTGGTGCTGTACGCGCGGCACCAAGGCGGATCTTGTCTCATCCGCGTCAAGCCCCCCTCCGCCTCAACGACTTGATGGATCGGTACGAAATACCCGCTCGACCGGAAGAAATCGCACCGGCAATTCGCTGGGTCACGAGTATTGCCGTTCGCGAGGGATTTGACCCACAGGCGGTGCGGGGCATCGAACTCGCCATCGAAGAAGCGCTCGTCAACATCTGCAGCTATGCCTACGACGGACGTACCGGAACGATCGGGCTCGAATGCGCCAACTATGGGACTTCCGGGTTACGCGTCCGGATTTCCGATCGCGGAAAACCCTTCGATGTGCTGGCCTCGCCCGCACCAGATCTATGTGACGACCTCGCGCGACGGCCAATCGGCGGTTTGGGAATCCACCTCATGCGCACCTTTGCCGATATCGCGCGCTATCGCCGCTGCGGAGATGCAAACGTGCTTATCCTTTTGTTTCGAAGGCGGTCATAAAAAGCGTACGGCCGTGTCCGCAGCGGAACGGACACGGCCACTCATCAGAGGAGGGGGATCCTCGGGATGGGTAATCTGCGATACGTCTGACGCTGTCGGCGACTTCACTGCCGGCGTCTATCTACTGTACCGGCGGGCGCGCACGTTGTTACGCGGCCAAATGCCCGGTCCTCATCGTTTCGCGCACTAATGGACTTATCGTCTGCGCCTAATGCGCCGCTAACAAGGCCGATTCATACTTCGCGTCAACAGAGACGCCATCCCACACGGGCTTTCGTGACCGCAAATCCGCCACATCCAAATGCTCCGACCAGGTCACGGAAGCCCGCTTCCTTTGGCGCACTGAGGAATTGGGAACAGGAACGGCAATCGATGTACCGGGCAACCTCACAGAAGACCTCGGAGTCCAGCGTCCACATCGAAGGTGAATTTGCAGTCGCTCCGAATTTTCGGAGTATCCAGCCAGAACGCGTGTACGAGCAGTTCGGCTTGTGGTGGGTGTTTCGGGCGTCGACACCTCCGGGAGAATCGCCGAGGCAGGGCCCGTTTCCGGATCGAGACGCTGCGGAACGCGCGCTGGATGGATACTGTCGTTCGATGCTTATGACGAGAAGCCAGGATTTGCGCGCTCCGTGCCACTCGCCGGTACCGGAGCTACTCTAGTCCGTACTTCCGGATCTTGTATTGCAGCGTCGTGCGTTTGAGGCCCAGGTGCTCCGCAGCCTTGGTCTTGTTCCAGTGAAACCGTTCCAGAGCTGCGGCGATCATCTGACTTTCGAGCTGATCGGTGCGTTGAGCCAGAGACGCGGCTTCGGGAACACCCGCGGCGACGCCAGCCGGCGCGGCGGGCTCCGGTTCTTCCTGCCGGAAGAACATCTCAGGGGGAATTTCCGCGCGGGTGATGGAGTCGCCTTCCGCCAATACCACCGCACGTTCCAGCACGTTCTCCAATTCACGCACGTTCCCTGGCCAAGGGTAACGCATGAAGAAACTCAAGACGTCATCTTCGACGGAAAGGACATCCTTTACCTGTTCCCGGCTGAAGCGGTTGAGGAAATGGTCGATCAGCGCGGGAATGTCGTCCGCACGGTTACGGAGCGGTTCCACGTTCAGCGAGAACACGTTCAGGCGGTAATAGAAATCCTCGCGAAACGTGCCCGCAAGGATGGCTTCCCGAAGGTCCCGGTTTGTCGCGGCGACGATACGCACGTCCACCTTGATCGGCATTACGCCGCCGACCCGCTCGAACTCGCCCTCCTGCAATACGCGCAGGAGCTTGGTCTGAATGTTGGGATCGATCTCGCCCACCTCGTCCAGAAACAGAGTGCCCGTGTGAGCGCGCTCAAAACGGCCGATCCGCTGGCGGTCCGCGCCTGTGAAGGCACCGCGCTCGTGACCGAACAATTCGCTCTCCAGCACGCCGGGGGCCAAGGCCGCACAATTGAGCGCGACGAAGGGAAGATCTTTTCGGGGGCTCGAGTCGTGGATGGCTCGGGCGACCAGTTCCTTGCCGGTTCCGCTGGGACCCGTGATGAGTACGGAACTCCGGCTGGGTCCGATCTTCTGAATCATCTTCAGCAGACTGCGCGTTTGTGCGCTGTCACCCACCATCCGGCGCAAATCTGGAGCACCAGCAATCGGTTTCTGCGGGCGCGGGCCACCGACGATCTTTTCGACCTTGAGTTCGATTTCTTTGAGCTTGAACGGTTTGGCGATGAAGTCCCGCGCGCCGAGCCGCATGGCTTCCACGGCCGTTTCGATCGTCCCGTAGGCCGTCAACATGATGACGGGGCTATCAAAGGCGGATGCCCGGGCCGCGCGCAGGACAGCAATGCCATCCTTTTCCGGCATTTTCAGATCCGTAATAACGACATCGAAGCGGCGCGCTTCCAGGAGTTCAATGGCCTTCGCGCCATTCGATACGGCGGAGACGGTAAACTTGTCTTTGAATGCCTCGGCGAGAATGTCGCGGATACCGGCCTCGTCGTCGACGACGAGCATATCGGGTTTTCGTGATTGCGTTTCCACCCTGGTACTTCCTCAGGTCCCCATTGCCAGCATGACTCTACCACCGCCGTCCCGATCCGTCAAACCTCGCACAGCGACCGGCAGCGGCAAGGCCTCAGTCGTTAAAGAGGTTCTTGAACGCGTCCAATTGATTTGGCGACTCGGCACTGGACGTATCCCCGAACAGGGAATCAAGCTTCCGGCGGGTCGCGGTCGATTCGTCGCTGGACGCTTTTTCGGCCCGAATGTCCCGGAATTCGAACTCGTCGCAGAAGTTCGCGCCAGCTCGATCTCCGACCCAATCGGTCGTTGGTATGGCGCATTGATTGTGAACGGAGGGATCGTGGAACCGGCAGTTCAGGCAACAGTGCAAATAGGCTGAGCACTGTTCACAGAACTCCTTAACGCCAGGTACCTTCTTTTCGCTTTCCCAGGGGTGTCCGCATCGGTGGCACGTCCGCATAGCACCAATCTCCCTGCATCCTCCAACTGACTCCAGTCATCTCAGCGTATGCGGATGTCGCCTCCAGTGTCAACGCCAGCGGGCGAATGCTTGGATTCACGGCTATAGTATCCGCTACAATTCGGCCGGTGGCCCAACCCGAATGATTGGAGGATTTCATGGTCGACCCCGAACTCCTGAGTATACTGGTCTGCCCGGAAAACAAGACGCCGGTCAGCGAAGCCGATTCAGAACTCGTTGCAAAGATCAACGCCGCGATTGAATCCGGCACGCTGAAGAACCGCGCAGGCGAGCAGGTGCAGGAACACATCGACGGGGGGCTGGTTCGTGAAGACCGGCAGTATCTATATCCCGTTCGCGACGATATCCCGATCATGCTCATCGACGAAGCCATTCCCTTGGAGAATCTGTAGCTGCTTCCGTACCCCTGTCCAACCTACCGCGACAGACGCCGGCGCTGAAGCCCCTCCAATTTCGCGATGAACGCGGTCGCGCGGTCCTGCATTTCCGAGGCAAGGTCGTCGGCGCGGCGCGTAAACCAACTGTGGCCCGCCACCGCGGGAATCGCCACGCACAACCCCGTTACGGTCGTCACAAGCGCTTTGGAGATTCCGTCAGATAGTACTTGGGGATTGCCCAATCCCTGTGTCGTGATGGCGTTGAACACGGCGATCATGCCCAACACCGTGCCGAGAAGTCCCAGCAGAGGGCTCACTCCCGCGATAATCTCGAGCAGCGTCAATCCCCGCTCCAGAACGGTCATTTGATTACGGCCCGTGGCGT
>CAZWDH010000400.1:0-5004 GCA_964632865.1 uncultured Nitrospiraceae bacterium
ACCCCCAACCCCCAACCCCCAACCCTCACACCTCACACCTCACACCTCACACCTCACACCTCACACCCCATACCCCATACCCCATACCCCATACCCCTATTCGGTGGAGATACGTTCCGCGATCAGATGAGCGGCGCCCATGACGGCGGCGTCGTCTCCCAGTTTCGCGGCAGCGACCTTGACTCCTTTGAGCAGGAAGGGCATGGCGTGGGCCTTGAGCGCACGTTCCACTTCGTCCATGTAGAGGGATTCCATCGCTTCGACCAAGCCGCCGCCAAGAACGAGCGCGTCGGGGCTGACGATGTTGATGAGATTGCCCGCGGCTACTCCGGTGTAGTAGGCGGCTTTCCGCACAACGCCCTCGACCATTTTCTCGCCCGACTCGATAGCCTTCGCGATTACCCCGCTGCGAATTTTGCCGAGGTCGGTGCCGCAGTTCTCGTAGATGTACGGCGCGTCGCCACGGGCGGCCAGGGCGGCAATTTGTGAGGCGATGGCGATCCGGGAGGCCAACGCTTCGAGGCAACCCCGCTTCCCGCAGCCACAGTAGGGGCCGTCAACTTCGAGGGTCATGTGGCCGATTTCGGCAGTGGACCCGGAGTGTCCGTGGAAGAGCTTGCCATCAAGGATGATGGCGCCGCCGATGCCGGTGCCGGGGAAAATCCCGACAACATGTTTGCAGTTGCGTACCTTTCCGAAGACATACTCGCCGTACGTGCCCACGTTGACGTCGTTGTCGACCAGCACAGGAACGTCGAAAGCCTTCCGCAACACGGCGGCAAGAGGAAAGTCTTTCCAACCCAGGTTTGGCGTGTCGATGATAACGCCATCTTTGGGATCGAGCGGGCCGGGCGAGCCCACACCGATGCCCTTGATCGGTTTGTTGCCCGAGTCCTCGATGGCGGCGCGGACGATCTTGACGATCCGGTCCTCGGGTTTTTCGTCGAGCTTCTTTTCCGACTTGCTCTTCTTGCGGCAGCGGCCGACCACCTTGAACGAATGATCGACAACACAGGCCATCATCTTGGTCCCGCCGATATCCAGCCCGATTACATAGTCCCCCGGCTTCAGCATCGCTTTCATTCGGTCTCCTCCGCTTGTTTCAGGCCGGAAGCATAGCACGTTCGGCGAATGATGTGGAGTGTGGGCGCAGAAACCAGAAGACCAGACGTTAGAAGGTTTCGTCTTCGAGAATCCGAATGCCCTTTATGCGGGACAGCTTGAAGACGCGGGCGCCGCCGAGCCGGTGGCAGAATCCGCTCAATGAGGGCATGGCGCCCACGGTGTCGAGCGAAACGGGGTTGACGCGGCGCACGGTGGGATTGGGGCTCCACGTCGATTGGTACTGGATCAGTATGGGTTTCCGGCGGCGGATGGCGTCGTCGATGATCTCACCCACGATGCGGGGCGAATAGGACGGCAGGTCAATCGCTTCCTCTTGTTCCGCATCGTCCTCCCCTTTAGACGCCTTTCGCTCGTCAGGCTCATCACTGTCGTTCTGCGCCTCGAGCCAGGAGCCGACCCACTGTTCCGGCGGACCGTCGTCGAGTACAACGCCGTTCTTGCTGACGGGCATGCCGAATGACTTGAGGGCGCGCTTAATGGAGGTCAGCCCGCCCTTGCGCACAACCAACGTATACAACCCAAGGCGGCCCTCCACGTGCTGGGCGACCTCGGGCATCTCCAACACGGCGTCGCAGGCTTCGGCATCTTCAAACCGGACCAGCGTAGCCGTCAATGCGGACGGCGACTGGACATCGCCGTTCCAAGCGCGCAAGGCGGCCCGGTACCGCGCCGCCAGGGACCCTTCGACGAGGGTTTCCAGTTGGGCGGCGAGGAGGCCCCAGTCGATGTCGCGCCGGGTGTTTTTCTTGCACAACTCGAATTCCAGGTCTCCGGAGCTGGTCCGCTTGACCTGCCCTAATTCTTCGAGCCGCCGGTGAACAAACAGGTCGGCCTTAATCCAGGGAACGTGAAGCGCAAGTCCGTCCGTCTGCATTGCACATGGAGATAACGCGTTTCGATAGTCAATGCGGTGGTCTGTCTTGGGTGCAGCGCCATTCTGCGCAACACAGAACCGGCCCCCCACGTGGCGAAGCCCGGAATCCTCTTGGGCCGCTTGTGTCGCATCAGACTCGGTTGGGAACTCCAGCACGCGGCATTTGCGATGAATGGTGACCGCCGCGACCTTGCGATCCCAGGTGGAGAATTGCTCCCGCACGTTCGGGGGAACGGGGCGGCTGGAATGGCTCTCAAGAATTCGAATGAACTCATCCGACGAGACGCCCGACCGGACGCCGCGATAGACGCTCTCCTGGGTCAACCGGTAAGTGCTGACGGGGCCGCCCCGAAGGCGTTCGCAGAACAGATCGAGGCGGCGCCGCAGGTCGGGTGAACACCGGTCGAGATAGGCGATAACCTCGAAGTCCGGCTGGACGACGACGGCATCTTTCGCGCCGTCATCCGCTTCCTCGGGTGCGGGACCCACTCCAAGGACGTAACGGCCGAGGGGCGTGATTCGGAACAGCTTGCCCTCGTCGGCAAGGTCGACCATGCCGAAATTCGCAAGCAGCGTCTGAACGATCCAGACCAGGAGGCGCTTCTCATGATTCTGCCAGGCCCGATCTCGCCATGGGGCGGAGGCGTCAGGCACATTGGCGGCGATGGCGCGCCACCGCTCGCACAGGAACAGGAAATTCTCGTCCACCCGGCGCATCGTATTGACGAGCGTTTCCAGGCTGTACCAAGTATCCGCCAGCTGTTCCGCCAAGATCTGCGCAAGCAGAAGGCGATGGTACCTGCGGCGCAGTGTTCCTGCGGGCATTCGCGACTCCATCGCGTCGAAGGCTTGAGGGAAGAACAGTTGGAGATCGGCTAGTTCGTCGGATTCGACGTACCCACGGAACAGACTCCGGGTGCGCTCCGCCCTGGACGCGCAAGCCCACTCCTCCGCGCGCTCGGTGGTGACGAGCCTCCCGCTCTTGGCGGCGACGCAGCCAAGCCGCCGGGCAATCATGAGTGCGAACTTCATGGCCTCGGCACTCACGTTCACATCTGTTGCCATTTCCCGGGCGCGGGTTCCGTCGCTCTTATGCATGTCGCCGGCGGCGGTTACCCGGGGTTCGAGCACCTCCACGACGCGCAGGGTTTCCAGGAAGGCCGTTGTGGCGCCATCCTTTCGTTCCACCTGTGACTCGTCAACAGTTTCGCGATACTGGGGAACTTCAATCCCCAGGGCGGGCGGTGCAGGAACGTGGGGAACGAGCGCTTCAGGCACCACCAGGGTGTATGTGCTGGCCGCTACCTGGTCGTCACGCGACAGGTGGCTGAAGGAGAACGCACCCGCACGGTCCAAAGGGGGTACCAGCACTAAGCCAAGTGCCGCAAGGATTTCCAGGGTTGCGGCGGGCGTGCTCGAGCCGATGAGACCGCGGGCGCACGCAGCGTCTCCGGCGGTGATCCCGGGTGTGTTAGCAACCACGTGAAGGAGCCGGAGCGCGGCGGGGTCGAGATCGCCGATAACCCCTTTCAGATGGAGCGGATCTCCAAGAATGCGCTCAAGAGCTCTGATTCGGCTGGCTTTACTTCCTGCGACCAGGCGCCAGCGCTCACACATCACGCCCAGAGCGTCGTTCGTGTAGCCGCGCAGGCATTCCTTGATGCTATACCCGGTTGTCAATCGTGTACCCTCGGCAGATGCCCAAGCGACTGCAAACGGCGAACCACGTCCGGCACCGCCTGTGGCTGAACCGCAACGCAGGTCGGCGAAAGCCGTTCGCCGAGAAACGGTTGGACCACGGCGTCGTTCTCGATCTCCGTCAGGACGAGCGGGTCCGTCACCTCGATGAGGGCCACTCCGTCGTGCAGCTTTGGACCAATCATCGTATTCTTCCTGGTTGGGGCAAAAATACAACCGCCTAGTCTAGCAAATACCGAAGCGCAACACAAAATTGGCTCCGTGGTGGAGAGACGTGTCTTGGCCCCCGCGATTTGTAGATGGCAGTTCAACAAGAGAAACGGCGAGCGATCCGTTACGGGATCACTCGCCGAGAAAACTCGTAAACTGCTGATAAATTGACGTTTAGCTGGCGTTCGCGCGCTGTTTTTCGTACTCCGCAATAATCTGCTGCGCCACGTGTTCGGGGACTTCGTCGTAATGGTCGAAGGACAGCGCATAGCTCCCGCGACCGCCGGTCATGCTGCGCAAATCCGTCGAGTACCGAAGGACTTCGCCTTCGGGCACATGAGCCCGGACGACTTGGCGCCCGCCACCCATCGGCTCCATCCCGATGATGCGACCGCGGCGGCTGTTCAGGTCGCCGTTAATGTCGCCCATGAACTCGTCTGGGACGGTTACCTCGATTAGCATGATGGGTTCCAGCAGGCAGGGTTTCGCCTCCTTCACGCCCTTCTGAATGGCCATGGACGCGGCGATTTTGAACGCCATTTCCGACGAGTCCACGTCGTGGTAGGAACCAAAGTGGAGTTCCACGATAATGTCTACCACGGGGTATCCGGCGATGACGCCCTTTTCCAGGGCGTCCTGACAACCCTTATCTACGTGCGGGATATATTGTTTCGGAACCACACCACCGACGATGCTGTCAACGAACTTGTAGCCTTCCCCCCGGCCGTTCGGCGATACGCGCAAGTGCACGTCGCCGTATTGCCCGTGGCCGCCGGACTGTTTCTTGTGCTTGCCCTGAACGTCCGATTTGCCTTTGACGGTTTCCTTGTACGCTACCTTCGGCGTATGTGTCTCGGCCTCGACGTGGTACTTGCGCTTCATGCGGTCGAGGAGGATGTCGAGTTGAAGATCGCCCATGCCTTTGACGATGTGTTCATTGGTCGACGTATCGCGATAGTGGCTGAACGTCGGGTCTTCTTCGGCGATTCGATTCAACGCTTCGCCGATCTTGTCTTCGTCAGCCCGGGACTTGGGCACGATGGCCAGTTTGACCATGGACTCGGGAAGTTTGATCTCCGGCAGGGTTACTTCCGTGC
>CAZWDH010000401.1:0-4995 GCA_964632865.1 uncultured Nitrospiraceae bacterium
CGCGCCAACCGCCGCGGTCGTCCAGCGATTCGACAATCGCCGCGATACCGTCCGCATCCTGCGAAGTCGCGCTCAACGCGTTGGCCAGATAACCGCCCTTCACCTCATGCGGCAGCCGTTCGCCCTTAAGCGAGGCTTCGTACTCCGTCCGTGCTTCTTCGGGCGTCAAGCCCCTTACGCGTTCGTACTCTAGCCGCATGGATTCGACATCCAAGGAGATCTTGTTTCCGTAGGGATAACTCCCTTCGACCTCATCCGTCACCGCGTATCGCACATCTTCGATGGTTTCTCCGGTCTGGCGGATATACAACGGGCGGTTCGTGCCGATTTCGTAGTAGTAGGTGTGCGTGTAGCCTTCAACACCGGGGATGATTGAACGTCCCAGCCAGTCCAGCGCCGGAGGAATGGCGTCCAAATACCTGCCATCGTCCGTAATCTTATAGAAGAGCATCAAGTCCTGGATGCACGAGGCCGTCTCGCCCGCGCACACTGTGCCGATCTCGAAGGGACGGCCCCACGCCGGCTTCAGGTCGAAATCGTACTGCTGCGCCCACCCCGCCTGAGGTTCCGGCAATTGGGCGATCAGATAGAAGTCCATGCCCCGCCGCGCCGCCGCTTCGAACCGTGGATCGCCGAGAGCTGTATGTGCCTCCAGCAGCACTTTAATTGTGTCCAGCATGACCCCGTCGTTGAACGTGTAAAACGGCGTGTAATCGGGATGGTCGTCGCGGGGATACAACGTGCCCGTCGGATACCGTTGGGGCCACGCGCCATTCGGGTATTGCGCCCGCAGGATGTGCGCCAGCGCCCGGTCCAGCGGCTCGCGGTACTTCGGTTCCTGCGTCGTTTGATAAAGCGTCAGTAGAAACCGGGTCGGTTCCGACGTGCTAAAGTCGTCGAAGGTGCAGTTGCCGTAGAAGTGGAGGTACTCCTGCCAGCCCCAGCACTTCGAGAAGAACTCCTCGTAGTAGTCAGGCAAGGTCTCCGGCTCAAAATCGATGAAGTAGTGCCATCCCCCGGACGGATGCTGCCCCCAGATCAGCGGTTCAGCCACACGTTTGGCAGCCTCCAGGTACTTTGCATCATCGGTCGCCCGATAGGCTTCCAACAGCATCAGGCCCACCGAAGGCGTCCCCGGCGGCTCAACCCAGATCATGCTCTCGCGCGCGGGCAATTCCCCAAACGGTTCCAGGTCAAGGCTATATGCCCAGACAAAACCGCCCCGGTTGGACACCGTGTTCATCATGAAGTCCGTGGCCTTCCCCATGGTATCCAGAACGTCCTCACGCGACGGCGCGTCCCCGCTCGCACCGTGCGCGAAGACACATGCGAAGACAATTGCGACCAAGGCAGTTCCGGTTCTGAGCGAATAGATGCGCAAGTGAACAGGTTCCCCCGCGTTAGCGATAGCGAATCCTCCCGCACTCTACGAGCCGCGTCACAGACTGTCAAGATCTGCTGCGGCGTGGTAGGATGTCATCCGAACTGCTGCGGCCCCCCATGTACCGCGGGCGCGCCGACCGAGGAGACAACTCCAATGCGATGGTTTCTTGCCTTGTTGCTTACAGGCCTGGCTCTTCCCCTTGTCCAGGCATCGGAACCCCAAACCATCGAGGCCACCACAGACATGCCGGCTTTGGAAGCCTATGCGTGGGGATTCGCCTTTGACGTCATGCGTAGCGACGCGGGCGTCGTCCTGAACGACCTCGTGTTGCTCGAAGACGACGGTCCCGGCGCGGGACACAGCGAGAAGGGAACCTTCAAAGAGAGCATTCACGCCGGGGTCCTCGCAAAGAAGACCTTTGAGCTGGAAGATCCCACGGCCGCGGACGCGCACGTCGTGCTTTACATGGAACCCGCGGGCCGCGAAGGCCAGCCGCCCTATTACCTCCTCGTCAACGGCCATCGTATCGAGGGGAATCCCATCTCCTGGCACGATCCAAACTGGCATTGGGTGAGGGTGCCGGTTGAGTATCTGAAGGGCGGCGCAAACGAAGTCGTCGTCGGCAGCGACGCCCCGGAAGATAAGGCCTATCAACTCCTGATAGCCCGGGACGACGAGTACGAAGCGGGTGGCGGCAAGTTCGTGTACCAGGGCAACACGGCCCTTATCAGTTCCGGGCAGATCCGCGGCGACGCGAACAGCGCGGAATATGGATTCGAGCCGATCAACGTGGGCGAGCATTCCGGCAAATCCACCGATGGCGGGAAGTCCTGGAACCAGTATTCGCTCGGCGCGACAAACGACGTCTCCGGCGAGTATGTCATTCGCCTCAATCTCACGCGCCGGAAACCGCTTGGCATTCTCCGGTCGCCGGCCATCGATCTCTGGGAAGGATCCACGCCGGACGCGCGATCGATCAAACCGCAGTGCGATGTAACAGCCCTCCATTTCGAGGGGCAGGGATCGACGCCAAAAGACACGACCATCCGCTGGGCCCTCCGGTTTGCGGACACGCCCGACCTGGAAGATGCGTCGTGGGGCGAGTTTTCACACACCTCGGAAGGCGACGCTGCAACGATTCAAATCGCACGCGTGCACAATCGCTACATGCAATGGGAGGCGCGCCTCGAAACGGCGAACCCGCTCGCGACATCCGTGGTGACGGGCGCAAGCGTGACCCGCACGCTCCACTTCGACTCGCCGCCACCCAATACCTTCTTCGTGACCGAGTGCGAAAACCCGCGCCTGCGCTATTCGAGCTACGGATTCCAGTACGAAGATGCCGCGGCCCCGCAACTCGCGGAACTCCGCAACCGGCTCAAGCTCGACGAACTCCTCGCGGATACCCATGGCGATTTCGAGAAGATCAACCGTCTTCGCCACTTCGTGTCGCAACAGTGGTATCACGGGTCGCCGCTGCCGAATTACCCCGAATGGAACGCCCTCGACATCCTCGACCGGCGCGATGCCTGCGGAAAGGGGGGGATGTGCATCCAGTTTTCCATTGTGTTCATCCAATCGCTGGCGTCGCTGGGCTACCAGGCGCGCCACGTGAACATCTTCAACCACGAATCCGTCGAGGTATACATCGACGACCTCGGCAAATGGGTGCACGCCGATCCCGAAAGCGTCTTCGACTCCTACGAGTTCAACACCGAAACCGGCGAGCCCGTGAACATTCACGAGCAGCACGAATACTTTCTCGCCAAGTACGGCCTGTCCGCGTCGAATCCCATCGCCTGGATGAGCGCGAAACCCTGGTGCAATCATCCCGATTCCGGGCTACCCGAAAATAAACCGCCCCTCGAGATTTCGACGTTCACGCCCTGGCTGAACAGTCCCAACCCGAGCGAACGGCCACCGCAACACAATCTGACCGGCTTCTTCCGCATGATGCCGCGAAACAACTACTTCTCCCAGCCCACGCCACGGCCCTTGTCGCAAGGCAGCACCTGGTGGCCCTGGAACGGCTATCTGAATTGGTACGACGAGGCCACCCCACGGAAATTGCAGTACGCGCTGCACAGCGATCGCATCGCCGACTTCTACCCAACGCTCAATCAGGTCGCCTTCACCGCGACGCACGGAGAACGGGAGGGGGACGTCCGGGTGCAGATGCATAGCATCACCCCGAACTTTGAGTCCTACGAGATCAACGTGGACGATACCGGCTGGCGCGACGCGGATGCAGAGTTCGTCTGGCAACTCAACCCCAGCGCGTTGAACACGCTCGCCATGCGCACGCGCAATACCCTCGGTGTGACCGGAAAACCGTCGCGCATGGAAGTGCTCTACCACTACCGCGAACCCTACCGCCCCCGGGAAGCGCGGCTCCGGGAGTAGTCGCTACCGCACCGCCGTCGCGTTCTTCACGTAGTACACGGCGTAGTACGTATCTTCGAGATGCGACGGATAGCCGAGGTAATGCGGTTGCTCCTCGATGTCCTCGTAGTGAAAATCGCGGGAGACCTTCCAGATCTTCTTCTGTTCCTCCGACAGCTCCGAGTACAACACATGCACGGCCATGTTACCCGCTTTGTCGAAGGCGATCCCCTGACTGTGCCCGCCCTCGATCCATTCGCCGCCTGAGGCCGCGGCGCCCAGATACGTCTTGGTCTGCGTTTTCGGGTCCCACGCGAAAAAGTCCATCGGCACGTTACGCCCTCCGATGCTGGACCAGTAGATCCGGTCGTCCGGTCCGCGCTCGATGGCGTACATCATCGTGTACTCGTCGTCTTCGTCCACGCCCACGCGGCAAATCGGTCGCACGTGGAACGCTCCATCCTCGCGGTCGCCCGTGCTCATCTCGAACACCCACTCGCCGGCGGACCCGTAGTAGGTGTTCATCCCCGCGGGTCCACAGCACGACGCGTACGAATGCCTGTATTCGAACCCATCTTCAGGAAGGACCTCCACGTCGCGCAGGCGAAACGTCTCGGGGTCCCAGACGCTCAGGAAGTGCTTGCCTTCAGGCGTTTGCTCGCCGGGATGATAGACGCGCCCCGTGCCCGGATCGGAAGGCATGTAGCGCGTGGGATGCGGGTACCGCATCTGCCCGGCGTTCCACACGCGATTGCGGCTCAGGTCATACACCAGAAAAAACACGCCCGGAACGGAGGCGCCATACAGATATCCCCGGTCCGTATCCACAGCAAAGGATGTTACGCCCTCCTGTGGCCAGGCAGGCCCCAGGTCCTCGGTCGTATCCGTCGCCGGATCGTACGAAAAGAAATGACAGGTATATTGGCTCCCGCGCGCTCCTTCCGGCGCCTCGCCCACATCCGGCCGGATGACGTAGTGGAGTTCGTAGCCCTGCTTCATGGCCCCATAAATCTTGCCGTCCGCGCCGAGACGCAGCTTCGTATGGATCTTTCCCGGGAGTCCCTGTCCGCGACCATACTGATGGGTCAATTCATCCGACCGGAATAGGGAACGCCATTGCGCCGTCTCGGGATCCAGTTGCACGAGTTGCGCGTTCTTGCCGTAGTACGCCGTTCCCACATAGACCTTGCCTTCGTTGTCCATCTGAATCGCCGTATATCCGCTGCCGC
>CAZWDH010000402.1:0-4953 GCA_964632865.1 uncultured Nitrospiraceae bacterium
GTCGTTCTTGAGGTAGTCGTCGTTACCGAATTCTTCCGTGAACAGCGCCTCAAAGTTCCAGCCGCGCTCTTTCGCCAACGCCGTGGCTTCGGCGACTTCGGACCGTGGAATACTCGGCGAGTCCCCCAACAGCACGCGCGCCTTCGCACCGAGCGTCTCATGGGCCACATCGGAAAGATACGTCGAATCCACGCCGCCGGAGTAGGCAATGGCGATCGCGCCGTAGTTTCGGAGCAAGTCCTTCAGACGCGCTTCCTTCTCCAGCGCGCTTTCTTCGAGTATGACGGTTGGGGTAGCCATAAGTTCCTATGTCGTCAGGGCCGGCGACTCGGTCAGCGAACCCAGCGCAAAATCGCCCTTGAGATCGTCGAGCCGCACGTCCCGCACTTCGTTAACGAGTTCTTCCTTGGAACGAACCGCCACCCGGATGTAATTCCCGGTATAGCCCGACCAGAATCCATTTTCCTGGTGCTCAAAAAGCACTTCCACCGTTTGGCCGAGTCGCGCAGCGTAGAATGCCCTTCGCTTCGCATCGCTCAAGCGGCGAACTGCGGCGCTTCGCCGGCTCATCGTTTGCGGGTCCACCTTCGCCTCGTACCGCGACGCGGGCGTGCCCTTCCGCTCTGAATACTTGAACACGTGCGCGT
The DNA here is from genome assembly GCA_964632865.1 of uncultured Nitrospiraceae bacterium. Lineage (GTDB taxonomy): Bacteria > Hydrogenedentota > Hydrogenedentia > Hydrogenedentales > SLHB01 > JAHDWY01. The sequence goes on from CAZWDH010000402.1 coordinate 648, forward strand.
AGGCAATCGGACTGTCTTCGATCAATCGGAAGGTCTCCATGAAATCCTCGTCCGTCTCGCCCGGCGACCCAACGAGGACGTCGGTGCCGATACACAAATCCGGCACCGACCCATCCGCCAGTTCGATAAACGCCAAAAACTCTTCGCGCGTGTATCGCCGCTTCATTAACTCCAGCACCCGGTTCGAACCGGACTGCAAGGGGATGTGCAGATACGGTACCAGTGCATGGTCCGGATCCGCCATGCGCTCAAAGAGCGCCTCGGGAATTGTGGTCGGTTCGATGGAGCTGATGCGAATCCGCTCGACGCCGTCCAGCGCGTTCAGGCGATCAACCGCGTCGACGATGTTCTGCCCCTCGTACGTGTAGGTGCCCACGTTCACCCCCGTCAGCACGAGTTCCTTCGCGCCGCGGTCCAGCAACTGCCGTGCATCGTCGAGCAGGTTGTCCATCGCCCGGCTGCGCGCGCGGCCCCGGGCAAAGGGGATGATGCAAAAGCTGCACATGAAGTCGCAGCCGTCCTGAATCTTCAAGTTCGCGCGACGCGTGACCTCCCCGTTTCCGACGATCTCCATCGTGAAATCGTCGCGCTCGATCCGGTCCCGCACGATGAGCGGCGTCTCGTTCTTCCCCGCCGCGACGTAATCCAGCACGCTGAGCTTTTCCTGGTTGCCCACGATGAGGTCAACGCCTTCGATTTCCGACAGCGCCTTGTACCCCATCTGGGAGTAGCACCCGATCACCGCCGTGTACGCGTCCGGATTCTTCCGAATAAACGAACGCACCAACTGCCGCGACTTCGCATCGGCCTCGCCGGTCACCGTGCACGTATTGATGATGCCCAGGTCCGCCGGTTCGCCAAACGGCACGACGTCGTACCCCTCGGCTTCGAGACGCTCGACGATGAGGCTCGATTCCGACTGGTTTAGCCGGCATCCCAGCGTGTGCACAGAAGCACGCCGCGCGGGCGATCTAGTGGAAGTCACGACAACGTTCATGATCTCGTCAACTTCATCCAACTACAGACTAAAGACTAACGACTACGAAATCGCTTCGCGCCGTATCCATTCCGACAGCATGCGTACGCCGTAGCCGGTCGCGTGTTTCGGGTTCAGGTACGGGATGTTCTTCCCGCCCCAGGCCGTGCCGGCGATATCGATATGCGCCCACGGCGTGTCGCCTACGAATTCCTTCAGGAAACAGCCACCGATGATTGTACCAGCTTCGCGGGCGGGACCGATATTACTGAGGTCGCCGTGCGTGCCCTCGATGAGTTTGCAGTAATCGTCCCACAGGGGAAGCCGCCAGATCCGCTCGCCCGTCGCGTCGGCCGCGGCCTGTAACGACGCATACAGCGCGTCGTCCGTGCTCATTACGCCCGCGGCGTAATGACCCAGCGCCACGATGGCTGCACCCGTCAACGTCGCGAGGTCCACCATCTTGTCGGGCTGATAATGCTCCACCGCATACGCCATAGCGTCCGCGAGAATGAGCCGGCCTTCGGCATCGGTATTGTTCACCTCGATGGTCTTGCCGTTGTACGCCCGCACGATGTCGCCCGGTTTCTGCGCGCGCGATCCGACCACGTTCTCCGCGGCCGGCGCCACGCATACCACGTTGATCGGCGGCCGCGTCTGCACGACGGTCCGCATCGCGCCCAACACCGCCGCCGCGCCGCACATGTCGAACTTCATTTCTTCCATGCCCTGCGACGGCTTGATGCTCACCCCGCCGGTGTCAAAGGTGATCCCCTTCCCCACGATGGCCAGGGTCGGCGCTTCGGGTTCGCAGTGGTACGAGAGGATGATGATCTTCGCCGGTTCCGTCGCACCGCGCGTCACGCCGAGCAGCGCGTTCATGCCGAGTTCCAGCATGCGGCCTTCGTCGATGAAATCGTAGGTGCAGCATTCGTGGTGTTCGGCGATGCCCCGCGCTTCGAAGGCCAGTTGTCCCGGCGTCAAATCGTTGGAAGATCGATTGCCCAGGTCCCGCGCCCAGTTGGCGTTCTCACAGACCGACACCGCATGACGGCACCGATCCTTCGCCGCATCGTCACCGCCGAGCAGGACGAACTGCGCGACTGACACCGCCGGGTTCTCCTCCGACGGCTTCTTGTATTTCTCGAACCGGTACTGCCCAAGCACGATGCCTTCGAGCAGCGCTTCGCAAGGCCAACCGGCATTGGATAAATCGATCGCGCAGGCCTCCACGCGATGACGGCCCAGCGCTTCGACCGCCTTCCCGCCCGCGCGCCGGAGTTGCTCCGCGTCCGCGGCGTCCTCGCCAAGCCCGACGAGCACCACGCAGGCCAACCCATCCGCCGCCGCGGGAAACGCGAACACATCGCCCGCCTTGCCCTTGAACAAACCGGACTCCAAGGCCCGCGCCGCCACCCGCGCATCCGCCTCGGACAACCGCTCCGACACCGGTCCGCTGTGCCCCTCCGCCACCGGGACCACCAGCGCCGCCGGCCCATCCGCCGTCAACGTCTCCGCAATCTGTACTTCCAATTCCATATCAGAGCCCCACCTCTCTTACTGGACCAAACGATTCACGCGCAACGATCGACCCACTCCACGAGCACTTGCGAGAAGCCAAAGAAACATCCCCCTGCCCCCCTTCAAAGGGGGAAATCGTTCTTAACCTCGTTTATGGTTAACTGCGTATGAATAGGGTCAAAGTAGGTTGCCGATCTGTGCAATCCACAATGCAGAGCGTTGTACCCAATTCCCCCCTCGAAGGGGGATCAAGGGGGATGTTCTGAAGTCCCGCTCAAACACCCTCGGGGCATGCTCCGCGACTCCGCTTCCAACCAACTTGCGTGCGCCCAATTCCCCCTTTGAAGGGGGATCAAGGGGGATGTTCTTTCCCTACCGGATCAGCAATTCCGCCGCGTCGGCCGTCTGGTCGATCAACGTCGCGATGGTCATCGGCCCGACACCGCCCGGCACCGGCGTGATCATACTCGCCTGCGCCGCCGCGCCCTCAAAATGCACGTCGCCCACGTTGCCCTCGTTGTATCCGGCGTCGAGCACGACCGCCCCCTCTTTCACCCAGTCGCCTTTGACAAACTCCGGCTTGCCCACCGCCGCCACGAGGATGTCCGCCTGACGGCACACCTCCGGCAGGTTCTGGGTCCGCGAATGGCAGATGGTCACGGTCGCGTGCCGCGCCAGCAGCATCATCGCCATGGGCTTGCCGAGAATCGGACTCCGTCCGATGACGACCGCGTGTTTGCCTTTGATCTCCACCTGGTAGTGGTCGAGCAAGCGCATCATGCCCGCGGGCGTGCAGGACCCGAAGCCCGGCAGGTCGAAACTGGTGGTGCCGAAACTATGGATGGTCACGCCGTCGACATCTTTGCTCGGCGCGATGGCTTCGAAGGCCGCGCGCTCGTCAATCTGACTCGGTACGGGGTGTTGCAGGAGGATCCCGTGGACGCCGGGGTCGTTGCTTAGCTCCACGATCTTCGCGACGAGTTCCGCCGTGGTCGTCGTCTCCGGCATATCAATCCGCAACGACGTCATCCCCACGGCCTCACACCGCCGGACCTTCATCTTCACGTACGTCGCCGACGCGGGATCGCTCCCGACCAGCACCGTCGCCAGACACGGCGTCTTCCCCGTGCGCTCCACGATGGATTTCACCCGGTTCGCACAATTCTCAAGGATCTGCTGCGAGACGGACTTGCCGTCCATGAGTATAGGTTGATTAGACATAGGCCGGATTATACCGATCCAAAACGTCCGAAGGGAAGAGTCATTTGCCACAAAAGAACGCAAAGAACACGAAGAATCGTCTCCCTTTTCGAGTTCTTTGCGTTCTTTCGTGGCTAATCTCTTTACAGTTGAATACTACGCACCCGCCGGTACAGCAAGCGCCTCCCTTCCAGCCAATGCAAATTCGCCGCCATCACCCGCACCCGCACCCGCATACACCAAGGATTGTACGTGTGCGAAATTCCCCCTTCGAAGGGGGACAAAGGGGGATGTTCTTCAGTTCCGATCAGACGCCGGCGGGTGCGGCAAGGGGCTCCGCTTCCAGCCAATGCATGTTCGCCGCCGTCACCCGCACGCGCACCATGTCCCCGATCTCAAAATCCCCGCCGCGGACCGTGATCGGACGGAACCCATCGGTCCGCCCGTTCATCGCGTTCCGAAAGCGTGTGTTCGCGCTGTCGATGAGCACATCCTGCTCCGTGCCGACGTAGTGGACCGTGCGTTCCCGGGTGACCTGCTCCTGCAACGCGATGACCCGCGCCAGCCGCTCCTCCTTCACCTCGCGCGGCACGTCGTCCTCCATCTTCG
>CAZWDH010000403.1:0-4897 GCA_964632865.1 uncultured Nitrospiraceae bacterium
ATCAGCCACCAGATCCAAGAGAACCAGAACATGTTTTCGACCTCCCTTCTAGATGAGATGTGACGCCGCCCCTTCGGAGCGATAGTGTAAGACACTGGGGATACCCACATGTATCCCTAAGCACCATACAACCTTGAATCGATTTCGTTTCACCGTCCGGTACGCTGGTTAACAGGTCTCGCCTGCATCTCGTCAATCGCTGACCGACGCGTTCCGAAACCTGCCGGCAGTTTGCCGGGTCCAACTATCAGATTCGACGGAACCACCAGAGTCCGGAAGCTGCAAGAACAGACAGTTTAAACGTTCTCGTAGGCAATTTTAAAGGGGTCGAAGCATTGGCCTGCTCCGACCCCAAGATCCGCGCTTTCTCAATGGGCCGATGGCGCCACTAAAGCCAGCGCGATACGAAGATGTCTCCGATTAGAGAACTTCGTACAGAACTACGAGGATAATGATCCACCAGATCCACCACCACCAAAACATAGTTCAAACCTCCCTTCATGTTAACGTTTACGCCACTCCCTCACGGAGTGACGAAGATGCACAACATTTGATTTGATTGAACTGTATCTTGCCTTCTCTCAAGGCATGAGGGCAGGGTTAAAGCACTTCGTACAGAATGACGATTGCGATGATCCACCAGATCCAGGTTAACGGGCTCAAGAGCCACCAGAATGCGGCTTTGGGCGTACCTTTCATGAGTCAGACCTCCTTTCCTGCATGTCCAACCAGTCCGCTGAATCTCGGGTCCCCGGTTCTCCGCAGAACCTCACCCGAGATTGGTTTCGTGATAACCAAGGCAGATTGTATACGAGGTTTCGAGTATTTTCAAGCCCCTTCACACCTTTCGCAGCACCGCCTTAGGCTGCATCGAAACATGTTGCGGGTACAGCCACACTATAGCACAAACTGTGGGCATCCTCAATAGAGAATATGTGGACAGCCGCACCACGATTGCGCCTTCAGGCCACGCATCGCATCCCCGCGAAACCATGGGGCCGCCGGCCCGGTCAAACTTCTGAAGCGAAACAAAAAAGTGTGGCGAATCCGCCATGGATTCGCCACAACAAACTGCTAAGGGAAATGAGGTGTCCGGTACTAGACCTGAAGGTTCCAACCGGCCTCGAAGAACACCGCAAGGATGTACCATACGGCTACCCAAAACCACCAGAAAAGCAAAAACATAGCCTTTTTCTCCTTTCGTTTCCTACGAATGGTCGAACAGCACTAGACCCTAACTGTAGAGCTATCGGACCGGGAGAAACAACGAAGCATCGTCAACTGCTTCTCCTTCCGCTTCCGACAGACGCCCACGCGACGAGCATCGCACGGCGTCATGCGTACCTGGGTCTAAGCTTCCAGCCTTAGAACGGGTAAAGCCCAGCGTAGAAGACGTTCCACACCAACCACCAGAAAAGCCAGAATCCCCACAACAAAAGAAACATACCTAGACCTCCTTTCATGTTGATCGTTCTTCGTTGCCCCCCATGGAGCGTGGCGACAGTATAGCATAAGAGATCCTGAGAAACAACGAGTTGTGGGAGAAAATCTCTCCTATCCATGGTGCTGTGCCCCAGGGCCATACGTTCACAGCAAATTCGAAATCCGAAGCACGAAATCCGAAGCTGATTCCAAGGATCAGAACCTGAATGGATGCCCCCCTGTGGCTTGGGCGTCCTCCCCCAAGAGGTCTGCCGGGGTAGCCCGCAGGTTAGATCCCCAAGAGCTTGGGCGAGGACGCCCAAGCCACGGCCACTCCCCCGAATGGGACTGGTCTCCGGCATGGTTTTTAGGGCATTATCGGCGCTGATGAGCCAATCGCTGCCACGGAGATTCTTAACAGTGAACGCCAATCCGCCCAATATTCTCTTCATTATGACCGACCAGCAACGTGGCGACGCGTTACGAGCAGCGGGGAACCCCCTCATTTTCACCCCGAATATGGACCGTCTGGCCGCGCGAGGCGTCCGGTTCGCGCGCGCGTATTCCACTTGCCCGGTCTGCGTTCCGGCCCGGTACACCATCCGGACGGGGCGGGAGCCCCACACCACCGGCGTCTACTCCAACGCGGCGCCGGACCCGGCCGAAGGCCAGCCGGCCGCCATGGAGGACCGCTGCGGGCCCTACCTCGCGCGAACCATGGCCGGTCTCGGTTACCGGACGTTCGGGGTTGGCAAATTCCATTCCCAGCCCCGCGACGAGGACCTGGGCTACGAAGTCCATCTGCACAGCGAGGAACTCTTCGGATCGCCCGAGGACCGGAAAAAGGACGCCTATTGCCGGTTCATCGCTGGGGAGCATCCCGCGTTCTCCTATATCGAGGATTACATGGGCGAGCGCACGGAGATGTATTACATGCCCCAACAAAGTCCCCTTCCGCCGGAGCTGACGGTGGAATCGTGGGCCGCCGGCCGCGCCGTGGAACAGATTCAGTCCTCGGATTCGCGTCCATACTTCGGCTTCGTATCCTTCATCGGGCCTCATCCGCCGCTGGCCCCACCGATCCCCTTCAACCGGATGTACGATCCCGACGAAATGCCGAATCCTATCCGGGGCGACATTGCCGTCGATCACATGGACGAGCAGATCCCCTGGATGAACCACGCTGTCTGGGCGGAGGACATCAACGACGCGCACGCGCGGGTGCTGCGCGCTCGCTACTACGGAGAAATTTCGTATATTGACCAGTGCCTTGGCCGCATCCTGGACGCGGTAGACGCCCGCGACGACGCAGCCAATACGCTGATCTGCTTCTACTCCGACCACGGCGATCACCTCGGCGATCACCACGGCTGGCAGAAGGAAAGCTATTTCGACGTGTCTTGCCGGGTGCCCTTCCTGCTGAGCTGGCCGGACCAGCTCGACGCCGGCGCCGTGAGCGACAATTTCGTATGCCTGACCGATCTCTTCGGCATCGCCACCACGGCAGCCGGCACGCCGGACCTGCGAGACGGCTCGCATGTTCTGGGCGCGCTGTCGGGAACGGCGACGCCCCGCGAACGGGTCATCGGCCTGTACGGCACACCGGGCTCGCCCCGGTTCAAGATCATGGTCCGGGAAGGCGACTGGAAATACGTCTACTTCGCGAACGGCGGCACGGAACAGCTCTTCAATCTGGCCGAGGATCCCCACGAGTTGCGGCAACGCGCGCAGGACAAGCCCGACGTCACTGCAAAACTCCGCGCAACCGCCGCGGAAGCCGCAAATGTGCCCAACGCGAATCGCGCCCTCCAAGATGGCAGCTTGAAAGCCTTCCCCTTCGAAGCCCGCCCCCTCCGGCGAATCGTGCAGATGGACCGGTCCCGCGGCGTGACCGGGTTTCCGGAGAACCCCGGGGATCTGTTTGCCGGGGCATAGCAGATCCCATCGCCGGACTCGATCGGGGGGGCGATCCGATTTATATTGTCCGTGTATCCGCCTGTATTCTCTCGCGGCAACAGTTGGGGATTGCCGGTTGGATTCCAGGTCGCGCGAGTGTGAGCGAGACTTGTCAGGCGGCATGTTTTTCTTCTACGCGGGGGTTTGCATGATGAGATCCAGGTGCACACGATTGGGCACGCTTCTGTCAGTGGTGCTCATGAACGTTTCCGCGTGCTTCGTTGCGGTCGCGCAGGAGACCGCACTCCTGCCGGAACAGGAAGCCGCGTTACGGGGGATTGCCCGGGGCGAAACCGTCGACTGGGCGGATATGACGGGGGCACAGGCCGCCGCGGTGCACGAGCGGGCGGAGCGGTATCTTGATCTGTATCAGAAGTACCACTTGCTCCACGGCTTGAATGCCGACGTCTGGTGGAACGACTACGAACGGTCGAGCGTGAACCGGCTGGAGGGGCTTGGCGACAGCGCGGCGTGGACAGGGCATTACCTGGCGGCGCTCGCGTTGAAATACCACGTCACGCAAGACGCGAAGACGCGGTCGGACATTCTGGCGGTGTTGGACAAGATCGACCTCCTCACCGTCGTGAGCGGGCGGGAGGGGTACATCGCGCGGTACGCGGGTCCCGCCGATGACGCTGGGTATCGCGCGTACTACAGCGTGTACGGGAAAGGCGAGGATCCCGCGCGCCCGGGTCTTGGAAAACGGGCGTTTCGCGGCGTTGAACCGTACACGGACCTGGTCTGGCTGGGGTATAGCTCCCGCGATACCTACGACGGCGTCAATTTCGGCCTCGCGATAACGCTGGCCTACGTGAAGGATGAAGAGATCCAGGGGCGGGTGCAGCGCATCGTCGAACGGGTCGTCGACCGCCTCATCGAGGATTCGTGGGACATCCCCGATGGGAAGGGAAACACGACGCGCGCGACTCCGACGTACAAGGCGGCGTGGATGCGCACGGCCCTGTCGGTCAATGGCGAGAAGTATGGCAGCCTCCGGGATGAATATGCGGAGATCTGCGCCTGGATTGCTCAACGCTCGTCCCTCAAGTCGCCCTTCGAGCGGGAGTACTTTGCGAATAACTTACAGTTCATTCGCTTGTCCGCGCTATGCGCGCTCGAGAAGGATCCCGAATTGAAGAAGCTCCTCGACGGCACGCTCACGGCGATGTACGAAGAAACGCGCGACCACCTCAACCCTCACTTTGCCGCCATCTATCTGCTTGCGACGGGCGATACGGAGAATGAGGAAGCTCGCGCGCTGGTGCAAGGACTGTCGATCGACTTTCCCGACCCGCCCAAGTTTGGACGTGCCGTCGATCACCGGAAAGATACGTCCATCGAAATGCAGGACGACGAGTTCACGAAGTACGCCCTGCTGTCGCGGGAGCGGGTACCCAGCGATTTCTACTGGCAACGCTCGCCGTGCCTGAGCCACGGCAGCTTCGATCTGCCCTACGAGTTTCCCGGGATCGACGTGTTTCTGCCCTACTGGATGGGGCGCGTGGCCGGTGTGATACCG
>CAZWDH010000404.1:0-4880 GCA_964632865.1 uncultured Nitrospiraceae bacterium
ATAGCAGAGAAACCGGGTTTTGAGAACCGGTGCGCCACCGCGCAGGCCCTGTAGCGTCCGGCTTCCACGCCGGACGACTTCCTACCCCGTGCTCCCCGTGGTGTACTAAAGACAATGACTGACCACGGGGACACGGGGTGCACGGGGATGATCCGATTGCGGATTGTGGATTGCGGAATTTTGGTGACGCCTCAGTAAATATAGATTTTGTAGAGGCTTGCATTGAAATCTATGTGAAGACGAAGGCTCGGCGGTGATGGGAGTGCACCCCTTACTTTTTGACGGTTCAAGGGGGTGATCCCATTTCGGATTGTGGATTCCTTCTGTCGACTCAGTGAGCCGAAGGCGCAGACTTGGATGTTCTGTAACGGGCGGACTACTCCCTATAGATCCAGACCGGGCTGTTGCATTTGATTTGGCTGCAGCCCGACGCCTCGCTCTGGCCTGAGCTGATATGTGGGGGACTTTCAGTCCGGGGTCGCCGACGCGAAGGTTTGGTTGGTTGTCAGCAGAGCGCATCTGTGGATGGACTGATAAATGGCCCGAAATCCGAGGCTCCGCTACCTCTTCGGCTCGTACCGCATTGCCACCGCGCCCGAGGCGAATTCCCACCGGCTCACGAGCTTCAGGTCGAGAGGTTCTGAGAGTCCCGCGAACAAGGTTGGACCGTGGCCCGCCAGCCTCGGGTGCACCACGAATTCGTACTCATCGATCAATCCCAGTTCCGCCAGTGCCAGTGGGAGCGTTACGCCTCCCACAAACAGTCCCGTGCCCGGCTCCTCCTTAAGCCGCTGAACGGCCTTCCCCAGATCCCCGCGCACGAGTTCCGCGTTCCAATCGACCCGCTCCAAAGTGCTCGACACGACGTACTTCTTGGCCGGGTGGATCGTTCGGGCGAAGGGTTCCATCCACGGTTCCATCCAATCCGGCCTCACGCCCGTCTCCGCAAAGGGCCGCCACGCCATTTCCATCATTTCGTAGATCACCCGGCCAAACAGGAGGGCGTCCGCCCGCGCGAGGCTCTCGGCCCAGTAACGATGCATTTCTTCGTCCGTGGACCCGGCACGATGATCGCAACACCCGTCCAATGTGACGTTTATGGAATACCGTAGCGGCCGCATTCCCTAAGTTTACCTCATGGCTCCAAGGCCGCCCAACGAAGAGTCAAACGGCGACTTAGGTGCGGCTTGCTCTCAGCGCTTCCGCAGATGTCGCAGATGTGCGCGGATGAAGACGGCATAGCCCACGCTCCCCTTTCTCAGGATTGAAAGCCGAAAACCCCAGCCCTAATGAGAACCGCTAAGCCAAAGATGCGTATCCCAGGACTGAAAGTCCGCCAAAATACCAGCCCAGGCCAAAGCGAAGCGTCGGCCTGGGTACCGGTACGCCCTGAAGTGGAAGCGCTGAAAGCGCGGGACAATGGAGCTCATGAACCACCGGTTCACACGAAGATACGCCGAGCCTTGCAGACGACGCGCGTCATGGGACCCAGATTCCCAGCCTCTCCTTCAATCGGCACCCCGACTTTTCAAACGAATCAAGGGACAACGCCGCGTGACACGAACTGCTCACGGCGCGAATTCGTGGTCTGTCGTTGATTTCCGCTTGATTTTTGACCTCTTGGTGTAATGCTTGTCGAATTCGACAATGATATTTGTGTTGTAGAATCGCTGCTTCGAGCTGTTGGGGTTTCTCGGATTTAGTGACCGGATAATGCAATACTTCTTCTCTTGCTCGAACTTTTTTCGAAGCTGATGATACTTGTTTCCTTCTAGAAAATCCGCGTATCTGCGACGCAATTGGTTGGTAAGGTCCTTATAGGTGAGCGGGTAGTTCCGCAAGACATCCTCTTCCGATAACCGCACTGTCGGAGCATTCGGATCATCGGTCCAACGAAATGGTACGGCGGACGCGTCTTTTGAGCGAACGAACTTCGTTTCCAGCCTGAGGGCAACGTGTTTTGTTGAGTCGGATTCTGGCTCCGCGACAAGAGAGTCCAGATACTCGAATAACCGCTGAACTTGCACAGGATGTTTGGTCACGGATGCGGCGGTTATCGCCTCAAAACCATGATAAAAGGACAACGGCATAAGAAAGAAGTTATAGCGGGAAAGGTCAATTTGAAACCATTCCTGGGCGAGAATAAGGTAATTACGTAGTGTAGCTGTCGCGACTTCAAGAACCCGACGTCCGAGTTCTAGGTCCTTGTGGACAAAATGGGCAGAGGTGTCGCGGATTTCGATGAGTGCGAAAACATTGTCGTGGGCCGGCTTATCGAAGCCGGAGTTCTTTTCTTCGACGAGCCTTGCTGCCAGATAGCCAAGACCATATGTGCAGGGATTCCCTGATCGTGATTCCCGCAAGTTGCCGCGCGAGTCAGTTTCGAAGATTGAACTCTCGTCGTCATTATGGTCTGCGAGCCATTTCGCTTTCAAAAGGAGTTCCCAAGCGCCGGTCATCAACAAGCTAAAAGCCTCTTCCCGAAAGTGAAAGTTCGGTTTGTTGTAAATCTCAATTGAAGAGACTGCCGCGTGGACGGATTTCTCTGCCATTTCTTTACTCAGACTCATTTCGTCGTCCAATAGGCAAGCAGCGTCATTGCCATGCTGCGAAGCCATTCGCCATTAGCCTCAACATCAAGACCTGGTGCCGCTGCAGGCCAATTCGTCCTATTAGCCATAACTACATGAACTTCCTCCGCTTGAACGCGGAAACGTCAGCGCGGTTGAGGTCGAACCACTCGCCGCGCATTCGTTTGGCGGCAAAACGTTCGTGCCAGTACCTTTCGATTCCAACAGGGTCGTCAGTCTTTATCTTGTGGAGCAGTTCCAGTTTTTCCGGGAGGAGGAGGCGGACCTCCGATTCGCGTCTCTCCGCTGAGTTGCTTCTGCCGATCTTGTAGTACGTGCCGGATTTCATCAAGTATACGAAGCCATATTCAGTTCTTTCTTCTGATTTGCCAGTGTCCGGCCGATCCCGCTTGACCATTGCGACTGCCTCAATACACATTTTGCAGATCGAATTGTCGAGAGCGTTTTTCTCGCAGTAATCAAGAGCGGCTTGAGCGAGGTCTTGCTTGCTCCCGAATCGACCAAATACTGATTGAGAGGGGAAGCCTGGCGTTAGATGTGCTTTAACTCGAAGGTCGTTTTGGGTCGGAAAGCGGCGGATCTCTTGAGCAAGTTCTACGAGCTTGTTGATCAGGAAATCATCCGTGTACGCGCTCTGCAATGGGTTTGGAGCATACCCTGCCTCTGCGAGCGCGTCGTTCCAACGGCTCCAATACTTGCCGCACCAGTCTCGGTGCCTTATGCCGGTTGCTTGTTCGAATCTTAGTCTGCCTAATGGCTTGCCACTATTCTCCTCAGTAGTTCGCTTAATCTCAGATAGAATATGTTCCTTGTCCATTCGAAATTCCCCGCCCTGCTCGGATCTTCGGCTGTAAACTGCCCCCGCCTCGTTCCGGCACGATAACTGGGAGTCGACTCGCACGTCCAGAGTTGTCACGTGCTTTCTTGCCGTGCTTAGCATCGAATCTGTCGTGACTCGATACAACTCCATTTACGCTTTGAGAGTAACACACGTGTCTATCTCCTACAACTTGTTTACAGTCCTCTTCTCAACGCCCAAAGATCGTCATCTAGTGACTCCCACCGAATGGAAACCCCGCGCCAGTTCGTGGTAGAAGGCAGGTCTCTGGGCGACTCGGCGCTGTAAGGTCCGAGGTGTTTTCCCAATGATCGAGCTATCCCGATGGACGGTATTGAAGGCGACGGCGGCGTGGGGGATTAATTATGAATTACGAATTATGAATGAGCGTGATTGCTAGGTCTGTCCGAACCGTCCGCCCGAGGTACAGCCCCCTGCATATCCGATTAGCTCAATAGCCGTCGTCTTCCTCGGCGGGCCGTATCTCTTGGGCGACCAGTTCCTGCCAGACGGCGAGGGCTTCGGGCGTGGCGCCTGCAGCGTATAGGTGCTCGACGACCGGACCGGCGTCACGCTTAAGGTCGGGAAAGGTCAACAACAGCATCGCGAGGTCGCGCCAATCGGTACCGGATTTGGGCTGACCACGCCGTTTCTGATAGGCCAGCACCTTACTGGCAATCAATGCGGCGGGTGCCATCACCAGCACACCGGCAACGCGTTTGGCTTCCGGCAAGGTATCGACGCGCCGCAGGTCCACCAGATGACGGTTGCCGGCCTTCCGCACCTGAAATAACCGCAAGCCGCGCCCGTCCGCGACGCGCCGGATACGCACCGCGATGCGAAACCGCTGCCGCAGAAAGTCGCACAAGGCCTGGGCGACTTCGTCCGCGCGCGTTGACAGCAGATCAAGGAGTTGTGTCGTGCGGGGTTCGTTGACATACGTGTTAACCGCATGAACGTCGAACACAACGAGATCGTCGCGCCCCCGGAGAAACTCGAGCACGGCATTGTGCAGCGTCGCCAGCGGCAGGGATTCGCCCGTCTTAAACTCCTGGAATGTCAAAACATCAGCAGCAAACATGTCCAAAACTCCTGAGACTCGACGCACACACTTGGTCCCGAGTTGCTGAACGTGCGCGATTTAGCGGGCGGCGGCTGAGAACCGTTGCTTGCAGGATCGACCCGATCCGCCGCTCCGCTGGAAACGGTCGTTCTGCCGCTTACGCTGTTCGCCGGGCGTGGAGGAGTTCACCCGGTTCAATCGGCCGAACGTCGCCGGCATCAACGGTGACGAGAGCCACTGTCTGTCCGCCGCCGTCGACAAACTCGACCTCATATCCGCGGCCACCTTTGTAGATATGCACGACCGTTCCCACGTCGCCACGATTGAGTTTATCGTGTGGCGGATCGCAGTCCAATACCACAAGAGAATGTTCAGCAATCATTTGTCT
>CAZWDH010000405.1:0-4874 GCA_964632865.1 uncultured Nitrospiraceae bacterium
GATTCCCCCTTCGAAGGGGGATCAAGGGGGATGTTCTTCTCAATTCGGAGATTCACGTCATGACCAGCAAAGAACGCATGATGCGCGCGCTCCACCGGGCGAAACCAGATCGCCTGCCGGTGTCGGTACACCAATGGCAGGGATACCACCTCGATACCTACCTCGACGGCATCAGCGATATCGAAGCCTTCGAACGCTTCGGCATGGACGCCCAAATCCAGTACTTCGAGGAGATGGGCCAGTTCTGGCTCGTCAACGCCGACTACGCAAAGGCATCCACGGCGGACTGGCGCGACGAAGTAACGGTCATCAGCGACGATCCCGACCACCGCGTCAATCACCACACAATCACAACGCCGTCCGGCACGCTTACCTACAAGACCGCCGGCGACCGCAAGACCACCTGGATCACCGAGTACCTCATCAAGCGCGATGAAGACATCGAGATCATCCGAAAGCACATGCCCGTCCCCGTGCTGAACCTCCCGCCCATTGCGGAAACCTACGACCGATTGGGCGACCGTGGCATCCTGCGCGGATTCGTCTGGGGCGATCAGGCGGGATGTTGGCAACACGCCTGCTGCCTCGCAGACGCCAACGATCTCATTGTCCGCTGCATGACCGAGCCGGACTGGGTCCACGAGTTGCTCCGCGTTCTGCTGGAGAAGAAACTGCGCTTCGTTGCCTCCATGAAGGGCGCGAAGTTCGACGTCATCGAAACCGGTGGCGGCGCGGGATCTTCGACGCTGATTTCGCCGGACATCCATCGCGAATTCTGCCTGCCCTACGACCGCGAAGTGCACGACGCGCTGCATAGCCTCGGATTCCTCGTCACCTACCACACCTGTGGCGGGACTTTTGGCATTGAGGACGCCATCGTCCAGAACGGCTGCGACATCTCCGAGACCCTCGCCCCCAAGAGCATCGGCGGCAACCAGGAACCCTGGGAATTCAAGGCGAAGGTGGGCGATCGCCTCGCCCTCATCGGAGGCTTGGATCAGTTCAGCGTGCTGACTGAAGGCAGCGACGCGCTTATCCGCGGGAAGGTTTACGAACTATTCGAAAAAGTTGGCGACAACGGCGGCTACATCTGCTCACTCGCTGACCACTTCTTCGAAACGCCCCCCGAAAAGCTCCAGGTCTTCGCCGACGCGGCCCGTGAATGCACCTACTGATACCCGCCCGCGCCTCATTGACAAAACGCTGATCCTGTCCTATAGTACGTTCTTGCAGGGCTAACCAAATCGACATACTCAGTGCGCGCAATATTGCGCTCCGGGCAGGGCGACCTACGTTCACATCGCTCACGCCGCTTTATGCGTTCTCGATGCTGGATTCTGTCTGTTTCGGGCCAGGAGAGGAATTCTCCACTGATGGTACCCGAAGCAGATTCACGGGCAGTGCATTTCGAACAAGAGGAGGTGGCGGATGATGTGGGCCAATAACGATTGTGGGCGTCCGTCCCGGCGAAACGGGGTTTCCCGGCATACTCTCCGGCGATGCAACTTCGGCCGCTGGCTCACGTGCGTGGCCGTATGGACCATGCCTCTAGTCGCGCTGGCATCGAGCCACAATGACGCCCCGCTGATTGTGCAAGACCCCCAGGCGGACATCGCCGACCTCTACGCATTCATCGGCACCAAGGTGGACGACGCCAACGTGAAAGTCCTGAACGTCATCGTTCACGTTCATCCCTTCAGCGAACCCGGCGCGGGTCCGAATTACGACCGCTTTGCCGACGATGCCCGGTACAGTATCCACATCGCCAACCCCGTGACCGGGGCCGAGGTGATGCGGTACGACTTTGAGTTCACCAACAGTTCGCCGCGAAAGACGGCTCCCATCCTCAAAAACCCGGACACCATCCTCTCGTACGGGCTCGGAACAGAAGCGGGAGCCATCACCGACGTTGGCGATGCGCGGCAGAACTACACCCAGCGGTACAAGGTCACGCACGTCAACGGCATTTTCGCAAACATCATCGGCCGAAAACTCCTCACGCCCCCGCCGAACGTCGGACTTCGTGTCACGCCGCTCTACAACGATAGCCAAACCGGCTTCGCCGTTTCCGGCGCTACGACCTTCAACGAGTTGGATGCATACACGCAGGACACGATCTACAGCTTGCCTTCGGGTGAGGTCGTCTTCGCAGGCCAGCGGGAAGACGGATACTATGCGGATGCCTCCGGCCTCTACGACCTCCTGGATGACCGGATACTGGACAACAACAGCAACTCGGGCGACGGCTTCGGTCAGGACGGCGGCGGCGTGGATACGTACAAAGGCTTCAACGTATTGACCTACGCGATCCAGATTCCGGTGAGTTCTCTGCCCTCCTTCGCCTACACCGAACCTTTCGCCGACTTGGCAAACGCTTTGCCGGCAAACGGTGAGGCCAACGGCGTCGGCGTATACGCATCGGTCAGCCGGCCCCGCAACCGAACGTACCGCAGCGGCGGCGACCCGAAATCGTCCGGTCCCTATATCCAGGTCAACCGAATGGGCAACCCGCTCTTCAACGAAATGTTTGTCGCGGTAACGGACAAGGACAAGTACAATCGCACGTTGCCCCTCACGGATTCGTTCCGATTCGCCACCTACGCCTTGAACCCCGAAATCGCGTCACTCTTCAACCTCGTGTTCAGCCTCAGCTTCGTCGCCTCGGGCCGCACCGACCTCGAAGCCCTCTTCATCCCCGACGTGTTGCGTGTCGACACGACCACCATGCCTGTCCGCCTGCCAGGACAGTCCGGCTTCAGCCGCCTCGGCTTCCTCGGCAGCGACACCACGACCGACAGCGGCGCCCGGACCAAGTCCAGCGGCTGGCCCAACGGACGCCGCATGGGCGACGACGTCATGGACATCGCCCTGACCCTCATCGCCAGCGGACCGACCTACGCCGCCACAACTCTCGTCGGCGACAACGTAGCCGCCAACGATCAACTCTACCACCAGGTATTCCCCTACGCCGCCACCCCCCACGCCGGCCCCAACAATCGGAAGGACTCCGGCGAAAACGCGCCCTGACAAAGAGTCTCGACGGCACGCGACCCAGGCTCGCAAATCATGGGTTCCGGTCACGAAGCCGAGAAGTGTGGCCGAGTAGCTTTCGTAGCGCCCGGGTTCCACCCCGGGCGTACATCGGAGCCCAAGACGCCTTAGGAGGGCGGGTTTTCCTACCCGCCAAGCCTGCAATCACGGGTCAACACGGCAACCGGAATACCAAGAGGACTACGTGGGATGATCTTCAATTGAAGAGGTTTCACACACACGCAACCGCTCGCGCCGCGGGTTGGAAAACCCGCCCTCCTTTTGCCGATCTCCTACCGCAGAAACTGCAACAACCGAATCAGTTCCTGCCGTGCGACGTCGTCGCCCGGAAACTGCTCATGGACAGCGCGTAACTCGTGAACCAGTAATTTTGCTTCCTCCTGGTCTCCGCACTGACTCGCATGCTGCACGGACGCGCTCAGACCCTTGACGAACTGGACCCGAACACCCGCGTGCTCTGAATTCTCGACATAGAGCGACCGCAGACGATCCAACAGCACGACTCGCCGGGATTGTTCGTCCATGCGCCGCGCTAGATTCAACGTGCAATACATCGCGCTGGCGAGCATCTCTTGCATGGACCGATATTCGGGATGCGAGCGCTGGAAACTGGCGAGGGCGTCGAGCAATACCTCGCGACGGTCCAGATCCCCCTCAAGACTGCGCTTCGTAAGCGCTTTGTACAGGCAGCCGACCACGCGATCGCGAATGGGTCCATCGTGAGAATTCGCCGCATTTAAACGACGTAACTCATCGAGTGCATTGTCGCATCGTTCGATTTTGTTGGAGTTGATTGCATCTTCGACGGTAATCGACAGCGCTTTGGCGAAGGTCTCACGTACGGACGAATCATCCGGATGATCCCTGTAAAGGGCCCGCAACGATTCGAGCAAAGCATCGCAACGCCGATCGTCATAGTGCTCCATCGCCGGTGCGAGAGCATCCAGACACGCCGCCGCGTATGCATTGCGCAATTCCGTGTCATCCCGCGCCTCCAAATAGCGCTGCCGCGCGGCTTCGACAGCATCCACGCTTTCCAAGCGTTCGGCCGCTGGCTTATCCGTTCCGTCTTTCGTTGCGCCTTCGCACCTCACTTGTCGAATCTCTTCCCGCAATGTCTCACATTGCGCGGCATCACTCGAAAGACGCGCGCTGAACAGCCGGCCCGCCAAGGCCTTTACCAGTTGCTGGCAAACTTGGGCATCGCCGGGATTCTGCGTTCGCAATGTGCGCAACTCGTCCAACAGTAGATCGCGAATCGTGCTGTTGCCGAAATTCTCAGCGCGCCCGATGCTGTTTACAAGACCAAAGGCCAAATGCATCCGCGTCGTCGCATCATCGGGGTTAGCTTGGTGTAGGTCCCACAATTCGCGAAGCAAGTCCCGTCGTCGTGAGAGGCCGTCCTTCCACCGGGTCAATTGCAGCGTTTTGAATAGGGCCACGGCCAACTCGCCCCGTACCGATACGTCGTGCGGAAAGTCCATCCGCAGTTCGCGTAGAAGCCCAAGCAGCGCCTTTTGTCTCTCACGGTCGTTCATGCCGATCGCGTGAATGAACGCAAGTCCCAATCCCCTCGCGAGTTGAGCGCGGACCGCGTCGTCAAACGGATAGGTTCGGTGAAGGGTGTGCAATTCGGCGAGAAGCGTATCGCGACGACCCGTATCAAACTCGCCGGTACCCGCACCGAGCACCGTCACCAGCGCCTTTGCAAAGCGCTCCCGGACCTCCGCGTCGGCGGGATCGCCTTCGTGACGATGACGAATCAAATCCAGCCCGGCGTACATGCTCACCAGGCGATCGTATTCAGGATTCGGAGACGCGCC
>CAZWDH010000406.1:0-4874 GCA_964632865.1 uncultured Nitrospiraceae bacterium
TATTCGAAACCCGTCTTCGTCGTCGCGGAGATCGAAGTCAAACCGGGTAAACGGGACGAGTTCATCGCTATCTTCAAGAAGAACGTGCCCAACGTTCTTGCCGAAGACGGATGCATCTTTTATGAGCCCGTTATCGACACGGTGACGGATCTGGCTGCGCAAGCCCCGCGCCGCGACAACGTCATGACGGTGATGGAGAAGTGGGCCAGCCTCGACGCGTTGCGGGCGCACCTGCAGGCGCCGCACATGAAGGCCTACGGTGAGGCGGTAAAGGATCTGGTTGCGGGGGTGACGATTCGGGTGATGGAGGCGGCATAACTCCTCCGAGCAACGCTGTTAGAGATCTACGTTGCGCCGTATCCCATCGCCACTGGTGATGCCAGAACTGCGGATGATTCCCAGCCGCCATTCGATGTCCTGGTAGGCTTCGGGCCTGTAGCCCGTGGTACCCTGAATCAGGATTTCCGTGTGCTCCAGTGATTCAATTTCGAGCCGCTGATTCGTGCCGGAGCGAAGGAGCTCGCCGTGGGACACCATCGTCGTCCACGGGGTGGTTCCGTCCGGAAATCGTAGCATATCTCCAGTGGCAAACGGCTGAGTGGCGGACCACGGCCCGGCAAGAGCGGTCGCGGTGGACAGATTAAAGGCACGCCGTTCGTCCTCGTTCATCTCTACAAGCATTGCATACCGGTCGGCGCCACGAATCTTGTATACACACACCGCTTCGTGTACTTCCACGTTTTCAACGATCACTGGATTGGAGAACCCGTGGGGGAAACGCTCAAGCGGCGTCGTCATGTACACCATGGCTTCGTGGTTGCGGGTGTAAAACAGATAAGCGTCGGATTCATCACAGATAACCCAAAAATCAATCCACTTGTCCGGTTCGAACTTCTGGACGAGTATCTGCGGTACGCTCCACGAGTCAGGGTCAGCGAGCGTGTGTGTCGTCACGTACATCGGCGTGTAGCGACCCTTCTCTCCGGGAAGATTGTGGACTTGGTAGATGAGATACCAGAGGTTCTGTGGTTCGAAGTAGAAGACCTGCGGCGCCGCCGCATAGCCCGTGGTACGGCTTGCGATATCCAGATTGTGGCGGGGCGCTGCGTTGAGTTCCTCCACCGACGCTGCACATGCATAGCCCAGCGTGTACCCAGTCTTATTGCGCGCCGTGTAAAACAGATGCCAGCGCTCCTGATCAAACACAATGGTCGGGTCTTTGACCGACACCTCGTCGAACGCGCCTTCCGGACCCGGACGAAAACACGGCGGTTCTGCGTGCCATACCGCATTGAATGCGAGAATCGTTGAGACAATTCCATATACGATAGTGGGCATTCCGTAGATGTCTCCCTGCGGCACCGCCTCTTACGCGCCCGTTCCAGTCCCTGCGTAGACAAGCACGTCCCCTGCCTCGAGCTTTGGAAAATCCGTGCAATCGAAGCGATCTTTGCCGCGGTACACCCGGAGAACGGAGATGCCCGGCAAATCGCGGGGGTGTTTGCCGACTTCTTCGGGCCGGACGCTGCGCTCGTCCATGCGGAGCGCGCCGCCTACGGAGAGCAAGTCTTTCATGACTTCGGCGAGATGGGGCCGGCGGGTGGCGGCGGCCATGAGGTTTCCGCCCGCGGTGGCGGAGGACACGATGGTGCGCGCCCCGCTGCGTTGCAGAAGTTTGACGTTTTCCGCTTCATGGCACATGGCGATGATGTGGCAATCGGGATTCAGATCCTGCGCTGTTAACGCGATGAGCACAGAGGTGTCGTCGCGGCCGGCGCTGATGATGACGTGGGCGGCACGCTCGATGGCAACCGTTTTGAGCACCCCCTCTTTTGTGGCGTCGCCGCGGATGGCCGCGATGCCCATGGCTGTGGCGGCCTGCAGGGCGGTCTCGCTCGTTTCGATTACGATGATGTGATCCTTGGGGGTTCCCTGTAGCAGGAGCTCGGCGGCCACGGCGGAGTTGGTGCCGCCGAATCCGCAGAGGATTGTATGGCGGTCGAGTTTGTCCACGATCTGTTTCAATCGAAATTCCTCCTGGAATCGCCGGAACACGAACTGGTAGGCGGTCCCGAACAGGGTGAAGATAACAACCAGGCGAATGGGCGTGAGCAGCAGCGCGTCCGTGACGCGCGTTGCCGTTTTCACGGGCGTGATGTCGCCGTAGCCGACGGTCGTAATGGAAACAATGATGAAATACAGGGTATCGAAGAATCCGGGCGGCTCGTTCTTCCGATGATCGATCAGGCCCTCCTCATACCACATGGCGGTCGTGGCGATCAGCAGTAGCCCGATGATAAACGCGGCGCGCCACACAACATTGCGCCATGTTGGAAAGGTGGGCGGATTGTATAGCGTTCCTTCTTTTGCCATGACCTATTCAGCAGCCGGCTCGGGCGTGCCGAGCGCGAGCATGTTGGCGAACAACCGCAGCGCGCCGGGATGTAGTTCGCGAATCTGACGGTACAATCCCAACGCGCAGTACAGATAGTCGCCTTCCCCCACCGGTGCATACAACAAACTCCCCGGCGGAATCTCTTCGCCAGGGTCAACGCAAGCAACCAGCGGCATGTATTGTTCAGCCCACTGATCGGGGAAGTACAGACCGCGTTCCTGAATCCAGCCGCTCCAATCTTCTTCCACGATCGCATTGGGCGTCGTGAACAATGGATGCTCCGGCACCAGCAGCGTGACCGGGGCATCTTCCACGGTAACGCGATTGCGCGACACCTGGATCGGATACGGCGCGTATTCCGGTTTCCATTCCTGTGTTTTCTGGTACATGACCAACACGCTGCCGCCCCGATTCGCGTAGTCGAGCAAGGCCAGATTATTCGCGACGAGGTCGGGCCGCACGAGGTAGGCGCGGATATCGACGACGATCGAGGTGAACGTGTCCAGGCGGTTCGGCGAAAAATCTTCGATCGACAGGGCCTCGTGCGGGATGCCCAAACGTTCGAGCGTGTTCATGAAAGTGTCGTCGTAACTTTGAATCACACCGACATTGAGCCCGTCGGGAATCTGAACGTCTACGATCCGCGCAACGCCGAAGTGGGGTTCGCGCTCACCTTCCACCATGACGTTGAGAATATAGTCCCGCGATTCAAGGTTTTCGCCAACCACGGCTGTCACGGGGATGATCTTCTGATCCCCCTCCGCCTCAAACGTAAACTCGGCCCGCGGTTGATCGATGATGAATCCCGGCGACATCGAAAACACGACGGCCCCCGAATGCGGACCCGGCGTGTTGTTGGTGAGAAGTACGTTGAAGGTGCATTCCTTGTCCACGCCGCGGCGCACGAGGTACGGCCCGCCCGCGAAAGCGATATCGACGGGCCGCGCAACTTCCAGCGCTACGGGGATACGCAGCTCGAGCACGTCGGTTCCCGCAGTTGCTTCAGCAATGACATCGAATTGGGGCTCCATGAAGTGCGGGTCGAACAGGTGATCGGCCAACGGCACGTTGACGGTCGCGTCTTCAGGCAATGCAACGGAAAGCGTAGTATTGACTGCTTTCTGCCCTTCCAAGCGAATCACGGTATCGTTCGACGGCGCGATGTTGAACCAGGGCCTCGGTTCGATGCGGAACCGAACACTTTGCGCTTCCAGCGCACCAAAGTCGGTGAATCTTGCCGCGATGGAGACGTCTTGTCCCGGAACCACGCGCGTGTCCGCCAGATGCACTTCCAGTTGCAGTTCATCCTGAAGCACCGATACGCGGTTCCGCCGCTCGCGCTGGCTGTCCAACGCATTGCGTTCAGCAAGCCCGGCAAAGAGAACACCGCGCGACGCCTCGACCGCTTCGCCCGCGGCGCCGGCGTGGAGGTGCTCCTTCGTTAGAACATAGTGTGCCTGGACCGTGCCGCTGAGATAGCGGTCGATAAAGAACTGCATGCCCTGCGAGTCGTGCTCGTCCAGCGCGGCCGCGGCAATCTCTGCGTAGGTCTTGCCCCGCGCGGAGTCGAGTTCGTTGAAATCGATGGACACAGACTCCAGCGTGGGTTCCCAGGAGCGCAAATACAGTCGCTGCGGTTGCCAGGGCGCGAGGCCTTCCTCCGCCAGTTCCGCGAATTGCGCCGGATCGCCGGCGGCATCGAAGGCTTCCTGCAACGCGATGCCGATAGCTTGATGATGACCGTGATCGTT
Organism: uncultured Nitrospiraceae bacterium; assembly: GCA_964632865.1. GTDB lineage: Bacteria > Hydrogenedentota > Hydrogenedentia > Hydrogenedentales > SLHB01 > JAHDWY01. The sequence continues at coordinate 4,147 of CAZWDH010000406.1, forward strand.
GTTGCGGCCATGGTTCGATATGATGACGTCGGGACGGGTTTCGCGAATGACCCGCACCAGTCTCCGCACCGTCTCGTCGTGTCTCCAAACGGCAAAGGTTTCCTCCGGGGACTTGGAAAACCCAAACTCTGGGAGGTTCAGGAAATGAAGTTCCGAGCCGGTGATCGCCGCCGCGCGCATCATCTCTCGCGTGCGAATGACCCCCAGTTCGTTGTACAGTTCAGGTCCGATCTCGTTCTGGCCGCCTTCGCCCCGTGTTGCGATGACCGCGATAGTGTGATACCCATACTTCTTCCGGTACATGGCCAACGTGGCGCCGTCTTCATCATCGGGATGAGCGGCGACGCACATGAGACGGAGGTCGGTGCTGAGATCGAGTACGGCCTGGCGCAACGCAATCTCGCCCAGTTCGGTTTGCTCGGCGCGCGGCGCGGAACAAACCAAGGCGAACAGGACAAACGAAACGACGGTGGAAAGGAAGTAGTTTTTCATGGCGCACAGTATAGCACGCAAGACCGCTAACGCCATGTCGCGCAACAGGTACGGCACACTCGCGCTGTTGGTGTTGATGATGCCGGGTTGTGCGCTCTTCAACGACAACCTGCGTGTCGTTGAACGGGGCGAGTTTTGGCGATCGGCGCAGATGTCTCCCGAAAGGCTCGCGTATACCATCCAAAAGCATGACATCAAGACCGTTATCAGTCTGCGCGGCGTCAATGAAAGCGAAT
>CAZWDH010000407.1:0-4850 GCA_964632865.1 uncultured Nitrospiraceae bacterium
ATGAAAGTACTGGAGCCGATTTTGATTTTCATTTGCGTGGTCGCACGGTTGCTGTTGGTGCTTTCAACGCCTTGCCCGAATCCTTGTGGAATGGCGCAGGCAAGGATCAACATGAGCGTTTGAATGTATCCTGGAAGGATGATTTTCATTTCATGGAAGTGGGTTAAATAAATCACCTGCGATATTGGTCGTCAGTGCCATTCTGCGCTTCCTGAATGGCGATGTGCGTCATGGCTGTGATTGGAACTGCGCCTTAGCGCGAAATCTGCCTTTGCTGTTCTGCCGGATACCGAGCGCCGACAATCTCAATCTTCGAAACAGAGTCTTCGAGTTCGCTTAGTTCGCCGGCGGTCAATGTCAGGTCCGCTGCGCTCAAATTTTCCTCCAGATGTGCCAATTTGGTGGTGCCCGGAATGGGAACGATGAAAGACCCTTTGGCCAGCAGCCAGGCCAAGGCGACTTGGGCGGATGTCGCTCCCCTTGTGCGGCCAAAGCGATTGAGCGCTTCCACGATCGCCAGATTGGCTCTCATCGCTTCCGGCGTGAAGCGGGGCAGAGTGTTGCGATTGTCATTTCCGGAATCGAACCTGGTGTGTTCATTCAAGTCGCCTCCGAGAAAGCCGCGGTTTACCGGGCTGTAAGGAACAAAACCAATTCCAAGCTCTTTGCAAACCGGCAGAACTTCCTGCTCGGGTTCTCTCCACATCAGATGGTATTCGCTTTGGATCGCGGTGACGGGTTGCACGGCATGGGCGCGACGGATTGTGTCCGGCCCGACTTCACACATACCGAAATGCTTCACCTTGCCCGCCTGAATGAGTTCTTTTACCGCACCTGCAACATCTTCAATGGGCACTTTTGGATCGAGCCGGTGCTGGTATAACAAATCGATGACTTCGATTTTGAGCCGTTTGAGGGACTCCTCGGCGACTTGCCGAATGCGCTCCGGGCGACTGTCGAGCCCGACGGGTTTCATTCCTTCATGTTTGAAGCCGAACTTGGTGCTGATCCGCACTTCCTTCCGCAAGGGAGCGAGCGCTTCGCCCGCGAGTTCTTCGTTAATGAATGGACCATAAGTCTCGGCGGTGTCGAAGAGCGTCACGCCACGCTCCACCATTTGGCGGACTAATTTGACCATCGCCTCGCGGCTGGGATGAGTGCCGCGATGGTAGTTCATGCCCATGACCCCAAAGCCGAGGGCCGATACTTCCATGCCGCTTCTCCCGGAGCCTAGTGTGCGGCGCTTGGTGATCGAGCGAGACGCAGCGGTATTCTGCTTGGCGGGCGTAGCTTCCCCTGCCGCAGGATTTCCGAAGGCAGGCGCTACACACATGGCCGCACCAAGAGTAGCTCCCGCCTTAAAGAAGACGCGGCGGCTGGTGACGTTGCGTTGGCTGACGTTGTTTTGTGGATTCTGTGTTTTCATTTCAAATCTCCTTTCTCAGTTCTGTTCCTTATCGCATGGTGAATCCGCCGTCCACCGAGATGGACTGGCCAACAACGAAGCTGGCGCGGTCACTGCAAAGCCAAAGCACCGCATCGGCGATTTCTTCGGGGCGACCGTAGCGGCCGATTGGCACTAATTTAAGCATCCCTTCGAGAGCTTCTGCTTGCCCTCCCTCTCTCATCTTCGCGGCCATCGGTGTCTCAATGAGACCGGGGCAGACGGCATTCACGCGGATGCCTTTGGCGGCATACTCCAGCGCCGCACTTTTAGTCAGCCCAAGCACGCCGTGCTTGGCGGCGTGATACGTTCCGCGCTGTGCGCCGCCGACCAGCCCGCCGAGTGAAGAGCAATTGACGATTGCGCCGCTTCCCTGTTTCCGCATCTGCTGCAGCTCGAACTTCATGCAACTCCACACGCCTCGAAGATTGATGGACATCACACGGTCGTAATCATCTCTGGGAGAGTCAGCGGTTTCTGCCAGGACGTTTTGGACGCCGGCATTGTTGTAGGCGGCATCCAGCCGGCCGAAAGTCTGGACCGTCTTACCAACCATCGCTTCTACCTGCGCGTCATCAGATACGTCGCATTGAATCGCGAGTGTCTTGTGACCCTGGGCAGCCAGTTCTTCGGCTGCGGAGCGCGCCGCCTTTTCGTTCCAGTCCGCCAACACCACCGAAGCGCCTGATTCGGCAAATGCCCTCGCTGCCGCGAGGCCGAGTCCCGATCCAGCGCCGGTGACCAACGCCACTTTGTTTTCAAACGATATGTTCATGATGAGATTCCTTTCTTTATTTGCGGTATTGCTGGTCGCTGACCTTCTCCAACCAGTCGACCATCTTGCCATTCTGCGCTTCCTGAATGGCGATGTGCGTCATGGCAGTCGTTGGCGCGGCGCCGTGCCAGTGTTTCAAACCCGGCGGGAACCAAACCACGTCACCTGGGCGAATCTCCTCGATCGGCCCGCCTTCACGCTGAACCCAGCCAAGGCCAGCGGTGACGATCAATGTTTGGCCGAGTGGATGCGTGTGCCACGCCGTTCGCGCAGCAGGCTCGAACGTGACGCTTGCACTGGCGACGCGTGCCGGGTCCTTCGCTTGAAACAGTGGATCAATGCGAACCGTGCCGGTGAACCAGTCAGCCGGTCCTTTGGTTGAGGGCTGTGAACCCACTCTCTTGATTTCCATATCCAGTTCCTTTCGTTGATTGGTTGCGTTGTTTTGGGCGCGGAGAATTGCCGGAATGCCGACCGAGGCAGCGCCCACCATCTGTAGAAATTCGCGGCGAACAATTTGCATCATTTGAAACTCCTGCCGCAGCTTACTCCGTCAGGAGTTCGATAGTGGCCTTTGTTGATTTCGTCCCCTGGTCAGTCCTGCCCAATCTGCGCCATCTGCTTCGCATCCATGCGGCCACCATAGATTTCGATTCGGGAGAAGGCCGTCTCGATCTCACGAAGGTCCGCTGACGTGAGCTGGACGGTGATGGCGCCCATGTTCTCGCGCAGGTGATCCAACTTGGTCGTGCCCGGAATCGAAACGATCCAGGGCTTCCGCGCCATCAACCACGCCAGCGCGATTTGGGCAAGAGTAGCACCCCTCTTGGCGCCGAACGTCGTGAGGAAGTCAATGATCGGCTGGTTGTTCGCCATGACCATGGGGGAGAAGCGCGGGAACGTCGCTCGCAGATCGGTCTTCGGATCAAACTTTGACTGTGCGTTCACCTCCATTTTCCCAGGTAGGAAACCTTGTCCCACAGGCCCCCACGGAACGAAGCCGATGCCAAGCTCCTCACACGCTTGAAGCACTCCATTGTGCTCCACGCTTCTTTCGATGAGCGAGTATTCGGTCTGGATGGCCGCAACGGGCTGAACCGCGTGGGCGCGGCGGATGGTCTTCGCGCTCGGCTCCGAGAGGCCGAAGTGCAGGACCTTCCCGGCCTTGATCAGATCTTTGACCGTGGTGGCCACGTCTTCGATCGGCACGTTGAGATCAACGCGATGTTGATAGTAAAGATCGATGCGGTCGGTTTTGAGACGCTTCAGCGATTCCTCGACGACCCGGCGGATGCGCTCCGGCCGGCTGTCCAACCCAATAGTGCCGTCGATCTTGAAGCCAAACTTGGTGGCGATTTTCACTTTGTCACGGACTGACGCCAGCGCTTCGCCCACCAGTTCCTCATTGACGTAGGGGCCATACACTTCAGCGGTGTCGAAGAAGGTGACGCCGCGTTCATAGGCATCACGGATCACACGGATTCCTTCCTTTTGGTCTGTTGGCGGTCCGTAATTGCCGCTGATGCTCATGCAGCCAAAGCCGAGTTCAGACACCTCCAAGCCTCCGAGTTTTCGAGTTTTCATTTTGTTTTGTCCTTTGAGTTCCGCGAATTGGGCAGCCGCAGGCCCTGTGAGAATGATTCCCGTGCCAAAGGCTGCAGATTTCTGGATGAACTGTCTTCGCGATTCCTTGTGTTCTTGTTTCATTTCTTGCCTCTTTTTTTGCATTACTTATTTCAGATGTTCAGTGAAAAAGGTCGTGAGCTTTTCCCACGGGATCACGTTCACGCGGTCGTAAAGATCTACGTGATTGGCGCCTGGGATAATCACGAGTTCTTTCGGCTCCGCCGCGGCCTTGTAGGCAGTCTCGCTGAAATAACGCGAATGGGCCTTTTCGCCATGAATCAACAGGAGTGGCCGAGGAGATATTTCCGCGACGTAGGTCAAAAGCGGAAAGTTCATGAACGACAGTGGATTGGTCAGTGTCCATGAGCCGTTCGAGTTGATCGCTCGTGGGTGGAAGCCGCGTTCCTTCCTTTTGTAATAATCAGCGTATTCGACCATGAATTGCGGTTCACCGCCTTTTAGCTCGTTGTAGATCGGGCCGAGCTCTGGCTTGCCTTTCTCCGCGTCCTTCCACCGCTGCTGACTCAATTGCTCCAGCGCTTTCGTGCGCTCTTCTTTCGTCGTTTTGTCGTTGTAGCCTTTGGACATCACGCGGGACATGTCATACATGGTGCTGGTCGCCACGGCTTTGATCCGCTGGTCCACGGCAGCGGCGTTCAGTGCCATGCCGCCCCAACCGCAAATGCCGATGATGCCGATCCGGTTGCGGTCCACCGAAGGCTGCAATCCGAGAAAATCCACCGCCGCGCTGAAATCCTCGGTATTGATGTCTGGTGAGGCGACATGGCGCGGTTCGCCACCGCTTTCGCCAGTGTAGGACGGATCGAATGCCAGCGTGACGAACCCGCGTTCCGCCATCGTTTGCGCATAAAGGCCGGAGGATTGCTCCTTCACCGCGCCAAACGGGCCACTGACTGCGATCGCCGCCAGTTTGCCATTGCGGTTCTTCGGTGTTGCTTCGGCAAGAGTGCGTGAAGGGTAGAACCGGGGCGGCTACGGTTGGTG
>CAZWDH010000408.1:0-4845 GCA_964632865.1 uncultured Nitrospiraceae bacterium
AGACGGCCATGCGTTGGATGAACCGCTTCATGTCGAGCATGGAAGACACCGGACGGCTCGAGTACGTCCTGGCGGACGCCTTAGTCGATGTTTTCGACCCGTCCCGCTGCGCGGTGCTCCTCGACCGGGACGGCGCGGTTCGCGTTGCGGCAAGTCATGGGGTAGCTGCCGGCGTGGCGCAGACGTTGCGGCTTGAGTATGCGTCGGGTCTCATGCGGTGGTTTGAAGTCAACCCGTATCTCATCGACAAAGCGAGTGCTCGTTCGGCGTCCGCGGCCAAGGAATTGCACCTTCTGGGCGCCCGCTTAGGCGTGCCCGTCTTGTGCGGCGGCCGAGTCATGGGCACGCTCGTCATTGGCGACAAAGCGTCGGGACGTGAATACAGCGCGGAAGAGCGCGAACTGCTCACCACCATGGCCCGCGCGGCCGGAACGGCCCTGGAGAATGCGGGACTACATCATGATCTGGCAGGACAGCAAGGGCATCTGACGACGGTTCTGGAGCACCTCGCCTCCGGCGTAGTGGTGGTGGGCGGCGACAAGACCATTCGCCTTCTGAACCCGAGCGCCGAACGCATTCTCCAAATGCGCGCCGTCGACCTGGTCGGGCGAGGTGTCCAGAAACTGGGATCGGGATTCGCCGACATCGTGCTGCGCGTTTTGATGAACCGCAAACCGTTGCTGCGGCAAGAGGTCCGCGACGCGGCCATCAACGCGACCCTGGGGTTGAGCGCCGCGCCCCTTGGCGATGACGGCGTGGTCGTCATCTTCTCAGCTTTGCCGAAACGCCAGCGCGCCAAGGATGACGTGGAATACAGCCCGTATTGGGAGTACCTGTCCGCGCGCGTCGCACAGGAGATCAAGAATCCTCTGGTCGCCATCAATACCTTCGCCCAGTTGTTACCGCGCAAATACGAATCGGAAGACTTCCGGGAACAGTTTGGCGAAGTGATGCAGAAGGAAGTGGATCGCATCAACCGAGTCGTGGAGACGCTTTTCGACTTCGCGCGCCATCCGCGGCTCGTACTGCAGACATCCAGCGTGAACGAGGTCGTTACCAGCGTGCTCGATACATTCGAGGATGAAGCGCGGAATCGGGGCATTTCCATCGAGCGGAAACTGGATACCCATCTTCCCGATGCCAATCTCGATCCACTCTTCTTCTCGCAGGCGATCCACAATGTCGTTCAGAACGCCTTCGACGCCATGCCGACCGGCGGAAAACTCAAGGTGGTAAGCCGCGCTAAGGACGAGGGCAGCGAAATTGTCATCGCGGACACGGGCTCGGGGATCCCCGAACAGGTCGCGCCGCTGGTGTTCTTGCCCTTCTTTGGAACCCGCGAATATGGGATGGGGCTGGGTCTGACCGTGGCCAACCGCATTGCAAAGCAACACCATGGCGAATTGAAACTACTGTCAAGCGATTCGGGGAGCGTGTTCGCCTTTCGAATTCCCCGCGCCGACGGGCAGCAAGCGCCGCCGGAAACCGCAGATCGAATCAGGCAAGACCAGGACCTCCCCCTGGCATCGGGCATCGTGTAGTGAAAACCATCCTCTGTGTTGACGACGAACTGAGCGTACGCGAAGCATACCGCCTGATTCTCGCCGATCAGTATCGTGTGCTTCTGGCGCAGGACGGGCCGACCGCTCTGAAGATGCTGAAAGAGAACCACGTCGATCTTGTCTTGCTCGACATGATCATGCCCAACATGGGCGGCATGGAAGTGCTCGACGAGATCGTCCGATCGGATGGGGTCGTGCCCGTAATCGTCGTAACGGCAATCAAGTCGGTATCGACGGCCGTGAATGCCATCAAGCACGGCGCCAAAGAATATATCATCAAGCCCTTCGACGTGGATGAAATCCTCCTGATGGTCGAGAAGACGCTCGCGGCCAACCAGAAGGAGCATGAACTTTTCATGCGCCGCAAGGCGGACGCATCCGGGTTCGACGCCATTATCGGCGACAGTCCCGCGTTGCGTCAGACGATCGCGCTGGCGCAACGGGCCGCTCAAGTAGATTCGACGGTACTCATCACCGGCGAGAGCGGGACGGGCAAAGACCTCATGGCTCGGGCGGTTCATACTGGCGGCATCCGGGCGAAGAATCCCTTCGTGGCCGTATCGTGCTGCGCCATTCCCGAACAGCTCGTCGAAAGCGAACTGTTTGGCCACGAAAAGGGATCGTTTACAGGGGCCTCCGAGAAGCGCGTCGGCAAAATGCAAGTCGCGGATCGAGGCACGCTGTTTCTGGACGAAATCGGCGAGATGCCCCTCGAAGCCCAAGCGAAACTATTGCGGGTGCTGCAGGGCGGCCAGTTCTACCCCGTCGGCAGCACCAAAGTGATTGAAGTCGATATCCGGTTCATTTGTGCGACGAACCGGGATCTCCGGGAGGCGGTCAAGCAGGGAATTTTCCGCGAAGACCTCTTCTACCGCGTAAACGTTCTTCACGTTGAAATGCCGGCACTACGAAACCGGCGGGAAGACATCCCCGCATTGGTAAGTCACTTCGTGGCCAAACACCGGACGCGCGTGAATGCCCAGGTAAAACGCTTCGCGCCCGACGCCATGTCGCTCATGGTTTCCTACGATTGGCCCGGCAACATCCGCGAGTTGGAGAACATGGTCGAGCGCATTCTCGTGATGAACAACACCGTCGAAGAGTTGCGCGCCGAGCATCTGGCGGGGATCATGACGGCGTCAACCCCACAGGAAACGTCCGGCCAGGAAGATTACGACGGACTTCCCCTCGAAGAGGCCACCAGACGACTGGAACGCCGGATGATTCTTCGCGCGCTTGAGCAATGCGAGAATGTACAGTCCCGGGCCGCGGAAATCCTTGGAACGACCCGCCGGATACTCAAGTATAAAATGGATCAGTTAGGCATCGAATCGGCCGAGCGGGAAGTCGGCTGACGATTGCCGCCTGCCCAAGTTTATTTACCGGTGCGCTACGTTGCACGCGTATCCCTCCGGCCATGATTCCAAATTGCGAAACCAACGAGAGAAGGAGTATGTGTAGATGGATGTCACCGTGGTGGGCTCGATCGCCCTGGATACTGTGGAAACGCCGTCCGGCTTGAACGAGGAAGGGCTCGGCGGCGCTGCGACGTTCTTCTCATTGGCCGCGGCGAACTATGCCCCGGTGCATCTCGTGGGCGTCGTTGGGGAAGATTTCCCGGAAGCGCACGTGCAGCTTCTGGAATCCAAGAAGATCGTTCTCGACGGCCTGGAACGCGCGGAAGGCAAAACGTTCCGCTGGACGGGCAAGTACCACGAGGACGTGAACAACCGCGACACGCTGGAAACGCAGCTGAATGTCTTTGAGCATTTTCATCCCAAGCTCCCGGCAGCGGCTTGCGAAGCGCCCTTCCTCTTCTTGGGCAATATCCATCCGAGCCTGCAAATCGAAGTCCTGGAACAAGCCAAACCGAAATTTGTTGGCCTGGACACGATGAATCTGTGGATCAACATCGCCCAGGACGAGTTGCGCGAAGTGCTCAAGCGGGTCGATGTGATCATCATCAACGATTCGGAGGTACGCGATCTGACGGGAGAGACCAACCTGGTCAAGGGCGCCAAAGCAGTCAAGGCCCTGGGCCCGCGCATCGTGGTCATCAAGAAGGGCGAGCATGGTTGCCTGCTCTACAGCGACGAGGACATCTTCTCCGCACCGGCTTATCCGATCGAGGAAGTGGTCGATCCAACGGGCGCGGGCGATACGTTCGCCGGTGGGTTCCTGGGCCATCTAGCGGGAACGGGAAAGACCGATGCGGCGACGCTGCGGCAGGCGGTGATTCATGGGAGCGTCGTGGCGTCGTTCACCTGCGAGAAGTTTGGACCCGACCGTCTCGCAGAAATCGGCCTCGACGACATCAAGGCACGGTTCGCGGAGTTCAAGAAGCTGGCCGAATTCTGATTTCGCACATCCGCCGTATTCGCGGTGGCAATTATGGTGCCGTATTCGTAGTGCCGCGCTCGCCGAGCGCGGCACTCTTCATTTCCGCCGGCCAACCCCGCATCAGTACCCAATGGCGCAGCCATCCTTCCGCGGGTCGGAGCCACCGAACCAGCGTAGCGGATCGTCCGCGCGCCAGATGCCTTGGTATCCGCCGTGGTCGGATTTGCCGCCTTGAATGGTGTGACCCATATCCGCCATCCGCTGAATGACCGAATCCGGAATGTGGCGCTCGAAGGACACCACGCCGCCCTGTTCCATCCGCGAACCGGTGGGTTCGGAACTCCCGCTGTGCCGGACGCGCGGCTGTTCGCCCGCCTGCTGCACGGACATGCCGAAATCGAGCAGATTCATCAGGACCTGCGCGTGACCCTGGGGTTGGAAATCTCCGCCCATCACGCCAAATGAGAATACGGGATTGCCGTCCTTCGTGAGGAACGCGGGAATGATGGTGTGGAAGGGCCGCTTGTGCGGTTCGAGCCGGTTGCGGTGTTTCGGGTCCAGCGCAAACAGTTCGCCACGGTTCTGAATCGGGAACCCCACCGACGGCGGCGCCATGTGCGATCCCCATCCGTAATAAAGACTTTGGATCAAGGAAACCATGTTGCCGTCCTGGTCGGCGGCGGTGAGGTAGATCGTATCTTTCGACCCGTCCCACGCGCCGGGCCCCACCGAAGTCGACGCGCGCTTCGGATCGATGAGCTTGGCGCGTTCTTTTCCATACTCCTTGGAGATGAGCCATTCGATCGGCACATCCGCCCGGTCCATGTCCGCGTAATACACAGCGCGGTCCTCGAAAGCCAGCTTCTTGGCTTCGACAAAAAGATGCAACTGCTCCGCCGAGTTGGGCTCAAGGGAAGCGATATCGAACTGCTCGAGCATGTTG
>CAZWDH010000409.1:0-4837 GCA_964632865.1 uncultured Nitrospiraceae bacterium
ACGCCTCTCCCAGATACGGATGAGGTGGGTCGAGAGCCCGGTCATCCGGGCCACGAAGTTGATGGGGTGTAGGCCGTTTTCCGATTTCATCGGTATGGTTATATCAGCTTCCATCAGGCAATGTATCCTGCGAATTCACAACCGCCCGCATGGTCTCATAACACGAGCAAGCCTATGTCGAGAGCACGGAAGCCGGCCGATGCCGCGCTTCCGTGCCCTCACAATCTGAACTGGTTATTGCGGGAGGATGACGGTATCGATCACGTGGATGATCCCGTTGGCTGTCAGCACGTCCGTCTCAACGACCCGCGCGTCCTGGACCATCACGCCTGTAATGTTGCCTTCGCCGTCTTTTTCCGTCCGGATCGGAATCGCCGAACCCTGTGCGGACGCCGCGGAGGTCATTCCGACCACCTCTTCGGCAGTTACGTGACCCGGCACCACATGGTAGGTCAGGATGTCCACCAATTTCTGCTTATTCTGCGGTAGAAGCAGCGACTCCAAGGTGCCCGCGGGAAGTTTTTCAAACGCGTCGTTTGATGGAGCGAACACCGTGAACGGACCATCGCCGGTAAGCGTTTCCGCGAGCCCCGCCGCCTTCACGGCCGCAACCAGAGTCGAGAACGATTTGTTGGCAGCGGCAACGCCTACGATATCCTTCGGCAGAAGCACTTCGTCGATCACGTGAATCACGCCGTTGGAACACATAATGTCGGTCTTGACGATCGAAGCATCACCGATCTTGGCGCCACCGGCCGCAGTGACGGGAAGCGCTTGTTTTGACAGCGTCGTTATCGTCTCCGAGGAGACCACATCACTCGCTGGCATTTTCCCCGCCACAACGTGATGGAGCAACACGGTTTTCAACGCATCGGGATTCTCCAACAGTCCGGCGATGGCTCCCTCGGGCAGTTTGGCAAAGGCTTCATCGGTAGGCGCGAACACGGTGAAGGCCCCTTCGCCGCTCAGGGTTGGCGCGAGGCCGGCCGCCTCGACCGCAGTTAACAGGGTGGTAAAGCTCCCCGCTTCCTGCGCGGTTTCGGCAATGCTTTTCATGCCCGCGTGCGAAACAGTCGCGAGTCCCAACATGGCTGCGCCGGTCAGTGTATACATCAATGCTTTTTTCATGATGCGCTTCCTTTCTTCTATCACTTGGTTTCGATTCGATACCACCAGCGCGGACTTCCGCGCTTGTAGAGGGAAACGATGTGTTTTTGTATAAAATTCCTTAGTCATCAAATTCGTTGGAAATTTCATCAGACTTTCGTGTTGAATCGATTCTTTTGTTGTAATTGCTTATATTTAATAATGTTAAGACTAAAAACCACCGGTGTCGATCGACTGAATCTCATGCGATATCCAATTAGTGTCTAGGAATATTGATACATAAGAGAGCGTTCCGATTTCTGAGATTGGGAAGGAATTGTTGTGAGGAGCCGCGTATGAACACGTCTGAGACGAAACCAGAAGGCGTCTTTCTGGAGAATCCCAAGACGCCGGCCGAGACAAATCGTGTCCGGTGGAGCGCGTCGACGGAGCGAGAACTCGCCAGGCACTACCGCGAGATCATCGCGTTGTCCGGAGAAGACTATCGTCGGGAGGGTTTGGCGGAAACGCCCCATCGCGCCGCGCGGGCAATTCGCTTTTTAACCAAAGGATATGAGCAAGACGCGGCCGCCATCCTGAATGGCGCCATTTTCAAGGAAGAGTACAGCGAGATGATTGTCGTCAAGGCGATTGAGGTCTACTCACTCTGCGAACATCACTTGCTGCCGTTCTTCGGTAAGGCGCACGTCGCGTATATCCCAGACGGCAAGATTGTGGGTCTGAGCAAGATCCCGCGCGTTGTCGACGTGTTTGCTCGCCGTTTCCAGGTGCAGGAGCGTTTGTCCGTGCAAATCCGCGATGCCATTCAGGAAGCCTTGAACCCGCGAGGCGTTGCCGTGGTCATCGAAGCGCAGCATCTATGCATGGTAATGCGGGGCGTTCAGAAACAGCATTCGATTACGACGACGAGCGCGATGTGCGGGGAATTTCTGGACAACCCCGCAACGCGAGCCGAGTTCATGCGGCTGATACGGGAATCATGAGGAGGAAGCGGAAATGTTTGCGCGAAGTGATTACGTGATTCTGTTGGCGGCGGCCATTGCCTTTTTTCTCTCGGTGGGCCTCTGGTTCTCCGGGCAGAAGGACAGCGGCCTGTTCGTTGGCATCTGGGTGCCGTCCATTCTCAGTTTCGGGTGCCTGGTCAAACTCGCGACGAAACGGTGATCGCCATGTCCGACGTGATTCTGTTCATCATCGGAAATTTCGTGTTCGTGTTGTGCCTGGCGTTTGTCTACTTAACATGGCGCGAGATACGCAAATTCTGAAGCCGACTATTCTTCGCGGACTACCCGAAAGCGTCGTATTCGGTGGATCGCGAGAACCCATCGAGGAGAAAACCCCATGAATATGGTCCGATTGATTTACGTAAGCCGGATGACGGACGAGTGCGATATGGAGGATATCCAGGAGATCTTGAAGATTTCGAGGAAGAATAACGTGGCGGCCGAGATCACGGGCATGCTTTGCTACGACCCCCTGTATTTCCTCCAGTGCCTCGAAGGGCCCAAGGCCAAAGTGAACGAGCTGTACAACCACATCGTTCAGGACGATCGTCACACCGATGTGCTTTTGTTGGAGTACGCCGACGTGACTGAACGGACGTTTGGAAATTGGTCCATGGGATTCCTTAGAGGCGCCGAACTCGACCCGGAGATCGTTACGCGCTACTCCAATAACGGCCGATTCAATCCCTATCTGCTTACGGGAGAGGAGGCGCGGAATTTTCTTGTGACCGTCGCTGCCCAGGAACGAGACCGGTTGGATTCGCAGGTTGAAGCGGCGAAAATGCACGTGTAGTTCTGCAATCAACCGCAGAGCAGGAGGGATCCACATTGAGTTCGGATGAGCAACGCGTTCTTATCATCGCGCCGCAAAGCACGATTGCCCGGTCGGTTGCCAACCGGCTGTCGAGTTGCGGGGCAAGGATTGCGGGTATCGGGCGCGACGTATCGGACGTTGACGCCGGGCAGTTCACGTGGGTGGAGCAGTGCGATGTGACCGACTTCTCCGTGCTTGACGCGGCCGTCAATCGGGCGCGAGACGAATTGGACGGACTTACCGGCGTCGTGAATTGCGCGGGGTCCATTCTACTGAAGCCGGCGCACATGACGTCTCGCGATGAGTACGATGAGACCATCGCCGCGAATTTGACCACGGCGTTTGCAGCGGTTCGCGCCGCTGCCCGCGCCTTCGATTCCTCCGGCGGCTCGGTTGTCCTCATTTCGTCCGCCGCCGCGACTCTCGGCATGATGAATCACGAAGCAATCGCCGCTGCCAAGGGAGCCATCGAAGCGTTGGTGCGATCGGCGGCCGCGACCTACGCGTCGCGCCGGGTGCGGTTCAACGCGGTAGCGCCAGGCCTTCTGGATACGCATCTCTCCGAAAGAATCCTGTCGAACGAGGCGTCGCGAAAGGTTTCTGAAAGCCTGCACCCTTTGGCGCGTATCGGCACAGCGACCGAGTTGGCAAGTGCCATCTGTTGGCTCCTCGACCCCGAGCAATCGTGGGTAACCGGACAGATCCTTGCGGTTGATGGCGGTTTGAGCCGCGTGCAACCTCGACCAAAATTGGGATCGCCGGGCCGGTGAATAAATACATCGGTTCTGGCTTGGATGTATAGAAGTCGCTATAGGCTACGAATCATAGCGACGCTTGCACAGGTTGAAATCCCGAACTCTCCTCTGTGAGCGAGTGCGTAGTCTCCCGCAATACCTGGTCCGGGAGGTTTCGCGCGATGGATTCAGCGGTGGTAGCATGGATGTGATTCTACGAACTCCTGCTGGAGAGGTTTCCATCGTTGCCTGAACTGCCTGAAGTCGAGGTCCGCCGCCGGTATCTTGCAGCCCACGCGTTGCACCGGCCGATCCTGCGGACGGAAATTCTGGACCCAGCGCTGCTAGACGGGGCCAGCCCTCGATCCTTCCGCAAGGCGCTGACGGGCCACGCGCTGGTGGACACGTTTCGTCATGGCAAATGGTTGTTTGTGCAGGCGGAGTCCTTGCGCTGGATGGCCCTGCATCTCGGCATGACGGGCAACCTGCGGGTGATCGAGGCCGGCGTGGCGATGCCGCGTTACGTTCGTCTGCGGCTCCGGTTTCGCGATGGCGGTTCGCTGGTGTTCATCGATCCTCGTAAGTTCGGGGAGGCGCATTTGGTCGAAAACGTGAAGGCTTTTCTCGAATCGCGAAAGTGGGGACCGGACCCCACGCTCGACGGATTCGGCCGGACCGCGTTCCGGGAGCGTCTGCGCGGACGGTCCGGCGTGCTCAAAGGGATTCTGCTCAACCAGCAGATCATCGCCGGGATCGGAAACCTCTACGCCGACGAGATGCTGTTCCAGTGCGGGCTACATCCCGACACGCGCGTGTCCAACCTGAAGCCGAGGACCTTCGGCGCGCTGTACGACGCCATGATGGAAATCTTCGAGGCGTCCATCGCCGTCGAGACGCGTTACGAGGAATTGCCCAACCGGTTCCTGCTTCGCCACCGGAACTACGACGGCCTCTGCCCGAAATGCCGCCGCCCGCTGAAGACCACGACCGCCGGAGGCCGCACGACCTACTACTGCCCCACCCACCAGCGACGGCGGGGGTGAGACACGATCATAGCTGCGAGACGCAGCAAGGAGGGCGGGTTTTCCAACCCGCCGGGCCAGCGACTTATTGACCAGACAGAAGCCTGGGTGAACGATGCCTCGACGTAAGGCCGTCCTTGATTCATGCGGGTCATT
>CAZWDH010000410.1:0-4828 GCA_964632865.1 uncultured Nitrospiraceae bacterium
TGTGGAGATTCCGGAGCGCTTGCGCTTTCAGCAGTCGCTTGACCATCGCCTCGGTCATTCCCGCAAGGGGCCCCAGAAATTGCGTCTCAATCGGCAAGCTCCGGAGCTTGTCGAAGGTTAATTCTTCCCTCGAATAACCCGAGACTTCATATACCCGGTCATCGTAGAACGTATATTGGCGGTTGCGCCAGTCGATTCGATAGGGGATGGCGCCCGCCTGTGCGATGGCCTCGCGATAGACGTTCTCCTGGTCGATGAGCGCTTCTTCCGCTTTCTTCCTTTCCGCGATCTCTCGCAGTAGCAAAGTCCGATCCGCCAATAAATCCGACTTCACCAAAATCATTTCGAGTAGAGCGAAGTACAAGCTGGCGAGCATCAGAACGAGTCCAAACACCAGGAATGCCCAGCGCGCAACTTCATGACCCGCCCCCTCGCCGCCCAACACCGGTACCGCACCGAACGCGTCCAATTGCTCGGTGACTTGAAGCGCATGGCACATCCACAGGAACGCCATGCTGAGTACGATCATGCACTTGATCGAGCGATTACCTTGGAGCCGGAAGATCAACAAGACCCCGGGGAACAGGAGTGTGATGACTGCCACGTTGCTGATCATCGCCGAGGTCAAGCCGTATTCCGGCCAAGCCCCTTTGACGTACCGTGCTGAAAGCTCGAGCAAGAGCACAGCCAGTAGAACTCCCGACAGAAGAAGCCCCAGGAATGGCCGCGCGGAATCCCCGAAACACGGGTTCACGGTTGACTCCCGGGATTTGCCGGACCGGATGGACCACTTGATTGCCACTATATCCCCCTCTCCCGCTGCACACGGGGGTTTACCGCCCGCGCCCTACCTGGGGAGTCGGACCTCAGCGACGATGTGGCTGGCATCCACAAGCCCGAATCTGTTGGGATAACTCTTTCGAACCGTAACACCCTTGTTCCCCAAACAGGCTCAAAATGGCCTTTTCCCTTTCCGCAGTTCCAACAGCCATTGGTAATCGTCCCACATAATTCACGATTTGTCAATTAATCAGAGTTAAATGTCCATGGTTTTGTCGGTTCATATTGTGTAAGTAATTATTTAAAAGCACTTTAAGTTCGAAATGCGTATCTGGTCTATTCTTGCTTTAATAAATTGATTAAGCGCGTTTTTCCTGATATTTAGCCCAAATAAATCATATATACGGGATAAAAAGCCCGGTCTTTTATAGCGTCCCCGAAAAAATTTTGTCACTTAATTACCTTGGCAATTCTGCGTTATTCACCGAGTCGCGGGAGAGATGCGCATCGAGGTTGACGGTCCTTGGGCGGGGAGCAATAAACGCTACGTGACGAAAGGCATCAGGCGGTGGCTTGCGCGGTACGGATCCCTTTCACGAGATCCAGAGTCATGCCGTACATATCCAG
Organism: uncultured Nitrospiraceae bacterium; assembly: GCA_964632865.1. Taxonomy (GTDB): domain Bacteria; phylum Hydrogenedentota; class Hydrogenedentia; order Hydrogenedentales; family SLHB01; genus JAHDWY01. Next base: position 1,408 of record CAZWDH010000410.1, read on the forward strand.
GGTGTCCAGATACCGGCTCGCGCACTCGGGGCAGTAACTATGGACGCGGTCCCCCTCTTCTCCGGACGCTATCGTGACTTCCGTCCAGATAGCATTTAAGTCATTTTTTTGACAGACCTTGCAGCAGCGGCTCATTCTCAACTCCTTGCCCCGATAGCGATTCGTAACCCGGTGTTTATCTTATAGTAGACAATTGACGCTCGCAATTTATTCATTCTAAGTTGCTCATTTAATTCAAGTTCTGTAAACCTAACGATAGGTATGGCCCGCCCGTCCACGATTGAAGAACCTTGAAGCGTCCAAGCTCCCCTGTGATACGGTGACTCATCGTGGGTGGACATTGAAACCGGGAAGGAGACTCCGCATGAATCTCTCTCGCCGTCATTTCCTGCACAATACAGCGGCCGTCGCTGGTTTGGCGCCGCTCGTGTCCGTGGTGAGTGCCAGCGACCGAGGTCCGCAACTCGAACCAGTCCACGATGCAATCGTATGCCCCTGGTCGCCGCAGCATCCGCGGCACGATCATCAGCTCATCTTCCCCCTCGAGGAAGAACGGCTCCTGCTGGTTTGGTGCGAGTACTACGACGAGAACGCCGATCCCAACGCGACCATCGGCAGTTCCGGCGCGACAGATGAAGTGTCGTGTCGGATATCGTCCATGGAATCCACCGACCGTGGGCGCACTTGGGACAACCGCCGCGTGATGCAGCCGAATGAGTGGAAACACAACGTCAAACATCCCAACCTCGTCCGGCTAACGGATCAGGAGATTCTTTTTTCGTACGTCGGGTGGGACTCCAACGAGAACCGCAACGTCTTCATGCGCCGCTCCCTCGATAACGGCGAGTCCTGGGGCGAACAGTTTCAGATCTCCGAGCCCGGCTGGTACTGCAACAACGCGGACCGCGCCCTCCGCCTCAGCACGGGGCGCGTCATCCTCCCGGCCCATGGTCCCTACGCGGAGAAGTACATCGGCGGGGCTCCGTACGAAGGCGGCGATCTCCATTCCTTCGTGTTCTATTCCGATGACGGGTTCAAAACCTGGAAGCGCAGCAGCGACAGTATGACGGCGAAGGGGAGAGGTTGCCACGAACCCACCATCGTCGAGTTGAAAGATGGGAGGCTTTACTGCCTGCTCCGCAACACGAATCGATGCCAGTACTACAGCATCTCCGAAGACGGCGGCGATCACTGGTCCGAACCCGCACCCACGACACTCGCATCCCCCGAATCGCCCGCGCTGCTCAAGCGCATCCCGTCTACCGGTGATATCCTCGTGCTCTGGAACAACGTGGCCTCCAAATCCAACTGGCCCCGCACACCGTTGACCGCCGCGATTTCAAAGGACGAATGCCAGACCTGGTCCCACTACCACGATATCGACAACCGCGAGAACTTCGACGCCGCCTACCCCTCCTGCACCTTCGTCGGTGAAGAAGCCCACATCGCCTACTATTCGCGCAACACCGACTGGAAACGGGATACGGAGATTGCGCTGCGGATCTACGATGTGGAGCAGTTCTACGGGTAGAGGATTCGGAAAGTGAAGATGGATTCCTGTTCGCAAGAATGACGGGAGAAATGCCCGGCATGTGCCCGATCCCTTGTTCCCGCGAACGCGGGAATCCATCCTCTGAGTGCGCATAGGGCCGTGCAGGTGCGGAAGGCATCCAAGGTTTGATAAATGAAAATCATCTCCGACTACAAAGACTACTACGATTCCGCGCAGGGGGTTGGCACTGATCCGAACTTGCTCTACGTGCGAAAACTTGAATCGTTCGAGTTCGAGACACGATTTAGCATTTCTAATGAACGAAAGGCCCGGATGCCGCGAGATTTGGATGAGATTCTTCGTATCCCCCTGGACCGCGTACGGCAGTTGCCTCGCTCCATTATCCAGCGAATCGGCAAATATGATGGAAAATACCTGGAGATTCCGATCACGGCGAAACTTATTGGGTTCTGTGGATTTCTGCATCCCGCGTTCGAAATGGACGGCACGACGTTTTATGCCACCGACCAAATCGGCTCGCAGCTATCGGAAGTGTACCTCAAACGGTTCGGTATCGACAGGGAGGCGTTGGAAACATCACTGGCGCGCAAGGCTGGCAAGCGTGGTAGATGGTATTGGGGGCCTGAACCGTTATCACACGACAGTTGGCGAGAAGTTACGAGGGAAATCTTCGGGAAGCGCTTTGATGAGATATTCGTCGCATTGGCGATGCCCGCATTCAAAGTGGAATATATCGCGCTGAACAAACGGTTGAGCGTTGACAGAATACGGTGCTCCCTGAATCCCTTCCTGAAGGCCGACGGATTTCAGAAGATCAAAGGTCCCGCCGAAGCATTTCAGGAAATCTCGATGTACCTCGGAAATCAACTTGCGCGGCAGCCCGATCCTGTGTCCGACATCCCCGACGAGATTCTGCGCGATGAAAAGGGTTTCGACGAATGGTCGTTTCGCCGCCACAAAGAGGAAGACAAGAAGTACCGGAAGAACAAGCATAGCGAACGTCAGGACTAGATGCGTGTTATGTTCGACCTCCATATTGCCGGGTTGGAAGGATAGCCTCACTGCAAGCCCAGTGCCGCGTTCGACGAGCGCGGCACTACGAAACCGATAGCGCTTTCTGCGAAATATCCCACTAAAAAATTTACCTTGCTATCGTGATGAGCATGTGTTATAAACAAGATCCCTGAAGGGGAAGATGGGTTGTCACGCCTGTGGCGTGATAGGTGCCCAGTGTTCCTGGCTTTTGGATGACGATGCTACCAATGAATCCGCTAGATGCTTGAGATACCGCTTCCAGCTCCTCACTTGGTCCTTTCGTTTCCCCCGACGTCGCGAACCATCTCCTTACAATCGCAGCGGTGCTGCAAAAGGAACCAGTGAATGAATATCTATGTAGGCAATCTCGCATATGAAACCACCGAAAACGACCTCAAACAAGCGTTTGAGGCCTACGGAAAAGTCGACACGGCACGCACCATCGTCGACAAGTACACGAACCAGTCCAAGGGCTTTGGTTTCGTGGAAATGCCGGACAAGGCCGAGGCCCAGGCGGCCATTAGCGGCTTGGACGGCAAGGACTTGGGCGGTCGCAGCCTGAAGGTGAACGAGGCGCGTCCCAAGACCGAAGGTGGCGGCCGTAGCGGTGGCGGTTACGGCGGCGGCGGTCGCTCCTGGTAAACCGCGCAGTTTTCACTGAATAGAAGATCCATTGGGGCCGTGCGATGCGAACGCGTCGTACGGCCTCATTCTCATTCCCCGGTTTCGGGTGCGGTCCCCCGCGCGGTATCCCGCTACAAAATAGACCTTGCTATCTGCCTCAACCTATGCTATAAAAGGACTTCGACAAAGGGAAGATGGGTTGCCGCGCATGTGGCGTGGCGCGAACCCGCTGTTCCTGGCATCTGGATG
>CAZWDH010000411.1:0-4824 GCA_964632865.1 uncultured Nitrospiraceae bacterium
GGCACTCGTCTGGGTGGAGTAACTGACGATGCCGCGGGCGGTCGTGTTGATTGGTTTGTTTGTGCTGTCTTTGATGACCATGTTCGTGCAGGCGTTTAATCCGTTCCTGTATTTTCAGTTCTGATAGTATGATGAAAGTTGCTTGAATTCGGATGGACTTGCCAAGATGGCCAAATCCAAGTGGAGAATGCAAAAACGACGGTGGCACCGAGTCATGTTCTGGCTCGTGATGGCGCTTGTAACGTTAAGTCTATTCGCACAAGGGTTGACTGATCTTCTGGCAGGAGAATTGGTCGGAAGCAAGAACTACTACGGCCAACCGTTGGGCCCGATTCTGCAACTGATTGGTGTTACCGTGATAATCGTGGTCGCGTGTCTCGCGATATGGCGAGATCGCCGAGCGAAGGTCTCTGATTCGAATGACAACAAAGAGCCAGCACCTCGACCGCAGGAACCGCCGTTCCGCTGGCCGTGGGATTAATCGCATATCGCAAGGCCTCCCGTGCTAGAAGCTACGCGTCCAGTGCAGGTGCTACTCATCGCCGCGTTCCTCCTCATCATCTTCGGTGAGGGAATCGTTCAAGCGGTCGTTGAACTGAAGAACGGCGAGCGGCCGCAGGTTGTTGACCTGTTCATGCGGGCGCCGTCGGAGGCGAATCTGCGTTCCTTTGAGGACCGGTTGGAGAAGGAGGCGTGGTCGGCGCGGGCGTTGCGGCCGGCGATGCAGGCGGCGCGCTTTGCGGGGTATAGGGACCTCGGCGAGAAGGGGTTGTTGGGACACGATGGGTGGCTGTTCTACCGGCCGGGCGTGGACTTTCTCTTGGAACCGTGGCCGCGGGAACTCGCCGATGCGCCGGAGAGCTCCGATCCGGTGACGGCGATTGTGGCGTTTCGGGATGCCCTGGCGGAGCGCGGGATCGCGCTGTTGGTGGTGCCGGCGCCGGGAAAGGCGAGCGTCTATCCGGATCGGTTGAGCGGGCGGTTTGCACGGACCGACACGGACCTGCACGGACACACACGGACGTTTTTGGATCGGCTGGATGCGGCGGGCGTGGCGCATGTGGATTTGTTTGCGGCGTTCGATGCGGCGCGATCGATTGATCGCGCTCCCCCGCTCTATCTCGCGCAGGATACGCATTGGTCGCCGGAAGGGTTGCGGCTGGCGGCGGCGTTGGTGGCCGAACGCGTGGCCGACGAGGGTTGGGTCGCGCGGGGCAACACGGAATACGAGACGCGCACGGTCACCGTCGAACGGGAAGGCGATGTCGTGCGCATGGTGGATGCGCCGGCCGTCTCAGCGGCCTTTAAACCCGAATCGGTGGTGTGCACCCAGATTGTGGACCCCGATACACAGACGCCGTACGAAGACGATCCCGCGTCGCCTGTGCTCGTGCTCGGGGACAGCTTTCTGCGCATTTACCAGCACGACGAACCGGGGTCCGCGGGGTTCATCGCGCATCTCGCGAAGGAACTCAAGCGCCCGGTGGCGTCTATCGTGAACGACGGCGGCGCGTCGACATTGGTGCGCCAGGAACTGCAGCGCAAAGCTGATCTGCTGGACGGCAAGAAGCTGGTCGTCTGGGAATTCGTCGAACGCGACCTGCGCTTCGGCATGGAAGGATGGCAGATGGTGTCGTTGCCGCCCGCAACGAAACCGACAACCCCGCCCGCTCCCGCAGAAAGCTCGTAACGCGTGTTCCCGCTCCACGCGACTTTGCCAAGGGTCCGCCGGGCTATGGTATAGTCGCAGTCGCAACAGACTGGTGGTACCAATGGGGAAAGGAGTTCGGGGATGCGGGTCCAGACGTTTCTTGGCAAGGTGAACATGGACGGGTTGAACCTCATGGACGAGCACATCAACCGGTGGCTCGAACAGCACAACGTCGAACCCAAATTGGTCAAGCAATCCTTCGGCTACGAGCGCCCGCAACAGCAGGGCCAACAGGAGCCGGTCATCGTGGTGACGGTCTGGTATTGACCGGGGCCCGCTCATCCACCGGGCGCTCGTAACGGGCAGGGACCTAAGGGACGAAAGGGACCTAAGCGACGTTTCCCGGCTCGTAGGTTCCGATAGCTTCGATTAATGCACGCGCTTTCGGTCCCTTGGATCTCTGGTCCCGTGAATCCCTTGTCTCTCGGAATCGTTCGGTCCCCTGGATTCTTCTGTCCCTTGGGTCCTTTTGGTCGTTTTGGTCCCTTGCGTCTTTTCGGCCGGGGGCATTTGCGGGCGCCATGGGCGTGTCCCGCCCCGTTAAACTCTACCCGTAGCCAATTTCTTGACACGCGCCAGCGCCGTTGGATATCATTATTACGTATTGCCGGATGGCCAAATTGGTAAGGCGCCTGACTCTGGATCAGGAGACTCCAGGTTCGAGCCCTGGTCCGGCAACCATATCGAATCCGGGCGACCCCAACGCCCGTTACATAACCGCGGCCCGTTCATCTAGCGGTTAGGATGCGGGATTCTCAGTCCCGTCACAGGGGTTCGATTCCCCTACGGGCTGCCATATTATTGCCCCTGGTTCACGTGGTTTCTTACCGCCATTCATCCCAGGGGCTTTCTTTTTTGCCCTCAATCGGGGCGCACTGTCAGCACAGTTACTTCGACCTGGTCATTGCGCGTGAAATACGGCGCGTTCGGTTGCGCAGCGAAGAAGGATTCCTGGAGTGGGATGTGACGCGCCACGGGTAGCCGGAGGAGTTCGTCCTCCCGTATGCGTCCCAGCACCTGGCCATTCTTGGTAAACACGTATTCAGTGCAGGTTTCCGCCGTGCGTAGTTTGATTAGTCCCCAAAGGAAGGACCATTCGCGCTCGTAGGTTCCGGGTCGCGAATGGTGCGTCCATTTCCACAATCCCAACAGGTAACTGCGGCCGCTGCCCGACGTGCCGTGGAACCCCGCCGGGAAGCGAAGGTTGCCGTTCGAGTCGATTCGAGTCGTCACGGCTGTGCGCGACAGCTCTCGGTCGTGGAGTGTATCCTGCCGTACCTTCTCCACGTTGATTCCGGGAATGGGCGCCTCGTTCGTGTCCTCAACCGCCAGAATGATTTCGCGTCCCAGCACTCCTCCGTCCGATTCAAAGCCGCCGGTCGGGTGCGTTGCGACGAACCACCCCCCGAGGACGAGGAGAGCTAACATGATTCCCGCAACGAGAAGCCTTCTTGGGGTGGATGCAGCCATCGCGCGTTCTCCATGATGTGGCGGCGCCAATCGCACAGCAGATTGTACCATTACGAACTTTGACCCCGCTGTGTATCCATGGTTCGTGCGATGCTCTTTTGGCTCTGGATCTAATGAAAATCCCGGCTCCGTGTTTCATGCGGTTCTCCCTCCAGTTCTGGCAGCCACAGTTTCTCCGCGACGAGGTGGGTGGTGCCGGAATCGGATTGGAGTTTGCCGGTGACGCCGATCAGGGATGCCGTTTTTGCGAGGGTTTCGTGTTCGCGGAAGACGCGTTCCCAGATGACGAGGTTGACGAAGCCGGTCTCGTCTTCGAGGGTCATGAACACAACGCCTTTGGCGGTGCCGGGACGTTGGCGGCAGATGATCATGCCGGCGTAGCGGACGCGTTGACCGTTCTTGCAGGTGTGGAGCGTCGCCGCGTCGGGAAGGTTCTGGCGCGTGAGTTCTTCGCGGAACGGTTCGAGGGGATGGCCCCGGGGACTATGCGAGGTAAAGGCGTAATCCCAGTCGATGGTTTCAAGCGCATTCAACGGCGCGAAACTCGCGCGCGGTTCGACGGTGTCGAGACGGAGCCGCTCAAAATGGCGCTCGTCCAAGCCCAGCACGTCCCATAACGCGTTGCGCCGTTCCGCTTCAAACGATTCCAGAGCCCCCGCTTCGGCGAGACGGGCCAGCGTGCCTTCGTTGAGCCGCGTGCGCGTGACGCAATCGTCGAGCGACACGAATAATCCGGACTGCCGCGCCGCGACGATGCGTTGTCCTTCCGCTTCGGCGAGACTCTTCACGTAGCGCAGTCCCATCCGCACGGCGTACCCTTCGCCGCTGCCTTGCGCGGGTTCGAGGGCGCAATCCCATTGACTCCGCTGTACGCAGACCGGGCGCACCGTCACGCCGTGGCGTTTGCCGTCCTCCACGAGGGTCGCGGGACTGTAAAACCCCATGGGTTGCGCGTTGAGCATGGCGCAGAGGTAGGCGGCCGGATAGTGGCGGCGCAGGTAGGACGTAGCGTAGGCAATGAGCGCGAAACTGGCGGCGTGGCTTTCGGGAAAGCCATATTCGCCGAAGCCGCGAATCTGCTCGAACACCCGCTCGGCGAACTCCTGCGCGATGCCTTTCGCGATCATCCGCGAGACGAGGCGTTGCCGGTGGCGTTCGATGCGGCCCGACTTGCGCCACGCCGCCATGTCGCGGCGGAGCTGGTCCGCCTCGCCGGGCGTATAATCGGCGGCGACGATGGCGAGTTGCATGACCTGTTCCTGGAACAGCGGAATGCCGAGGGTCTTCTTCAACACCGGTTCCAGCGACGGATGCGGATACTCGACCGGCTCTTCGCCGTTGCGCCGCCGCAGATACGGGTGGACCATGCCGCCCGTGATGGGGCCGGGCCGCACGATGCTGACTTCGATGACGAGGTCGTAGTAGTTGCGCGGCCGGAGACGAGGCAGCATGGCCATCTGCGCGCGGCTCTCGATCTGAAACACGCCGGCCGTGTCGCCCTTGCGGATCATCTCGAAAGTCGGCTCGTCCTGCGGCGGAATGGTGGCGAGGGTGAGCGTTTCCTTGTGATGCCCTTCGATGAGGTCGAAGGCGCGGTGCACCACGTTCAAGGCGCCCAGCCCGAGCAGGTCCACCTTGAACAG
>CAZWDH010000412.1:0-4805 GCA_964632865.1 uncultured Nitrospiraceae bacterium
ATCCTCTACTGATTCGCTTGCAGGTTGCAATGCCAGCAACAGGCCCCAAGACACGACAATAATGGCGACATATCCTGTCCAGGCGAAAAATCCATCCAACCAGAGCGCCTGGCAAACGTTGGCGCTACTATCCTCGCGGGGAGGGCTCAGCGCCTGCTTGACGGGAGTCTCGGCCAATCGACAATGGCGGCGGCGGAGTTGACCAGGCCGCGAGGCATTGCCGTAGGAGATGCCCGTTAGGAGTAATGCGAGGATCGATAGAACCGGCAGGTGCGCGGCACTCGATTCGATAAAGCCTGGAGAGTTGTAGTTTACAGGAACCAGAAGAACTAAAAGCATTGAAACGATCCCGAGATCGCGTAATCGATGCCCGCCTTGAAAGAAGAACCGGCTTGTCACGGGCCGGCACAGGTGCAGCACGGAGCCAATACCCATGGCAAGAAGAACTGTCTGCAGAACCACTTGGATTCCGCTGAAATCACCAGCGCCGAGGGCGAAGACTAAACGGAGGAATGCTTGCACGATGCCGTATACGATGGGCAGATGAACAACCGAGCAATACCAAAGCAAGCGCGAAATCCCTTTGGAACGGACCGGCATGGTGGCGATAACCAGTTCGGCGCGATTCTGTAGGAAGAGCAATATCTGTAGCTCGCCGGCGATTGCGATTACGATCGCCACTATGGGAACAGAATACGGGAAGAGAGTGAGAGGAAAGAGTAGACCTAGCCACGTTGCGGGTACTAGCAGCCACTTAGCCAATGCCCAATACGCGCGTGTCGTACCGGAACTTGCTCCCGGTGGACCTGTAAAAGACAGCTCTGTTTCCGAAAAACGCGGTCGCAGGTCCAAGGGCCGGGTGCCGTCGTATTCTTTCAAATCCATTTCAGTTCATCCCATCATCATCGCCAACGCGGGAAGTCCGTGAAAGTGAGTCTCCCCCGCGACGCTTTGCGACTCCGCGTCTTTGCGACTTTGCGTTGGAACGTTCACCACCAAGCCACGAAATGCACGAAGGAAACGAGCGTTCGGATCGTTGCCCTGCATGGACTCTTCGATGTAACGCAGGCGTCCCGCCTGCAACGGTTCGCGGTGGTTCTGTGGTACGCCGAATAATGCAGGCGGGACGCCTGCGTTACATGGTGCCGTTGTTTCCATGCTTATCCCCTTCGCGGAAGAACCGCCCGCGCCAATCCGCTGCATCCGCGCGATCGGCGTTCGGCAGTTTCGTTCCGTGCGTTCCCTGCGTTCCTTTCGTGTCCTTCGTGCCTTCGTGGTGCATCATGTTCCGAACACTCCGTCGCGGCCGCATTACCGGTTTACCTCGTCGTCCATCGATCAACGCCGTACGCTGCACCGGCACGCTGAAGGCGTGCAGCAACTCTAGCCAGGGGCAACGCCCCTGGAACACGCGCGCACCTCACCACGAAGCCCTGTAGGGGCGAAACACGTTCGGGTTCAGCGTCTTCGCCAATTCCTCTTCTTTCGCCCTTACAGGGCTCCAATTGGGGGCAGCACCTTACCAGGGGCGCCACTTCGTTCTGCCCCTGGCTAGGGTTGCGCGGCGCCTTCAGCGCCGTTGGGCCATCATCAATCCCAATCAGCATCGTCTGTCTCATAGGGAGTTCTCGTGGGGTAGAGTGCATCGTATCCGTCCTCATCCCGCCGCTTCCGCGCCATCCGTGTACCATTCCTGCAACCGCTCCTGTCGTTACTGCTGTTGCCTCATGGCGATGATCTCTTCCCAGCAGTTCTTGCCCCGGTAGAGGTTTGAACTGTTCCCGATTAGGTAATAGGTGTAGCCGAATGCTTCGACTGGTAGCGCGATGCTCAGAAGAAGAATGCCGAGTTCACGGACAGGTACCAGAAGAAGACTGGCTAGAACCGTCGAAAGAAGAAGGCATGCGATCAGCACGACGGATCGGTAGCTGAAGTTCAACATTGCAGTGATCACCAGGAGGTGGACACTCGGCAACGTTATTGTCAACGCGATTGTCATCATAGGGGGCCAACCAAAGAGGAAAACGCCCAGAACGGCAAGCACTGCGCCGGGCACGTACATGGATGGCGGCAAGGAAAGTACGACAATGGCAAGCTGCTTCCGCGTCAACGGCAACATACGCATGCTACGCATGTTGGGTAGCAACGCGGGAAGCATGAAGAAAGCCATTAGCAAACCCATTCCAATGAACAGGCCAAGACGATCGCTGGCGCGCGACGCGAACACCGTGCCGTCCAGATACAGGCTCACCGCGCAATAGGCTACAAACATACTCGTCCAAATGAAGACACCGAGCTTTGCGAAAGGCCACCAGAACGATTGAAGACACGCGGCGCGCTGGGTAGATGGGAAGGGAGAGCGATCGGGCTTTCCTTTCCATGACAAGACCTTGGCTTCGATAGTTTGACTCGCCGGTCTGGGGAACCAGGCCGATTCTGCGTGGCGGTACGAAATCCCGACAAGGGCCAAAGCAGTGGCAAGCGTGCAAACGTCCACCACTCCGATTTGAACTGTGGCAATCGCTGCGAACCATGCAAAGGAAACCGTGGTCGCGATCCCCGAGAGTGAGGGTACGGCGGCAATCAGCGGCCCATTCCCGTGGGTGTGAATGATTCGCTCGGTAGACCATCGATTGAACGCAAACGTCATCGAGCACGATGCGGCCAGTCCCAGTGCGTAGATGCCGCGTTTCACCAGCAGAACCCATGACCAGTGGTCCGGGAACCCGGCGATTGCCAGGAGCAGCATCGTGGTGCCCAATCCGGCAATATACGCAGCAGGCAGCACCACAACGCCTGCCGTCCAGAAGCTCACGGCAAATGACCGGCGACTCACAGGCAGGTAACCCAATGCACGGTTTCTGGCAAACAATCGGAGAACGTTGATTGCCGTCCACGCGACGCTGCACCCGCACAAAGCGCTCAGAAGCCCACCGTTTGGCTTCAGCGAACAAAGGCCAAGACTGAACGCCATCAGACAGGAAGCCCATGATCGCTTCAAGACCCACTGTACAATCCGCGCGTCCATTCCCTCACCGATCCTTCACCAGCCCCACGAATAGTTCCTCCAGCGTCACCGGCGTCATCGTAATCTCCGTCAAACCCTGCGCTTCGAGCGCTTCCAACGGTTGCTGCGTGCTGTCGACGAGGAGGCGCCAGCGGTCGCCGTCGTGGCGTTGGACGATGAGGCCTTCGGTGGTTGTGGGGATTTGGCCGTCTCGAGAGAGGCAGTCGACCATGCGGTAGCGTTCGACGAGGTCGGCGGTGGATCCTTCTTCGAGGAGTTTGCCGTGGTCGATGATGCCGATGTGGTCGGTAAACCGTTGGAGGTCGTCGAGGTTGTGGGACGAGATGAGCACGGTGCGTTCTTCGTCCTGCACGGCGTCGAGGAGTTCGGTGAAGAGTTCCCGTTTCGAGATGGCGTCGAGCCCGGCGGTGGGTTCGTCGAGGAGGAGCAGGGCGGGCCGGTGCGCGAGCGCGACGATGAGCGCGAGTTTGGTGCGCGATCCGTAGGACAAGGTGGCGATCTTATCCGTCCACCCGATCTTCAGGCGGTCCAGGAGTTCCGCGCAATAGGTGTCGTCCCAGTCGGCGTAGAAGGCGCGGATGAATCCGATGAGCCGGCGCACGGTGCCCCACGCGTTGAAGTTGAGGTCAGGGCTGACGTAGCCGACGCGTTTTTTCATCTCGACTTCGTCGCGGAGGTGGTCGAACCCGAACACGTGGATGTCGCCGGCCTCTTTCGCGCCCATGCCCATGATGAGGTCGATGGTCGTCGTTTTGCCCGCGCCGTTCGCGCCGATGAGGCCGTAGATGGCGCCCTTCGGCACGTTCAGATCGAGCGGGCCGAGGTGAAACCCGGGAAAGCTTTTCTCCAGGCCGCGGATACGGATTGCGTCAGCGGTTGCTGTCGTCATGTGTGTGTCCTCCCATACGTCAAATTCGAAATCCGAATGTCGAAATCCGAAACAAATTCGAATGCTGTAATGGCGAAACGTTTAGTGCTGATGATTGGCTCGTAAGGAGCACGGGCGTCCCGCCTGTGTTTTTGGGATACACAGGCGGGACGCCTGTGCTCCTTGATTCGCGGTAGAACGGGTTTCCTTCAAAGACAACAGGGACGGCAGGGACATCAATGACGAAGAACATCCCCCTTGATCCCCCTTCGAAGGGGGAATTCTGCCTGGCGACGACGATCGGATCGGGTGAGGCGGAGCGGCGCGAATCGAAGCGGTCTGTTTGAGCGAACGCAACGCGAAGCGTTGCGCTATCAGTTGCGCGGATACCCAGACTTGGATCATGCGCCTCGCTTCCCCTGGAAAAGAAAGCTTGACGAAATTCCCCCTTCGAAGGGGGATCAAGGGGGATGTTCGCTGCGTTTCGAATCGGCAAAACCGCCTCCTTTGAAGCCGTGCCTCGCGTCGTGTATTTCGGTTTCAACGCTCTGCTCCCAACGTCAATGACTTGCTCAGTGACGGCGAAGGCAAGCCTTCGCACTCCACTTGCCTCTCTTTTCGGATTTTGGTCCTTCGAATTTGTTTCGGATTTCGAATTTCGTGCTTCGGATTTTCTTCCCACTATTTCTTCCCCGCTGTTCTTGCCAGTGCTTCGGGTTGTTCGAGGAGCCGGTGCACGAGCTTCAGCAACTCCTCTTCCGACATGCCGGCTTCACGGCCTTCGCGGAGGGCTTCGGCGATGAGCGATGCGGCCTGCGTACGTTTGGCTTCGCGGCTGCGGGCGGCGCCCTCTTCGGACACGAAGGTGCCGAGCCCCTGTTTGCGGTAGATGATCCCCTCGCGCTGGCC
>CAZWDH010000413.1:0-4801 GCA_964632865.1 uncultured Nitrospiraceae bacterium
ATGGGCGGAAAGCTTGCCCGCCGTTGTGGTCTTGCCGGAACCATTGACTCCCGCGATCAGGGTAACGTGGGGTCCGTCAGCGGATTGCCAGGAGAGCGTATGGTCGCCGGGTTGCAGCGTCTTCGTTAGCTCTTCTTTCAACATGTCGAAGAACGCGTCGGGGGAGTTCACGCGCCGTTCTTTGGCGAGTGCCCGCATGTCCTCGATAATCGCCATCGTGGCTTCGACCCCAAAATCGGCGCCGATAAAGATCTCTTCCAGCTCTTCCAACAGGTCGTCGTCGACAACTGAACGACCACCGAAAACCCGCCGGACACTGCCGGATAGGTTGTCGCGGGTCTTGGAGAGCCGGTCGCGGAGTTTTCCGAAAAAGCCGCGTTTAACTTCTGCCATCTTAGTCGCTCCTGGGCGCGTAAACCTAGTGATCGTAACATCTACGGGTGTCCCGGAACAAATGAAATGCCGGTTTGGGATGGTTTTGTGCGCGGAAAACGCGTATGCTATGCGCGGCACGACGCAATCTCGCCGGAACCATCATAGGGATCAACGCGCAACGTGGATTATTTGAAGCACTTACTGATTCGCACGCCCCTTTACCGGCCGGTCACCCAGGCCCGGTACCTGCTTTCCTACTGGAAGCGTACGCGTCACCCTGAATTGGAAGGTATCTACCAGGAGCCGTTCTGTATCGAAGCCATGATGCGCAAGACGATCCAGCCCGATTGGAACTGTGTCGATATCGGGTGCCACCTGGGGTCGGTTCTCAACGAGTTCGTAACGCTGGCCCCGCGTGGAACGCACCACGCCTTCGAGGCCGTGCCGCAAAAGGCGGAGTGGCTGAAGAAGAAGTTTCCCGAAGCAACGATTCACAATGTGGCGCTCAGCGACACGAACGGCACGACGTCCTTTTTCGAGAACACGGATCGATCCGGGTTCAGCGGGCTTCAGCCTCATTCGTACCACACGGGTGAGGGCTTCAAGGAACATCAGATCGAGTGCAAGCGGCTGGACGACGTGCTGCCCGCCGACCATTGGGTTCATTTCCTGAAAGTGGATGTGGAAGGCGCGGAGTTGCAAGTATTGAAAGGGTCGATGGGCGTGCTGCAACGGTGCAAGCCATTCGTTCTGTTCGAATGTACGCAATCCGGTTTGTGTCTCTATGCCATACCGCCGGGCGACATGTACCTGTTCTTCACGGAAACACTCGGCTACGGGATCCACATCGTCAAGCATTGGCTGGAAGGCGGCAAACCGCTGACACGCGGAGAGTTTGTGGATGCGATGACGTACCCCTTCGCGGCGTTCAATTTTCTCGCCGTCCCGCGCGACTCGTAGCCGTCACCTTACGGTGGCAAGCCGTGGTGCGGAGGTCGTTTCGTCGAGCACTTCGCCATCATTGTCGAGCGCGCGGTACCTCGTCAGCTCCGAGGACACATCGACGACCCATACATGGCCGACGCCCAAGGCCACGGCTTCATACCAGCGCCGCTTTTCATCGACGTCCCTCGGAACCACTCCCCAGGACCCGTCACCGAGATAGAGTACGCCCTCTTCGTCGACTTGGTTGCCGTGGATTGGTTTGCTGCGCTTCATGGTGTGGTCGTGATTCTCGAATGCCGCCGTTAAACGGTAAGCGTCAAACAGCGGCGCCCAGTGCGTGCGGCCGGCCACGGAACCGGAAGCGTCATAGTCCCGGTGGCTCGGATAGAAAGGTACGTGATACACGGCGAACACAAAGGGGACCTCTGCATGCGCAGCGAGTGCCAAATCGAGCCATGCTGCCTGATCGCCATCGTGAGGCGCGATGTGTCCTGTGTCCAACACCAGGAGCGCCATATTTGTGCCGAAGGCAAGGTCAAAATAGGTGCCGCCTGGTTGCGTTCCGAAGTACGTGGAGTAGAAGGGCGCGCGCACCGTCCAGTCTGCCGAGTCGGAGTCATTAACCTCATGGTTGCCGATGGCTGCGACGATGGGGATCATGCGGCCATCGGAGGTCCGCATGAGTTCGTCCCAGTTCTTGAACCAGTGATCCCAGTCCCGATACTCCTTGAGATCGCCGTTGGCGTACGCGATGTCTCCGCCGACGACGGCGAAATCGGGGTCTTGTTCCGCCGCGACATGAAGGAGCCGGCGGGTTTGGCGCGTAGCGCCCATATCGCCGCCGGTAACGAAGCGAAGGGGAGCATCATCGTTCGCGATAGTCCTGAATGATCGCTCCCCAGTGAAACCACCATCCTCATCGCCGGCCACAAAGTAGTAGGTCGTTCCGGGCTCCAGTCCAGTAAGCGTCACGTGATGGATGGTCCGCGTCGCGGGAAGTCCCGGGATGCGCGTTTGAACTCCGGAGGCTTCATGCGCGTACGCCTCAACCTCACCATCGCGGGATTGCGTGTCGTAGTAGACTTTGGAAGTCTCGGAGAGATCTCGGGTCTGATACCCGATGACAATCGAGGTGCTCGGGTCGCCGGGATAGGTGAGGTAGACATATTCCGGCCGCGCGCAGGCGGAAGGCGTCGCACCGAGGACGGCCGCCGCGATGATAATCGTTAAGGCTGTGTTGCGGAACATTTGAAATGTCGGGCGAATACGCACGGGAATTCTCCATGTCGTTTGGATTGGAAGGACAGATTTCCAGTCGCCATCATAACGGGGAGTTTGCCTCTCGTCCATCACACACGATTCTCACTGTCTGCTCCTTCGGCCTAGCGAAATCCGGGTGTCTGCGTAAGGGATTGATCGCTCATGGGTTGAGCGGATCGATTGGAGTTGTTATTCTCACGGCGAATTGTACCTTCAACGCAGCTCCGGACAGCTTAACCCATGAATGAGCAGCAGCTCGGTCAAGAGAATAATGTTTCCGACGCCGACTCGGCACCGGCAGCCCCGCCGCGTACTCGTAGCGCGCGGCGCGGAGCGATTTCGTTTGTGCTGATCTTCCTGGCTGTCACGATTGTGCTGCTGATGCTTGGACGTTACGCCGTCAACACGCGGTTCATGAATTGGTATCTGTTCCAGGTGGCCAGTCACACTTCGTGGGTGCTGGACGCGATTGGGTATTCCAGCCGGTTGGAGGACCCCAACCTGTACCGGGACCGGGCAGCCGCGGTACGCGCTGCGCTGGACACGGCGCGCCAAGGCGGTGACACTCCGGTGCGGCCCGAGGTCGAATACGATTCGGGTCCGCTCGCGCCGTACGAGATCTGGCAATACCGGTCGCTGCTACTCGTGCAGCAGTTGGCGCAAACCAAGGAGATGGCAACGCTGACAGAGCCTTTGCCGCCGCCCGCGACCGATTCGGAGGAGACGCGCATCAAATATCTACGCGAGTCGCTGAACCGTCTCACAGAATCCACGATGTTTGAAGGTCCCAACGGGACCATGCAGATCGCGTCTCCGGAACTGAATCAGTTGATTGAATCTTCGGAGGATGCTGTCGCTGCATTGGAGCGCGGCCAACGTCCCGAAGGGATCGCGACGGACGTGTTTCTCGATGACCTGGAGCGGCAAATCGCGGCAGGTTTGGCGCAGCAGCGTACGTATCTCGAAAGCCGGATCGTTCAATTGTCGCTGCAAGTTCACGACCGGCACGGGCCGACCGTCGACTTTATTGCGCGCGCAGGGCTGACGACGCAATTACGGGATGCGGAAGCACGGCTTCGCACGATCGAGGAAGGCCCGCACGAATTAAACGGGGGAGACGAGGTCGCTACGTTGCAGGCAGAGATTGCGTCGATTAAGGAGGCACGCGAGCAGGCGGTGGAAAACCGCGATGCCGAGGCCGATCAGGATCGCAGGTTTCGGTTCAACGTGGTTCCCGATTGCGGGGCGTTGCCGAGTATGTCGATCTTTCTTGCGGCCATGATCGCGTTCCCCACGGATCTATGGCGGCGCCTGCTCGGGTTGGCCATCGGACTGCCGCTGCTGTACGGCGTCAACATCGCCCGATTGACCTGCCTCGCGCTGATCGGCGCGTATAGCGGCAATGGGCAGATATTCGATTTTGCTCACGAGTACGTGTGGCAGGCAGTCTATATTGTATTCGTGGTGATCATTTGGCTCATGTGGGTCGAGTTCATCGTGCGGCCGAAGGCGAAGGTGGCGCGTGAGGATTCCGCAAGAACCAGTCGAGTATCGCCCATGACGGAAGAACATCCCCCTTGATCCCCCTTCGAAGGGGGAAGTTCCTCACGACCATTCTCGGTTAAACACACTAACTTGGACAGGATATGACATCTTCGAGTGCTCCATTCCGCAACGCGCAGCCATGCCACGGTTCCCCCTTAGAAGGGGGACTAAGGGGGATGTTCTTAGAGAGAGGAAGCCGTTTGGGATGAGCAACGGCAGCGCGAACACGGACCACATGCCACACGACAACCGCATACGGCGCTTGCTCTGGTTTGCGGTCCGGGTGTTGCTGGCCATCCCGGTTTGCCTTGCCTTGTGGTGGCTGGTATTGCCTGCATACGCTTGGGTGATCGGGCAGGCCGCGGCGTTACTGCTTCGATTCCCGTTCGGGTTCGGTATTGACGGTGTCACCGTGGAAGCGTCGGGAATCCTGAACACGGGTACGCTCTTAGGTTTCCAATTGGGCGAGCGCAATCCTTCGCTGCCGATCGCGCAACTGGTCAGCAATATCGCCACGTATGCCGCGCTCGTTATCGCGACGTCCGGCATCGCCTGGAAGCGGCGGGCGCTCATCGCCGGTATCGGATTCGCCGTTCTGGCCGCTGGGCATGTGGTGTACCTGGTGCTCGCCTTTGCCTTTGCCGACACCATGGCCCGAAACCCCGTCGTGCCGACT
>CAZWDH010000414.1:0-4769 GCA_964632865.1 uncultured Nitrospiraceae bacterium
ATGGTGATGAGGAAGACTCCCGAAACGATCATATCGATGGCCCGCTTCAGCGCAAGCTGCGCGAAGGCCTCGGGAATCGTGGACAAGGACAGCACCGGAATGTCTTCCAACTGGTGGATCTGGCGCGTCGCCACGCGGAGCGGAATGAGATCCGCAATCATGCGGACGGATACACCGACTCCTTCGCACAGATGCGCCACACTCGTAATCTCCGAGTAGTACTTGCGCACGGGCAGGCAAATGTAGACTTCGTCGACAACCTGTTTCAACAAGACGTTTTCGAGTTCGCGCACCGGGCCAAGATACGGGATATTGTGTTTCTCGAGGTAGGCCGCGCGCTCCGGTTCATCGTCCAGAAGTCCCGCGAGGTGGTAACCGTATTGGGCATGATTCTCCATCACATCCACCAGATGCTCGGCGCGCGGATTACCGCCGATGATCAGGATCTGACGATAGTTGTACCCCCGACGACGTATGCTCCAGAGAAACAACCGCAGCGATACGCGCACGACCAAGATAATCGCCGCCGCGGCAACAGCGAAGTAGATGAGAAACGCCCGATCGACGCCCTGGCGGCTGATGAACATCATCAGCACGGTCGTTACGGCGAGCGATACGACCAAGGCCTTTACGATGCTGAGCATCTGAACGCCCAGCCCGTCGCTGCGGTGAGAGGCGAACAGCCGCTGATCGCCGGCCGCCAAATACCACACGATGATGAACGCCAGGAAATACAGCCGATGCCCGGCAAATGCTTCCCACAGCGATACCGATGCGTCGGCGGATACCGTGAAATGAGACGCGACCGCGCCTGCGGCAAGTACGCACAGGCCGTCAACGACGACCATCATGAAGGTCAAATAACTAGCGTTTTTCTTCAGCATCCGTATAAACCACCCACATGGGACGAACGCCCTGCGGTGCGGGTTGCAATATTAGGTCGGCAATCGGCGAGGCCCGCGTCGGCGGCGCCGGTGGCTGCGCGATTGGGGCGGAGAAACACGATCAAAACGTTTCAGCTTCCGGGCGACAGTACCCCGGCAATCCATCGAGTTTCCTGCGGCTTCGGCGGACCCATCCACCAGCCACGCTGGAGAGTATCCCATCCCGCGCAATCAGTCAAGAAATCGGCGTACCGCACTGGATTCCTCACGGCGCGCGCCACTGAAGCACGGTCAGCGAATGACGCGGCAGCTCCAGGTTGTCGAGAGCGTCCAACGCATCACGGGATAGCGGTTCGATATGGACCTGCTCCGAATCCTCGTTATCGTCGCTCAGAGACGAAGGCGCAATCCGGTGTCCTTCGAGTCCACTGGCTTCCGGCGGAAGTTGCAGGTTCACCGCGGTCGCGTGTTCCAGGTCCAGGTTGAACAGGACGACACCGCCAGCCTCACCGTCGCGGAACGCAAAGGACTGAACCAGCGGGACCGGGGTCTCCTCTTCGACCCCGTTGATTGGCTTCTGGGCGCGCACGGGAATCCCGCTTTGACGGACCTCGACGAGGTCTCCCCCAACCACTCGGTTGACCAGTTCCAGCCCCAGCCAGGTCGGACGCTTGCGTCCTGTCGCCGCGATATCCCGCAACAGACCCCAGAGGCGCACGTAGTTCTTGCCGCCCATGTCGAACGAGTATTGGAGTGTCGTGAACGCGCATTGATCGCGCGCGGCAAAATCCCGCAAGTACACCAGCATGTACAGTGGCAGCGCGAGAGCGCCGTCCGCGCCGGACACAAAATCGTTGCGCACATCGGAAGGGATCTCGCCGCCGGTCGTATGGAAATTGATCTCGTAAATGGCCATGGCCGTGTCACGGCCACCTGCCCGCAAATAGCCCATGGATTCCTCAAGTTTACCAGGCGACAGCGGCCGGGCGAAAAGCGGTCCGTACCGGTCGGCTGCGGTACCGTATTCACCGAGTTCGCCAAAGTATGGGGCGAGCGCCACGGAGTCGTGGGCGCTGCTGCTGCGCTGGATCTCCTGCTGCCTGCCGGGAAAGTAGTATTGGCCGCCGACGATCAAATCGAATTTGTCGGGCGCGAAGGCTGGGCTCGTTTGCATCGCCGCGAAACGATCCCCGGCGATGGTCCCCAACCGATCGCCGCCTAACGC
Source organism: uncultured Nitrospiraceae bacterium (assembly GCA_964632865.1). GTDB lineage: Bacteria > Hydrogenedentota > Hydrogenedentia > Hydrogenedentales > SLHB01 > JAHDWY01. The sequence goes on from CAZWDH010000414.1 coordinate 2,110, forward strand.
CGACGCACCGAAGAAGGGATCGCCCCCCGACGCGGCACCCCACATTTCGTTGCCAAATTCGAGATGGATCTCGTTGAAGACCTCCGTCCACGGCTCTTCCTGTCCAAGGGCGCGCCGCCGCTCCGCGTAAGGATGGGCGCCATCGGCGGGCGCGGCGAGGTACTCGATGAGTCCCAGGCAATCCTCCTCCGAAAAGGTCGGCGGGATCACGTACCACGGCTCCGCATCGACGAGCGCACACAGTTCAAGAAACTCGTGCAGAGAGAAACAGAAGGTATTCGGCGCCCGAAATCGCGGACTGAACCCGACCTGCTTGCGCGCCCAGGGTTCGGCGAGTTGGTTGTCCAGCGTATCGCCGAGTTGCGTGCTCCAATTGCGCAGCACGCCTGGGCGTAGTTCTTGATAAGCGTCCACCAAGGCATCCACGAAAACCGTAGGGCTCGCATCGTCCGTCCGCTGCAACGACGTATCGTCGATCCACGCGCCGCCCGCTTCCACGGCAATCCCCAGCGTGAGGATCGGGTGCGAAGCGCCCTCGGGATAGGGGCCATATTTGTCTTGCCCCGCGGCGTCGAAGGAAAACGTGTACTCCTTCCACTCCGCGCTCAGCGGAACAGCCTCATCAATGAAGACGGCTTCCCCATCCCGCTGGAACCGTACGCGAAGCCTGCTGCCGCTCCCCGCGCCCTTCGCCCAGAAGGAGAACGTCCACGGCCCTTCGATAAGCAAGAGCTTGCCCGCGCTCGTGTCGCCGTCGCGCCAGTAGCTATCCAGGTATAGATACCAGCGGCCGGATGAATCCAAGCGCAACGACTGCGTACCCGGGCTCCCCGGTCGCACGTCACCTACGTCCACCGTCGACGTATTCATGAACGAACCGGTAGCGACGCCGGGCAGTTCCTGGCGCACGATAAATGCGTCGTACTCCTGCGGCGCGGTACCCGAGTCGTCGAGGTAGAAGACGTTCTTGCCATCTTCGTGGGTGAACCGCTTTACGGTGCCGGAGCGTCCCTTCGCGGGGCCGAAGACAATCTCGTAGTCCGCGCCGTTCCAGAAGCCCTCGGGCTGGCCAATGCCATACTCCTCGTGATTCCACGCGACGTCCCAGAAGGCCTGCGGCAGCCGGTCACCGGCCGCGCCTTTTTCCGCGTGCAGCATGCTGCCATACAATCCCGGCTCGAAACCGGGGTTGGGGATGATGTTCTTGATGATCTGCGCCGCGCCATACTGCGTGCGGCCGCCAAGGTTGATCCCAAAGCGCTTGACGCCTGGGACGAGCACCCTGTCCGTCACGACAACCGTCGGCGAACTCTCGCCGGCCGTGATTGGGGCCGGTTCCGGAGCCGCGGATTCGAGTCGCGCCGCGGGTGCACCGGAGACCGGTGATTCGGCGGTCAGCGGGGTGGGCTGAACCATGGGTTTATCGACAGCGGCAACGAGCGCATCCTGCGCAGGTGAATCGCTGCGGCCGTAGATCAACGCGGTTCCGCCCGCAAGTACAAGGGAACCCGCGAAACAGATAACGACGACCATTCGTTCTGTGGTCATTTTCAAGCCAGCCTTCTGTTTTCTCAAGCGGCCAGTATATCACCGGCGTCACGCCGACGGCGGGGCAACCAAATCCGAAACCTTGCAAAGCCTTACAAATGCCGCTGCTTAAAAAAGACAAAATTCCTTATGTATCGTTGTCAGAATTCATCGATAGGACCTATAGGACGTGCGCGCGCGATGTGGATTATGCTCCCAGTCCATGCCGCCCCTGGGGAAAAGCTAACGTAAGCGCCGCCTGCTAAAACTCGTACCGCAGCCCCGTCTTAAGCATGTGATTCCAGGCCTCTACGTCGCTGTCCTCGGCGAGACTGTCGTACTCGCTTTCCAGACTGGCTCGTAGGCTCAGCGCCTTGGTGAGTGGCGTCGTGAAGGCGAGTTCGTTGATGAGACGGTACTCGCCGAAATCCTCCAGGTTGGGCAACACGACTATTTTTTCCGAGAGCGTGCTGTCCTTGAACAGTTGCTGCGTGAACTCGCCGGTGATGCGCACGCCGAAGAAATCGTTTTCCCGCGTTTCGTAGTCGCGCAAAGGCTCGCGGATGTCCAGGAAGATCAGGCGCAACTCGTTCCAGCGGCCGGGGTCCAGGCCGCCCTCGCCGTCGATCTCGCCGGCGAACGTGGCGAGTCGTCCAAAGGCGTCGTTTCGGATGCGGTTGCGCGTGTCCGTGCGTTCCTGCGGCGTGAAGGGATTCCAGCGTTCCCACGTGTGCTCGAGGCCGGCCTCCAGACTGAGGTGCCGCTTCTCGTTGTCGATGAAGATGTATCCCGCGCCCGCGCCCACGGTCGCGCGCAGGTCCAGCTTGCGGCCGTCGTCCTGTTCCGCCGAAGTCAACGCCAGCAAGTAGAACCGCTCGGTAAGATAGCCTTCCCACTTCGCCTCGCCCTTGTAGCGGCGCGTGTTGATGACCGATTCGGCCTCGCCATAGTCGGCCCCGAGGGTCAGCGTGAGTTTGGTCCATTTGCCGGCCCGCTCCGCGCTGGACTTGAGCGAGAAATCGATGGTGTCCGTGTTTCCCGAGCGCACCGTCAAACCCGACTCCACAAATCCGGACCAGATGGACGGCTTTTCTTCCTCCGCAGTCTCCGGCTCCACCGTGGCGACGAGTCCG
>CAZWDH010000415.1:0-4766 GCA_964632865.1 uncultured Nitrospiraceae bacterium
CGTTCCAGCGCAAACTGCCTCGCCGATTCACAGACGCATTGGTGTGCACCTCGAAGATGTGGCGATAAAGCTCGGTTTTGAATAAGGCGAAGAGGAAATGAACGTCCACCTGGTCATCTGTCGCGAAAACCGTGTACATGGGACTTACGAGCCCGATGTCAAGGAAATCGAGCAGTCCGATGGACCCTTCCTCTATGTGGTTCGTGGCATATGCAAATTGGTTCCGCATAACCACCTTGTAGTCCGCCGTATTGGCACTGAAGACTCGTTTCCCAAAGTATTCCAGAGATGAAACGAGTCCAGCATGTTTTGTGCAGGAGAGGACCGGTATATCCTTGCCCTTCCGATTGCGATCACCGGCTTCTTCGGCGAATTCACCGATCCGGAGGTGCGTCCAATCTTTAGGGCGTGAACCGAACTTCGTCTTTCGTGTGGCCGTCGACTTCACAAACTCCGGGAATCGGAGCTTGCCGGTGAGAAGTTGCTGCATGAGCGCACGTTTGCGTCGTTGCTGCAACGCCACCAGCCGCTCCATTTGTTTGATCCTGCGGTCCCAGGCGGAGAATATGCGAACGACGGCATCTTGCTCGTCGGGGGGAGGTACAAGAAGCGGAAGCTTCTTCAGTGCCTCCTTTGTGAGCTTGTAGCGGCCAACGCCCTGTCGCGTGATGAATGGCCCGAGATTCGCGTGATTGTAGAAGTAGTAGACCCATTTCGTTGAGCAGCCAGTGTTACCAGCAACCAGATGCGCATGGTTGTTTACGTTGAACTTACCATCTACAAGGATGGTCATCGGTGCTTCGGCGTACTTGAGGAAATGGTCTCCGTCTTCACTTAGAAGAGTGTACTGTCCTTCGACTTGATGCTCATTGATCCAGTCCAGAATCCCGGTAGGCCCGTAGTAAGGAAATTCGCCCTGCATATTCGACCTTTCCTCAACACTCAAAGGCCTTCTCAGGTCGTTCCTAATGACACATGAGCTCCCTACGGTAGTGAGCTTCCAACCTGAAGGCGGGTTCAGATTTAGCAATTCAGTGGCCATGTCGCTTCCCTTGGGTGCTTCCAGTGAGACCTGAGCACTTCGATGATGGCAATAGCATGTTCGTGACAAGTGTTCCAATATTGATGGGGCATACCACTACATAACCGAGCATCGCGTTCCCGCAAGTATTCCCCGGCTTACTAAGAATGAGGGTTTCATGCACATTTTTCCTGCGCGGCTCTCTCCCGTGCCATGTCATCCAGTTCCCGCTTCAGCATCTTGGGCAGTAGATCCCAGTTGAAGTGCTCCATCTCGCTCCTATCAAGACTGTAGAGGACATTCGTTGCGTCCCTGATGAAACGCTCCTTGGGTTGGTTTTCCTGTAGCGCGAGTAGAGTTGGTCCATGGCACTTCCGTAAGATCTGTCTCGATCCACACGGACACCGATGGTGACCACGATATGAACCGTCAGCCAGTACCCTTAAGAGGGCCAAGACAATTTGAACGTTACTGGTATTGAAAATGTTCTGGTAGTATTCGCGAATGCCTTTGCATCCGTGAGAGAGTTCACCGAAAGGCAAAGTACCGTGCTTCTCCCAATGGGCGTAGCCGTAAAGGTACTCCACCACCAACGTTTCGACAAAGGAAAGGAGTCGGGGATCAGCCTTGAAGCGTCGATAAACTTCCACTGGTGCGCCCAGGCAGAGAGTGCGGTTAGGGTACTGATGGAAACCTACCGGAATGCGCCCTCCAGTTTCCTGAACCGCGGGCGGGGAGTCCGGGTAGTCACCAGGTATCGTGATGAGTATTGAGAACGCGTCCTTGATGGCCTCACCTTCAAATGTGGCAGAGAATGAAAGCGTCCCGCGGATCGTCCATTGCCCGGGAGCATCCTCACAGAGCTTCAGATCCGGGAAGATCTTGGCCAGTTCCTGGTACTGTTCGCGAATCAATATTTCCTCGCCACTGCTCAAGACTATGGTCTCCAGGGCTTGCTGGGGTTCGAGATCGTGATACTCGGCCCCGCCGCGGCAGCCGTACTTCCTGCGCCAAAGCAAGACGGAAAGGCCTCCTTTGCGGCCTCATTGACAACGCGGTCGCCAAATCGTGGCTTAAGCACTTCGGTCATGTCGCGGACGTCCTTGGTGCGAAGCGCAGCATCAAGGTCGACTTGGACTTGCTGTAGCCATCGGAGGAACTTCGTTTCCCGTTGCGGGTGTTTCCGCCATTTGTCGGCGAAGTTCTCCAGCGGATTGACGGGATTCGTGACGATGGCGTTGCCTTGCTCATCCCGCTCGATCAGGTTAGGCATTTTGCTAACGATTGTCTGCAACGTATCAACGAGATCGGCTTCGTTCTCGTAGGCGCGGGCCGCCAGCGTGGAAATGATGATCGATATAGGTCGATCATCTTGGTCGTTGGCGAACATGATATCCCGATGCCGTTTGAGAATCTGGATGGACCGCTGTAGCGGCGTCTTGACCTTGTATTCAGGGACCTGCTCAACACTGGCCCGAAGTGACTCAGCAAGTATCATGCGCTTCCGATTAAACTGAACGCGCATGCGCTCTTTGAACCATTCGGCATAACCTACGGGATTACTCCGCTGCCATTCCCGCAATTCCTTGTCAGTGATGAGAATCGCGGTGCCGGCCAGAGTTGTGCCAATCAGGCGGGCGATCTCGTTGATATCGCGGTCAGGAATCGCCGGAAGGATGTCCATGTGGAAACGCGCTGAGTCCGCGTACTGAAGTGTCCAACAGCGATTGCCCTCTCTAAGCATCTTGCGGTACCGTTCATTCGCCTTGAGGCGGTCACCGATCAGATTCTTAAGTCGTTCCTGGGTCGTGTTCTCTTTTTTGAGGGACAACATCTCGCAGACGAGATCAATGTCATATTCGTCCGCGTCGTTGAGGGGTTTGATCATCGTTCCGAGCCGGAACGAGCCTTGGGGGTAGATCTGAGGTTCGTACACAGCAATCGGTGAAACCTCCTCGTTCAGCCAATTCCCCACCGCTTCATAATGCTTGATGGCCGCTTCATGTTGAGTGTCGGAGATATCCAGTGATTCGCCGAGATGCTCCAGAAAGCAATTCAATTGCTGTCCGCGATCGTTATTCATGTTGCTCCCCCTTTCAGGTTCATGTTTTCGGGTATGTACTCCGGCGCCGTGTGCGGCGCAAAGCTTGTTTTCACGTCTGGTGCGAAATGTCGGCTAATGTGAGCGGCTTTGCCGAGAATAGCCTCCACGGATACATCGTCAAGTGCAAAGAGTCCGTCAGGCACTTGAGGATCTATCCGCGTAACCTTATCTTTGCCCAAGAGATGTTGGGCTTGAGTAAACACACCGACACTCTGCCCGCGCATGATCACATCTACCGCAGCATTGCGCCACTGCCACTGGCCTCCACGCCTCAACTTCGCGGAACGGTGCTTTAATTCGTCTGTTGTGCCGAGGCTGAGAACAGAAATCGAACTAAGCGGCGTACCAAGCATACTTGCCGCTTCCACCACACCGACCATGGTAGGGTTGTTCGCCCAGATTCCGCCGTCGACCAGCCACACATGGTCCAGACCGTGGTATGAGGGGAAGAAGGTCGGTGCTGCGCCTGTGGCAAGTGCGACTTTCCACATGGGCACCTTGTGGTCTCGTCTTAGGCGCTCATGGTGAGGGGTTTTGAAGAGGTACACGGAATCCTCCCCGAGATTGTAAGCTGGAATCACAAGCCGCTTGGTGCTTTCACCGAGCAACCTGTCGCCGAAGTATTTCCTGAGAGCTTTCTCCAATGGAGCTGTTTCGTACCGCACGCGGAAGTATTTCTGGAGGCGTGCAAGCGGCCTCTTCTGGAAGATCACTGCGTTTTCGTTCACATAGAATGAAACCACGTCTCGTGGACTCATGCCTGCCCCTAGAGCCAGCGCAATGATTCCCCCTGTCGAAGTGCCCGTGATGAGGTCAAAGTGGTCGACAATTCGGGTCTGAAGGTCTTCCTCAAGGTGCGCCAGGATTGCAGCAGAGAACAGGCCCTTGATACCTCCGCCATCGAGGGAGAGTATTTGGAAGCGCTCGCTCATGGCAATCCCAGCTCCTTCAGATACTTCGCCATTTCCTTTCGAGTTACTGCCAACTCACTTTCGAGCTCGTCGATTTCTTTCTGCACGGCGGTAATATCGATTTCCTCCTCTTCCTCGAAGGTATCCACGTACCGCGGGATGTTGAGATTGAAATCGTTCTCGGCAATCTCGTCGAACGAGGCGCAATAGGCGTACTTTTCGACGGTCTTGTAGACTTTATGCGTCTGTACGATTTTGTCGATATCCTCCGGGCGAAGCCTGTTCTGGTTCTTTCCGTCGAGATACGCGCGGCTGGCATCGATGAAGAGCAAATCTTTGGTCTTCCTGCCGCGGTCGAATATCAAGATGGCCGCCGGAATGCCGGTGCCGAAGAAGAGGTTGGCGGGCAATCCGATGACGGCGTCCAGGAGGTTCTCCTCGATGAGGGCCTTCCGGATCTTACCTTCGGAACCGCCCCGGAAGAGGACACCGTGCGGCACAATGACGCCGACCTTACCGGTATCGGCGACCGTAGTCTCGATCATGTGGGAAATGAAGGCATAATCGCCTTTGCTCTTGGGCGGAATACCCCGCCAGAATCGAACGTACCGGTCGCCAGGCGCTTGATCGGCTCCCCACTTGTCGAGTGAGAACGGCGGATTGGCCACGACGATATCGAATTTCATCAGCCGGTCGTCTTCCACAAGTCGGGGGTTGGTGAGGGTATCGC
>CAZWDH010000416.1:0-4654 GCA_964632865.1 uncultured Nitrospiraceae bacterium
TCGCTTCACCGCAGACGGTACCGCGGTTGGCGCCACCTCGGCTCCGCTGAACTAACGGGGATCCTTGGCGTAGCCAAGAGCTTGAATTGAATAGACTTGAGAAGTGCGGCGGGGGAATATTTCCCCCGCCGCCCGGATAAGACGATTCAGAAAAATTCCGAAATAGTTCGTAAATAGTTGCAACGAATGGACTCAAAGAGGGTATAATTCATTGTAGACATATAATGGAAATTATGCCCAAAGAAATTTGTAGATTTCGGACTTGCATTCGTCTATATTCGTGACGGCTCTTGCCGGCACATTTAGTTAGCTCGGAATGCTTGATACTGCGCGGGGCAGTGGATGGGCATGGAATAGTTCCATGATGGAATGTCAACTGACAAAGGCTGAACGCTACGCCATCGATAAGTACCGGGCGCGTCTTGAACGCGACCGGGGCGAAGAGGTGAGCTTCGACGAGGCGCTGGAACTCTGGCTTGCCGAGGAAGCAAAAGCGTGGCGAGAAGAACGGCAGCGGGCCTGCATGGCCAGGCAGCGTGACGAGATCAACCGGCACAAGTGGATAGAGTCCGAGAAGGCCGGCCGGGACCTGGGCCGCGAGGCCGTGATGGACTGGATCTCGAACAACGCCGAAGCGTGGCGCCGCTGGTACGAACAAGAGTGTTTCGATACTTCCCAGTGAGCTTCCCCCCCTCCTGATTGGATGCGAACACCCCGGCCGATTTACGGTACTCTTCCCGCGCATGCGCTGCTTTTAGAATTCGGACCAAACCTGTACACTGAATTCGTAGTCTCCGACACCATCGAAGATGAGCCAAGCCGGCTATAGGGGAAGAATACGAGGTGCAGGTTCCGGTTTCTCCCGAGATCAACGAACTCCTGGATGACGCAACCCAACTCAGCGTGCGCCGAGGGCAGTTCTTTGTCGGCGTCGATCATCTCTTCGAAGCGATCCTGGTCAAGGCGGACCTGCTCCCTCGCGCGTTTCGCAAGCAGTATCTGGACGCGCTGCGCGGGTCGTGCCAGGAGATGACGCGGGAGTCCTGGCGAGGCCGAACACCGACCTACGGTTCCGAAGTCTTCTACACGCCGCGATGCGCGGGCGTAACGAGCGAAGCGGCCCGGCTTGCGCAACGCATCAGCAAGTCCAGCCCCTCCGCCGGCCATCTGCTTCTGGCGATCCTTGCGGACTCTCACGCGATGCCGAGCCGCGCAATGGACCGGTTGGGGCACCCACGGGGCGAGATGATTCAAGACCTCCGCCTCGAACTCAGCAAGGGCGCGCCGTCCCGTCGCAAGACGCAAGCGAAGCCCCCGTCTCCCGAAACCGCCCCGGAACCGGAGGTCCGCCGCAGCGGGCCGCAGGTCATCGAATCACCCCAGTTCGACGGAGAGCCCGCCGTTACGAGACCTCCGGAAAGCTTGACGCGGGACCTCACCGAATTGGCGCGGCGCGGCAATCTGGAACCGGCCATCGGCCGCGACCAGGACATCCTCACCATTGTGGAAATCCTCTCGCGGAAGACGAAGAATAACGTCATTCTCGTTGGGGAAGCCGGTGTCGGCAAGACTCACGTGGTGGAGGGCCTAGCCTGGGCGTCCGTGAACAAGCGGATGGCCGGGGTGCTCCGGGATCTCCGCATTCTCGAACTGAACATGGCGGCGTTGATGGCGGGAACGCAGTATCGCGGGGCCTTTGAAGAGAAACTGATGGGGCTGTTGGAACAGCTTCGCAATTCACCGAACACGGTGCTCTTCATCGACGAGATGCACCTCATCATGGGCGCCGGCTCGACGGAAAGCGGATCGGTCGACATGGCGAACCTGTTGAAACCGGCCTTGTCACGCGGGGAGATTCGGTGCATCGGCGCTACAACGATCCAGGAATACCGGAAGTTTGTCGAGCGCGACCCGGCCTTGGAACGGCGGTTTCAGATGCTCCGCATCGAGGAGCTGAGCCCGTCCGCGTGCTGGGAGGTGTTGGGACACTTGAAACCCGCGCTGGAGCAGCACCACCGCGTCCATATCAGCCGCAAAGCCATACACGCGGCCATTGCCCTCACGCAACGGTATATGCCGAACCGGCAATTGCCGGACAAAGCAATCGACGCGCTCGATCAAGCCTGCGCCCGATACCGGCTCAAGACGATTTCGACCCAGGGCAGGGGTATGGCCTTCGACAGCGACACCCCTGCTTCCGATCGGGTAACGCCCCACGATGTGCGCAAGGTCGTGAGCCGAATGACGGGGATCCCAATCGAAGAGATCACTGCCGAAGAACGGATCCGTCTCGGCGATCTCGAACGGAAGATCAAGAAGCGCATTATCGGCCAGGACGATGCCGTCGCCCGCGCGGTTGCGGCCGTGAAGAGAGCCCGGGCCGGCCTCGGCGATCCCAATCGGCCGGACGCCGTTATGCTATTCCTGGGTCCAACGGGGGTCGGCAAAACGCAGCTCGCGAAAATCCTCGCAAACTACCTGTTTGGGTCCAAGGACCATCTCGTTACCTTCGACATGGCGGAGTATATCGAGGAGCACTCCGTGTCGCGCTTGCTGGGCGCGCCGCCCGGCTACAAGGGAAGCGACGAGGAGGGCCGCCTTGCCCAGGCCATTCGCAGTCATCCCTTCTCGATCCTGCTCTTCGACGAGATCGAAAAAGCCCATCCGCGGATCTTCGACATCTTTCTCCCCATTCTGGATGAGGGGCGCATGCGGGATTCGCGCGGCCGGGAGGTCAGTTTTCGGAACAGCATTATCATCTTCACGTCGAACATCGGCGCGGGCTACCTGCACCGGACCGGACGTCCCGCGGAGGACGACAAGCTCATGAACGAGTTGCGCCGCAAGTTCCGGCCGGAGTTCATCAACCGCATCGATGAAATCGTGCCGTTCTATCCGCTGGTGTTTGAGGACATCCGCACGATGTTGCGCCTGTGCCTGAAAGAAGTCAACGACCGCCTTCGGGAAAAGCAGATCAAGTTGCACGTGTACCAAGGCGCATACGAGTATCTGGCGAAAGAAGGCTATCACCCCGAGTTGGGCGCGCGGGAACTGCGCCGGACGGTCGATCGCATGGTCATGAACCCGCTGAGTTCCATGCTGCTGGAGGGTCAGTTCCAGGCCGGAGACACGGTGGATGTGTTGCAGGAAGACGGCGTCCTCGTGTTCCGCCGCGGAGAAGCCCCCCGCGAACAGGAGGCGTTATCCACATGAGAGCGGCCGGTCAGGCGGACAGCTTCGTCATCATCAACGGACCGGAGGACGGGACCGAATTCCCCGTGGTGCGCGCGCCCTTTCATATCGGCAGTGAATCGGCGTGTCCCGTTCAAATCCGGCTCGACATGAACGTAGCTGATCTGCACGCGCTGGTAACCGTGGTTTCCGATGGCTACCGCGTACGGCGGACCAGCCGCAATCCGGTGTTCGTCAACGGCAAACGGACAGGATCCCTCTTGTCGCGCATCGTGCGAAACGGCGGGACGATCCAGGTCGGCAATACACTGCTGGCGGTAGACTGCTCGCCCGATGGGCTCGCGCGCCGCAGCCGGGGCATCGTCTATGAAAGCGATTTCGGCTGGGCCATTCAGACGGCGGGTCGCGCCACGGCCCGCGTGATACGAAACCTGTTCACGTGGTTGTACGACCTTGTCCGCCGCCTGCTGACCAGCAAGCTGGCGATCGCTTCGATTCTATTTCTCTTGCTCGTATTCTGGCCGTCATTCCGGGTGTGGGTCTTCCAGTGGGCCTGGTACATTTACCACTCGGTTGCAAACCTCTTCCGAAGTTAGCGGCGGCTTTGCATCTCGCCCGGCATGGAAGCCGGGCGCTACAGCACCCTATAGGCTGCTAGGCCAGGCTGGGGATGCCATCGAACGTGATGGCGAGCAGGGCTTGATCGTCCGACTGCGTGGTACCGGCCTGATGAAGCTCCAGCGATCGCGAGACCGCCCGGATCACGTCCTCGGGATCGCCGGGGGCTTCCGCCAGCACCGCTTCTAGCCGGGCTTCCCCGAACAGTTCGCTGGATGGCGCGTGCGACTCCGTCACGCCGTCCGTGTAGAGCAGAACGGTATCTCCCTGCCGATATTCCAGGGGAACGGTCTCGTACCGCGCCGTGCCGGTAACTCCGAGAGGGATGCCACCGGTGCCGGGAAGCGGATTGACGACTCCGTCCGGGGAACGCCGTAACGGCATGTTATGGCCGGCGCAAGCATAGGCCGCACTTCCATTCGCCGAGTCGTAGGTCAAGAGAAAGGCCGTGACGAAGTTTCCGTTGATCGCTTTGGCGGTGATGTACCGATTGAGTCGCGTGAGCAACTCGCCAGGATCCCTGGTGCGTTCGGCCAGTGCCGCCACGAGCGTCGACAGCATGGCCACAATGACGGCCGACGCCACGCCGTGACCTGAAACGTCGGCAATCAGAATCCCCCAAGTCCCGGATGCCGTCGATGCGTCTTCCGGGCGCTCCCCCATCGGGAACACGTCGTAGAGGTCTCCGCCGGCGCGGTCGAAGTAGCGGTACGATGCCGCAAGTCGCAAACCGGGGATCCGGGGCATGGAGCTCGGGAGCAAGCCTTTCTGGATGAGCGCGATTTCATCGACCTCCCGGTGAATCCATTCGGTTGCGAGGACCAGTTCCTGATTGGTTCGCTTG
>CAZWDH010000417.1:0-558 GCA_964632865.1 uncultured Nitrospiraceae bacterium
TGTCCTACGCGATCGTCGCGCAACTGGCCCTGTTCCTCGTTGCATCCGGGTTTTGGATCGCGCGCTTGTCCTACTCCGTGCAAAGCGCGTCCATGCGGATCGAGGAAATCACCGGCCGCGAAGCCTACGTGCTCGGCGGCGATGCGTCTGCCCTCGGCTTCAACAACACGACACACCCGCTGTTCTGGACACCCAAGGCCATCCCTTACACCAACGTCGACGTAGACCTCCTCACGCAGAAGTACGATCCGCAATACCTCGTGATCACCGAACTCATGTGGGACGAGATCAACTCCGGCCTCTACGGCGTCCAACCCTACGCCCAAACCTTCCAGCACGAAATCGCCCGCCTGCCGCTATACGAGATCCACGAATCAAAAGACCTCCACGGAGACGTCCTGATTCTGAAGCGAACTCTCCCGTAGGTCGGGAATGATTCCCGACCAGTCCGTTCTCGGCGAATCCGTCCCAATCGTAGACCGGATTTTGCTCTATGTCGACGGCTTCACCATCCATCATCTCCAAGCTCTACTTACAGCGCTCTTCTGGATTCCGTGA
>CAZWDH010000417.1:568-4643 GCA_964632865.1 uncultured Nitrospiraceae bacterium
CCTGGTCGGGAATCATTCCCAACCTACTATGGGGCAACGAATCATTGCTTCCAGTTCAAGGAGCGCGTTCCGCTCGGTTCCGCCTGAACGTTGTAGCTCATGCTGCAATACCGGTTGATCTTGCCAAATCTTGACATGTCGTGGACGTTCATCGTCAGTCGTCCATACCGTTCGCCGCCATTCTTCTGCAAATAGTTTCCCTTGGGAATCGACTTGAAACTGCCTTCAACCACCTCGACGTAAGGTCCCTCGGGTGCCTCGCGCATTTCCCGTGACGAGTCCATCTCCGGACACAACCGCCAACCATTCTGCCCGGTAATCCGCATTTGCCAGATGTCGTTGGCGTCAACTTCGTTGGCGTCACCTGTTTCGGCGGTGCTGTGCCCTTCCCGGTAAAGCTCCACCCAGAGGTCGGCATCTTCTTTGGCCATCGTCACCGCCTCATTCTCTCGCGCGCGCTCCATCTTAAGAAAGACAATTCCAAACTCATAGCGGTCCGCATCAGTGTGCTTTGTGAAACGTATCGAACCCACGTGCATTTCTACCGGCTCATGCTCAGGGTCGAGGACTATGTCGACGCGCTTATGTGGGATATCCTGCCGCTGCCAGAATTCGCGATTCCCGTAGTACCCGTCTTTGAATATATGCATACCGACGCTGTCGGGCGTACTGACCTCGTATTCGCCGTTCTTGTCAGTTGATGCTCTGAATTCCTCGTGATGAGACTCCCACGCCAAGGTGCGGTCCCAGGATACCCGAACCCAGATGTTCACATCCGGAATTGGAACACCATTGGGATCGACTACCCGGATTCGGAGGCGTTTCTGGAACACGCGCTTCAGGATTCCTGCATGTTGAACGCGCGCGCCATCGTGAAGGAGTGAATCGGTTTCGATAGTAGGAATCGGCGGCGCGGCAGTGCGCGGGGGAGGCGTCGCAGTCCAAAAACTATCGGAGGTGCTGCCGAATGCGAACGCGCATCCTACAATCGCGAGAAGGATGACAGCGCCACATGTCTTACGATCGTTCATTCCCCTACATCTCCTGTCTCATTTCATTAGCGCTCCCGATTCAACGACCGCGTCCCGCTCGGTTCCGCTTGGACTTCGAAGGCAATGCCGCAGCGGCGATAGACTTTCCCCGAGTGTGAATCGTCGCTGATAACCAACGTCAGTTTTCCATAGCGTTGGCCGTCATTCTGTTGAAGGTAGAACTTCCCGGGCATCTCGCTGAAGCTATGATCGACTTCTTCGACATAGGAGTCCTCCGGCGCTTCCCGCATCTCTGCATACTTGTTTGGCTCTGGCAGAAGACGCCACCCTTTGAGTCCGATAATCCGCATGTGCCAGACCGAATTATTGTGCGTTTGGATCGACGCATCGCCTTCCAGGTAACTTAGCTCGGTCCTATAGAGTGTGATCCAAAGGTCAGATTCAATCTTGGATTCCGTCATGGCTTCATTGGATAGTCCAAAATCTGATCGTTCGCGAAACACGACGCCAAACTCAAAACGATCAAACTCTTCTTCCTTTGTGAACTCAATAGTTTGGCCTAGCATCGTTACGGGTTCATGTTCGCGAGTAAGCCGCACTAACTCGACGCCATCATTGATGTCTTCGCGACTCCAGAATCTCGTTGCGGTATAGTACCCTTCCTCCATGACCATTATGTCTACGTTATCTGGGCTGCTCACCTCGAAGCTACCAGTCTCATCGGTATACGCGCGTATCTTCTCGCTCTTCTCCGCCCAATCGACGGAGCGCACCCAGGAGATCTCGCCTGTTATCAGCGCGCCGGGGATGGGATGGCCGTCCGGATCCACAATCTGGATCTTCAGCTTCTTTCGCAAGATGCCCCGTTTCGCGGTGCGCGCCTTATCGCGCGTGGTGGGCGGCGGCGGATCGTACTCGAAGCGGCCATCCCGAAACGGAACCTCGACCACTCCGCCATCCTTCTGGGTTACATCGAGCAACTCGATCCGGAGCTCGTCTTTACGGGAACGCCCTCTGATGTTCACCTGGAATCCGGACACCATGTCCATCGTGTACTGGTTGGCGACAACTTTTAACGTGATCGCGTCGAAGATCTTCTCCAGGCCGGGCAGCCGATAAAGCTGATACCGGCGGGTCTGGATGATCTCATTAGGCTCGGTCACGAAATAAGAGTGCGTCATCTCGGCATTCAGTTGCAGCGTGCCGTCGCCGATGAAATCGTAGATTTCCATGTTGCGCGGGTGGACCGATGTCGCGTCCTCGTCCAGAAGTTCCCACGTCGCCTTCTCCGGGTCCGTCGCCGGCGCGAGAACGAGATACTCGTGAAACGTCGGCTTCGCAACCGCGCCGCCTTCAAGGAACGGCAGGAAAAGCGCCTCCCGATCCTCCGGGTACGTGATGACGAACAGGACATGCGGCTTCCCCTCGAGCTCGAATTCCTTCGTCCCCGCCACGGCAAATCCGACGGCCTCGCCGCTCCGCGTCAACGTCCCCGCCAGCTTCTCCCCATCAAACGTTACCTCACAATCCGGAAAAACACGACCTACCACCGCCGCATAGTCCAGCGCGGGTCCCTCCGCGATAGCGGCGAAGCTCGCCAGAAGTACCATCGAAAGCACCATCGTCATTCGTCTATCAATCATTCCGTTTCCCCATGTACCCAGTTTCGACAAAGAACCCTATCGCGGAGACCAGAAACGCCCCCACGAGGATCAGCACCTTGCGGCGGGTGTCACTGTTGTTCGCGCTGGGGCGAGCCGGCTTGGGCTGTGGGAGAGGCCGCCCGGTGATTTCAGGTTCTGGGACTGTTGTCCCTCGATCCGCCATCTCGCGTTCCCAAGCGAGTCTCGGTGAGAGGGCAAAGACTGTTCTGGAGCCGGTAGACTTCTCTTGTACAAAGCCCTGTAAGAAGAAACTGCCTTGGTTGATCCCGCCGCGCGTTTCATCACAAAACTCAAACCTGGTGATCTTCCCGTAGCGGTCGCCGTCACCGTGTCTTAAAAAGAATGAGTGAGCCTTCTTATACTCGTGCGGTAATGTCAGTTCGGTTTCGTACCCGTTCTCGGGCGCGACGATCATCTGCGTATCGAGAGATGTAAAGGGAACTGAATAGGGGCTCGGTGCGAGGCTCCACCCGTTTCTCCCAATGAGTCGGATGCGCCACTGAGACGTATTGTACGCGTATAAGTTCTGCGCCGTTGGGACGTCTTCCTGCCGAAGTGCCGTTGAGCCCATCTTCTGGAAATCGAACCAAAGGTCGGCTTTCGTTTGGTCATAGACCGTCTGCGACCGGATACCTTCTGGCGGTTTCAACTGGATCCCCAACGCGAATTCGCTCCTGTCTTCCTTCCACCAATTGCTGCCGGCACGGATCTCGAACATGGGTACTCCGTGGGGAGCCGGTGAGAGGACCACCTCAACCCCGTCCGCCGGTATCTTGCCGGACCACCATTTCTCCCGAAACGGGAAGAAACCTTCCGCCTGAATTTCGATCAATACGGAACCCGGCGTCATCACTTCGAAGTGTCCTTCAACATCTGTGACGCCGCGGAAAGACTCGTGCCGTGGTTCCCAGTCCATCGGAGTAGCCGGTTCACCGACGCTGCCCGTCACATATGCGCCCGCCACCGGCACCCCCGACTCATCGACCACGCGCATCGTGAACAGGGTCGTTGTATATCGAGTAACCAGGTATGCGCCACGTTGATTGGGTTCAACATTCCTCGATTTGCCGCAACAACGACCGCCACCCCGACGAGGACCAACAACCCTGAAATAATGAGCGACCGCCGCCAGGTCAGCATGGGGTGGACCAATCCGAGGCACGCATCGCCGAGATTACGGATATGGAATTGCTTCCAACAATGCGCGATATGAAACAACGCGTTTCGTTGAATGCTGCGGGGGCTCTGGAAATACCGCAGAAATCCATATACCCGACTCCGGCGTTACGGACACACTAGCCTCTATACTAGCATGAATTGCCGGTAGTTTCCTTCCAGTACCAGAACCTCCGCAGTAGGTCGGGAATGAGTCCCGACCAGTCCCATTCTCAGCGGCCGCATGCTGCCCCGAAGGCCTGG
>CAZWDH010000418.1:0-2686 GCA_964632865.1 uncultured Nitrospiraceae bacterium
GAGATACCCGATCCGTACGGAACCATGTCATTCTCTTCGGAACTCATCTTCACCAAGATCCCTGGCGTCGCCGTACATCATTGCTCGACGATTGCGGAGGCGCCCAACGGCGACATGCTGTGCCTCTGGTACGCGGGGAGTTACGAATCAGCGGACGATCAGGCTCTGTATATCGCCCGTCTCGAAAAGGGCGAGCGCAACTGGACCGCGCCGGAACGGCTAATCTGGAATCCCGCGCAACCGCCCGGCAATGCGGTGATCTTCCAAGGTCCGAACGAACGCATGTGGATCGTGTGGGGCCGGATGGAAGGCAGCCGGCCCGTGCGGCGCGGCGCGGGCTGGGGGCAGTGCCGGCTCATGGCGCGCACATCGGACGACAATGGCATGACGTGGTCCGAGGACGCCGAAGTGCCGCTTACCTTGGACAATGGCACGCTGGCGTTACCTATCAGCGGCGAAGCCGAGGATCGGTATGGGTCATTTCTGCTGTATTTGCAGGCGGACGGTGCAACCTGGAAGCCTGGCGGATTCATCCGAGGCGGCGGCGGGCAGCCAACGGTCATCCAGCGCGACAACGGCGAGCTACTCTGCCTCATGCGCGATCAACCCCGAATCCCGCAGAGCGTCTCGACCGATGGCGGCCTAACGTGGTCATCGCCAACGAAGACTGACCTGAAGAACCCGGACTCGGGAATCGCGATGACGAAGCTGACAAGCGGGCGCCTGGTCCTGGTTTTCAACGACACCGATCAAGACGACCGGACGCCGTTCAATCTCATTCAGTCCTACGACGACGGTGAGACATGGACCGGCCTCCGCACGCTCGAAGCCGATTGGGGCGAGTTCTCTTATCCCAGCATTATTCAAGCGTCGGACGGGATGATTCACATCACGTATACCTATCGCCGGTACTCGATCAAGCACATCGCCTTTGACGAAGGTTGGCTCACCCACCTGGAACGCCCGAACTGACGCGATCGGACGAATCCTCTATTCGAGAGAGGACTACCGCGAGGGTTGGGTATCGTTTGATGGCACTCACGTTGGAGGTTCCCACAGGAGTGCCTAATGTCAGATGTCAAGGACAAGATGACTGAGGTGATCCGGTCACAGCCTGATGATGCAACGTACGAAGAGATCATGCGCGAACTCGCATTCGAGCGAATGGTCGAGCGCGGTCTCGATGACTCCCGTAGTGGACGCGTGATAGCCAACGATGAAATGGAACGCCAGATTCGTACACGGCGCCAATACGGTGGACTGAAGAATCGCACCGCTGGCTTCGCGACATCTACGCGCACATCGCCGCTGATAACCCAGTCGCGGCCGAACAGGTTGTGCTTGGAATATACAAGAAAGCTCAGATTCTCCTGACATTTCCCGCGATCGGGCACAGGTATCGAGTCGAGGCTGAAGACGAAATCGGGATTCTCCTCTACGGACACTATCGAAACGCCTAGTCGCTGAGGTCATCATCGAGTATCGATATGCTCGACGTATTTCAAGGGGCGCTCGATATAGAAAAGTTTTTTACGTTATTACCATATAGCTACTTGCGCATAAAAATAGTATTCAATCACTTTTTCTAAAATTATCCATCACGACCACCACCGCGCGAGATGATGAGACACGGCGCCAGCCTCCTTACATTGCCCGGGGGCCACACGCCCAAAAGGGCGATCTTAACAAAAAACATACGACAGGCTGAGGTCTTGGTTGGAAGGTCTTTCGGTATCAACAATTCGTTGGATTCCGCAACACGAAATGCAGCGTTGTAGGACTGGATTGACCGTCGTTCTTCAGGATCAGACTACGATCACAAAGCAATGCATGGTAGCACCTACTCCGGTGGCTCGGGGGGGAACCAGCGGAGTTTGTCGGCGCGTTGCGCGTAGGGGAGGTTGAGGTTGCGCCAGACGAGGGCCTTGTAGAACTTATCGGCGGCTTGGGGGTCGCGGTTTTGAAGGTAGGCGCCGCCCCAGTAGAGCGCGCTGGCGCACTTCAGGTCGTTATCGGGGAGGTACTGGGCCGCCTGCCACATGAGGCCGGAGGCGACATAGCGGTAGTGGAACCGCTTGTCCGGCTCGGGCGCGTGGGCGGCAGCGCGCTGGAGTTCGTCGTCGGAGGCGGCCAGGGTCCGGATGAGCGCGGGGTCATAGTCCGCGTTCTCGCGGTTATATGATTCGGCGCGAAGCTGCGAGATTCCCGTAAGTTCGTAGTTGCCGCCAAAGACAAACCAGTCGGGGTCGAGTTCGGTGCCCATGAGTTCCATGCCGTGGCGCCGCGTCAATTCTGCAGCGTCGGACAATGCGTTGGCCCGTTGACGGTCGATAACGCGCTCCTCTTCCGCACCCCAAAATCCCGAGACGAAGCTGGAAACGGACGACGCGAAGCTCTTGGGCGGAATTGGCGCGTTGGCGGTAGCCAGTAACTCGCGCAGTCCTTCGGCTTGCATTTGCCCGGTGTCCGGCAGCGATGCTGCGGCCTCCTCCCATTGTCCTTGCCGGGCATAGCGGCGCGCAAGAAGATAGTCCAGCAATGCGAGTTTCGGCAATTCGCTCTCGTACCAAAACCTTTCGGTGAAGGTGACGGAGAGCGCAGGGTCATCGCGATGGGCATCGACTTATGCGCGCAACTCGTCGATGGTCAAGACGCGCTCCGCGACGTAGGCAGCATCCGTCCAATA
>CAZWDH010000418.1:2696-4625 GCA_964632865.1 uncultured Nitrospiraceae bacterium
AGTGCATTGACGTAGTCCTGCCGGCCCAGCAGCAGTACGCCGATTTCCGATTGCACGATTTCCTGTTCTGGCGGCATGGGGCCAAACTCACCCTGGCCGGTCGGCGCGTCGGGCGGAAATGCCGGGATGGTTTCGCGTAGCATGTTCAGGGCTTCGTCGATCCGGCCTTCGCGCAGCAGCAGTTTTGACTGAATCCATCGCGCGTAGGGTGAATTCGCATCCGCTGATTCCAGCCATTGCGCGGCCCGCTCCATGTCACCGTCGTTGTACGCGATCCATGCGAGCCGGTCAGCGTGCTCGACGGGCCCTGTGCCGACCGCGTTCTGAACGGCGTCCAACCACTGCGCGTCGACGTCAGGATAGTTGTGGGGATGGCTGACCAGCCAGGCCGTCATGATAGGGCGGCACACCGGGTCGGCGGCGAACTCGTCGAATAGTTCCGGCCGGGCGGCGACGCGGGCGCATACGAAGTCGACGGAGGTGTTGGCATCGGCGCGGGCTTGCGGGGTTGAAGCATGTTCAAGAGAATCGATGTAGTAATACATTGCCTGGCGCAAGTCCCCTTCCGTGGGGCGTTCCCGCGGGTACCAGGTCTTCTTGGAGGTAGAGTTCGCCATCGACAGGTAATACCCGGATTGGGCCAGGGTTCGCAGTTCCGCCTGCACTTCGGGATCGATGACACCATCCGTCAGTGCCCCGTCGAGCCGAGCGAGCGCATGTGCCAGGGGACTGTCCTCCGGCGTGGTATCCTCGGGAGGGACCGTTGAAAGCCAGTCCCGAATGACGGCGACATCTTCTTCCGGGTGACCAAGAACCCACGCCGTCATCACGCGGCGCGCAACTACATCGGACGCCAGCGCGTCCATGGCGTCGCGCTGGGTAAAGGCCGCGCGGCAGACCATACGCAGGGACTCCGCCGCTTCCCGGCTCTGCAACGGCGGTCCGTCGAGGAACAGTTCTAGATAGCGGTGCACCGCTTGCCGAAAGTCTCTGGCCACGAATGCGCTGCGAGCGAGCCAGCCTCGGGCGTCGGCGGCCAGGTTCAACGAATCGTGGAAACCGGCGTCCGCCAATTGGGATACCTGTCCGAAGTAGCCGTTGGAGGCCGTTTGGCCGGTGTCGAACAGCGCCCGGCCGAGCATGTAGGCGGCCCAGGTCGACCGGTAGGGGCGTTCGGTCTCAGGCAAGTCCAGGATTTCTTTCCAGTGCGCAATCGCTGTTTCGGTGTCGCCACCGCGATAGGCGGCGGCGCCGCGGGCGTACAAGGCAAACTCCGTGGGACTGGTTGCCAACAGTTCCTCAAACGAGGAGAAGTCGAAAGGTGATTCTGGGACTGTGGTCGTGGTCTCGTCCGGTGCGGCGGATTCTCGTGCGGCGTTTGGAAGCGGCGCAGAGTTGATAATTTCGGTATGCATGGAAGAGTAGCGGCCGACGAGGACCGAGATCTCGTCGTAGTCGTCGCCTCTGGCCCCGAGGGCACGCATAAGGTCTAGACTACCCTGGCCGAGCGTACTCCACTGGCTGGTGCGGCGTGTGGGATATAGTTTCTCGGAATGGGACGCGACTTCCGGCAAGAGAAGGTGAAACCACGCTTCCGGCATCTTAAGGACTCGGGCTTCGTCGCCGAATAGCAGGTATGCGTTCGGAAAGAAAGGTCCGCAGGCCCACGCGTACGGCAACGCACACAGCACGAGCACTCCGAACAAGACCAGACGGGCCTTCATGGAGGAACTCGCAACGGCAGGGCGCGGAACTTGGCGGCGACGATCGCAATCCGGCTTTCCCGAAGAACCCCGGAAGAGCCAGAACGACGATGTACAGTAAGGAGACCGCGCCGAGCATGCTCGCCGAAGCTCAGCGCTGCACAGACGCCTTTTGGTGGCAGCACCTGTTTGCCGCTGTCGCGAACCGCGTGCCCGAACGCCGGTA
>CAZWDH010000419.1:0-4615 GCA_964632865.1 uncultured Nitrospiraceae bacterium
TGTCGATGAGGACACGAAAGCCGAGACCAGTTACGTCCGCGTCGAAGTGACCGAGCCGGTGACGCCGAACACCTGGAACGAGGTGCATTCGCGGGCGCATCCGGTGAAGTACGTGCAGAACATTCAGAGCGGCTACGTCTACGTGGTCGAGAAGCATACGGATCGCACCGATGAACAAGGCCACATCATTCAGCGGTACCGGACGTGGTCGCCGCGCAACTGGACGGTGCGCAACCGGAGCGACGTGGACGATACCTCGAAGTACGCGCAGATCACCAAGGAGGAAGCCGAAACGCTGTGGGATGAACAGGTCGAGGAAATGCCCAAGACCCGGACCTACCCTCAGCATTTGATTACGGGTGTGCTGCTTCCCGTGTGGGATCGGCTGCCAACGCTGGCCCGCCTCGTGAAGATGAGGACGACCAAGGGGCAACGGATTTTGGGGGCCTTTGTACGGCCAAGTGACATCAAGGAACTGCTACAGCGGTTCGGTAAAGGGGAGATCGAGACCGGCAAGGAGATTACGCCTGAACGCGCCATCGAACTGATGGAGGAAGGGCAGAGCGTGGTCAAATTGGCGAACGGGTGGACCTTGGGCTGGCGGCGCGTCTCTGGCGAGCGGCGTATCGAGCTGCGAGGCCCGAGCCATTTCGACCGGAACAAGCTCGAAGGCATGGGCCTCTTCTTCGAGCGGATTGGTCATCAAGGCCGCTTTTTCGTCCCGGTGCTTGGAGGCAAGGTCAAGGACGATACGCGGTCTATTCTGATGGACCTGTTCAGCAAATGGCCGGTTGTGGAGATTAAGCCGGTGCGGGGCGGCGGCGAAGAGACAGATGCTTTTCGTGGTCCGGCGCCGGGATCCGCGACGTTGCAGAAACCGCCGAGCCAGGTGCAGCGGAAGAAGGGAGCGAAGCTGCGAAACGCTCAGCAGATCATCAAGCGGATGTCGGATTTGTTCGATGTGCCGATCCGCATCGGCCACATGCAAACGAAGCGAAGCGTTTTGGGTTTCTTCAAAATCCATCCCGAAGTGGTTCGCCTCAAAAAGCAGTTCGGCAATGACATTCCAGTCGCCACGCACGAGGTCGCGCATGCTATAGACAAACGATTCCAGCCGTACCACGACATTACTCCGATTATGCGGACCGAGTTGAAGAATTTGGACTACGACCAGTCCAAGCGCCGAACCAACGAAGGGTTTGCGGAATTCATTCGCATCTTGTTGACGACCGAGGACGCGCAAGTCTCCGCGCCGCACTTCTACGAATACTTTGTGGACGAATGGTTGCCGGACCATCCGGACATTCAGAAGAAGCTGGTGATGATCCGCAGCGACATTTCGCTGTGGCGAAACGCGGGGGCCCTGGAGCGACTGGGGTTCTCGAAGACGGGGCGTCCCAATCGCACGCTCGAGGAGCGCATGCGGAGCGCCATGTACGGTGTGCGGACGAACATCACAGATCGCTTTGCGGCGATCGAGGACTTCGTGAAGCAGCTCGCGAAAAAGGTTAAAGACCCTTACGTCCTCGCGCGGGTGTTCCATGGCAGCGCCGATTCGTTCGCGCGCCGGGCCGTCGAGACGGGCGTCTTCTCGCTTCGGACAGGGGCGAAACTGAGCGACGGGATCGTGGAGATTCTGAAGCAGGTCAAGCCAAGGGAGGTCGAGACGTTCCTGAAGTTTGCCGTGGCGCGGCATGCTCGCGATGTCTGGCGGCAGGGCAAGAACCCAGGATTTGCCAAGGCCGACGTTGAGGGAGTCTACCAACAATACAAGCACCGAAAGGACTGGATCGCGGTCGCGGACAAACTGACGGAGTGGAACAAGAGTCTGATCCTGGTATTGGCGGAAAGCGGCGGACTGACGCCCAAAGCGACCATGGCGATTCTCAACAGCTATCCCCATTACCTGCCGTTGAAGCGGGTGTTCGATGCGGTGCGTGAAAGCGGCACGCCGGGCCAGATCGCGGACGTGAGGGCGCCTGTGTGGCGGTTGAAGGGTTCGGGGCGAGAGGTCATTCATCCGCTGGCCGCGATGGTGCAGAGCGCGGTCCAGGTCTATCAGGTGGCGACGAAATTGCAGATCGGCCGGGCTATCGTCGACGCCCAGGCGCGAAACGATGGACTTGGTAAGTGGATCGAGAAGATCCCTGCGCCCAAGACCACCACAGCATTCAAGCTGCAACGGATCGCCGACCAGCTCACGGAGGCCGGCGCGGACCTCGAAAATGCGGACATGGACGCCATCATCAGCGTGGTGAGCGCGGCGGGCTTCTATCACGGAAGCGAACCGATTGCGAGTTTCCTCATCAATGGCAAGTTGCAGTGGTTCCAGTTCGATCCGGAGTTGTACGACGCCATCAGCCGTACCAGCGTAGACGACGCGCGGAAAGTGATCGATGGGTTGGGGGCATTTGGCAAATACCTCATGGTGGCTACGAAGGTCAAACGGGCCGGGGCGACTGCCTTCCGGGCTTCCTTCAATTTCTTCTTCAACCCAGCGCGCGACTATCCCACGGCTATCGTGCAGACCGAAGGCAGCGCGGCGCACATGGCCTGGGCCATCCCGTTCAACGTGGTGAAGGTCGCGGCAAACGTCGTATATGAAGCGGCGACGGGAGATCCCTTAACAGCGGACTACGCACTGTGGAAACAATTCGGCGGTGAGTTGAGTGGCTACATCGGGCAGGACATTCGGCAGAGTTACCGGCACGTTAAGCAGATCCTCAACACGGTCGAAGGCCGGAGACGCTACAACGTCATCCTGGAAGCGCCCGAGTTCATTCAGCGCATCCTCAGCATTCCCGAGGCGGCACCGAGGCTGGCCGAATTCCGGCAAGTACTGAAGATGCAGGGCGTGGACATGAAGGATCTCGCTCGAGCCGTGCGCGAAGGCGATCAGCTCCCGATGGACGCCATTATCCAGGCCATGCACGCAGCGAACGAGGTCACAATCGACTTTCGCAGAGCCGGAAAGATCACGGGCGTGCTGAACCGGGTGGAGGCGTACTCGAACGCGAAAGTGCAAGGCGTGGTCCAGCCGTACCGGAAGTTTAAGAAGCACCCGACACGGTTCCTGATGCGCGGGTTCACGATGTTGACGCTACCGTCCATCGCCTATTGGCTGATGCACAAGGACGAGGACTGGTACCAGGAATTGCCGCCCTGGCTGAAGTTCTTCTTCTGGAATTTCAAGGTAGGCGACGACACGATCATTCGCGTGCCGAGACCGTTCGAGATCGGTATGGTGTTCTCCGCGTTGCCGGAGGTTGCGTTGAACCGCTGGTACAAGCAGGACAAGGACGCCATGAACCAAATTCTTGCCGAGAGCCTGGGGGTGGACGTGTCCAGCGCGAAGGCGACAGCGCAGAATTTGGTGTTCCAAGGCACAGAGTACGTGCTTCCGGATGGTCTACAGACGCCGCTTGAGGTCGTCGTGAACTACGATCTGTGGCGGCGGAAGAACATCGTCGACGCGAACCTTCAACAGGAAGTCGAACCACGCGATCAGTTCTACGTCTACAACACAGCGGCGTCACAGTACTTCGGCGATATGTTCAACATGAGTCCCGCAAAGCTCGATCACCTTGTCGCGAATTACACGGGCGGTATGGGGACGGACATTGCCCGGATTCCCGAGGAAGGCATCGCGCGGGCATTGGGCACCAGCCGGATCACGCGGGAAATCTCCCGCGGTCAGAGTATTGACGACTTCTACACGAACCGGAAAGAGATCACTCAGAAGTACAACAGCGCGGCCAAGCGAGGGACTGTGCCGCCGGAAATCGAGAACCGCTACCGGTTACTCAACGACTACGCGGACCTCATGACGGACATCCGAAAGGCGACCGCTGGCGACAAGAAAGCGGCGGTGTACCTCACGGGCCTTGCGCGGGACGCCCTCGGCAAAGACCCGTTGGAAGGATTCCCGAACCCGCTCGCAAAGACGGACCTGCCTCCGGCCATTCAGAAGGTGGTCGATTCGTACATCGGGCGAAAGGCCATGGCGGCGTCCGGACCTGGAAACACCGATGATTCAAGCGCGCAAGCCGAACGGGCCATAGCGGCGCTGCAACGGTTGGGCCTCGACGAGAAGCGGGTATTGGCGTTGCTGAAGCAGTCCGCGCAGGGACAGGGACTAAAGACGCAGACCTACGATGCGGCGGGGAACCGGACGGCTTACGCGGAACGGACGCGGCGATTGAAGGCGGCGCTGAAGTAGTATAAATTGGGGGAGCTATGAATCAAAAGGCAGCGCAAGAGACATTCAAACCGCCGGAATTCGTACGTCCGTCCTGCTCGCTCCAGTTGAAGGGGACTGATTTGTGCCTCGATTTTCACTGCCAATGCGGGAAGGACTTCCACGTCGATGGGATGTTTGGCTATAGTGTTGAATGCCCGCATTGCGCGCGAATGTACGCCCTGAATCCTCATCTTTCGTTTCAGGAGATCGATGAACGCCCGGACAGTTGCCACCTTTTGGGTAATTGACCCTTGGGGGGGGCGACGTGTCGCCCCTGGGGGGGGGGCCCCGGCGCCCCCGGACACCCGCTAATAACGCAAGTTGGGGTTTACCCCAAAAAACCCCCCGAAAAACCCCCCTTTCCACCCCCCCCCG
>CAZWDH010000420.1:0-4525 GCA_964632865.1 uncultured Nitrospiraceae bacterium
CGCCATCGAGATGTCCGCCGAACTCGCGGGCCGTCTGACCGAGCGAATCCTGGCAATTACGCAGGGGGATGGATATCGCTCGGAAATCGTGAACGTCAATTCGATCGTGTACCATTTGCTTCTCGTCGAGGAATCCAATCTCGCCCCCCGTATCCGCATCGTTCGACACGTGGACCCCGATCTCTGGAAGGTGCGTGTCAACCATACCCAGGTTGCTCAAGTGCTCCTGAGTCTTGCGACGAACGCGGTCGAGGCCATCCAGGGCAAGGGACGCGTCACAATCCGTACGAACAACATGTTGGTCGATCCCGACACCATTCCCGTGGGCTCGGGATTGGAGCCCGGCCCCTATGTCCTGATCACGATCGAGGACGACGGGGAGGGGATGAGTGACGACGTACTCAGCAAGATTTTTGAACCGGGCTTCACCACGAAGCCCGGCCACGCCGGTAAGGGGCTCGTGAATGTCTTCAGCACCATCCGGAACAACCGCGGATTCGTGACGGTCAACAGCTTCGTGAAGCAAGGCACCGTCTTTCGTGTCTACCTGCCGGCCGTCCCCGAGGAAGCCGAGACGCCATCCTCTACGGAAATGCCCAAAGGTCGCGAAACAGTTCTAATCGTAGACGACGAACACATGATCGCCAACGCCATGGCGGAAACGCTGAAGCGGCTGGGGTACCGGACGCTCGTCGCCTACAATGGGAAAGAGGCCGTCGATATTGCGAAGAAGTACGAGGACGCTATCGACCTTGCCTTGCTGGACATGGCGATGCCTGAGATGACTGGGGCAGATGCCTATCCGCTGCTGAAGAAAGCCCATCCGGAAATGCGGATCATCATCTGCACTGGATTCGAGAAGGAACTGATCACTGGCGATCTGCTGAATGCCGGCGTCGATTCCTTCCTGATGAAGCCATTCCGCCTGAACATCCTCGCGCAGGAAGTGCGGAAGGTCCTCGACTTGCCCTACCCGGACTAGACCGGCTCGACGGTCGTCCAACCTCGCGAATCGTTGGAGCGTAAGCACGCATCCAGCACGGCCTGCGTCTTTGCGCCATCTTGGATGTCCGGATCCGCCGGTTTGCCCGCCACCACGCTCGACACGAAGTTGTGGATGCAGTGCACGTGGAAGCGTTCCCAGCCGATGGTGTTCTTGGGGCCGGGCAACGCGGCGGGTTTGGGATAACGCGCAACGCACTCGATGGCCTTGAAGCCCCGGTCGGCGCCGTAAGGCCCTTCCGGCAAGGTGCCGTCGTAGAACTCGAGATAGTTCGGTTGCATGAGGTTGAATCGAATCGCGCCTTTGCTGCCGTGCGCTTCAAACCGCACTTCGTCTTGCACGCCTGTCGCCAGTCGCGAGGATTCGAGGGTGCCGATCGCGCCGTTGGCCAGCCGAAAGGTGATGATGGACACGTCGTCCACTTCCACCGGCATCTTCTTGGAAGACTCATCCTTCAGCGGCCGCTCCTTGATAAAGGTCTCGCCAAGATGCAGCACTTCCGCGAACTCGCCGAGCAAGTGGCGGGTGAGGTCGATGACGTGCGCCCCGAGATCGAACAAGGCGCCGCCCCGGCCGCTCTTCTCCACATCCAATCTCCAGGAGAACGGACGATTCGGGTTCACGTAGCCTGCGTGCAGGTAACATACCCGCGCGGAAAACAGGTCGCCAAGCGCGCCGCTTTCGATCAGTTCCTTCGCGCGCAGCATGGCCGGCACGAAGCGGTATTGAAAGGTCATCTGCGTCACGCATTTGGGACGCGCCAGGGCCGCCGCCGCCATCTCGCGGGCTTCGTCGAGGGTGTTGCACAAGGGCTTGTCCATGTACACGTGCTTGCCGTGTTCCAACGCGGCCAGCAGCACATCGCGATGCAGGTAGTTCGGCGTGCAGCAATCGATGATGTCGATGTCCGGACGCGCGCACAGCTCGCGAAAGTCGGTCGTGCCGAACTCATATCCCCATTCATCGACGGCGCGCCTCCAACTCGCTTCACTCTGTGTCGCCACGCCCGCCAACACAACCTTCGCCGGCGCCGGGTCATAGTAGAAGCCGAGCGACCGGTAGGCGTGCCCGTGCATCTTGCCCATGAACCCATGACCGACCATACCCACTCGCAACGTGCGCGTCATGCAGATAACTCTCCCAAAGGTCTACCCCGAAGCTGCTTTCTACTAATCTCGTTCGGGCCAAAGTGCAGACTCTACTCTTCAGGTGTTCGTCCTATACGTCCCATTGCCCATAGGCCCTATACGCTCTTCCCCAGCAGCTTCATCCCGCTTCCGAAGAACAAGGCCTCGACAAAATCGTCGCCCAGCCCCAACCGCTCCACCGCATGCTTGATCGCCCGCAGTTCCTCGTACAGGAAACTCGTGAACGCCAGCTTCTCATGGTCATCTGAAATCGACAGACCCCACGGCGTCGGCGTCACGTAGGTATACTGGTCGTTGATCTCTACCGATTTCCCTGGCGCGAGCGCAATCGGGGCGTCGGACCCGTAGAGAATCCGCTCCACGGGCACGCGCTGAAACAAATGCTCCATGACTTCCCAGTGGTTCACCATGGCTAGATCGAAATAGAGATTCGGGATGTCCTTCAGCGCGTCGAGGTTGCCCAGCACGTTCTTCAGATAGTACGCGCGTCCAATGTGGGCCAACACAATTTTTGCACGTGGATACGACGCACATAAATCTACGATCTGGCGCTGGTTCAAGGGATCGGCCAGTCGCGCCTTCCGCGGGATGTGCAGCATGATGATGAGACCCATCGCGTCCGCGATCTCCATCGCCCAATCGGGAAGCATCTCGGGAATTTCGACGTCATTCACATTTGCCTTGCGGACATAATCCGGGTAAGGCTTCAGGCCCGAGAATGCCCCGGATTCCAATTCGCCCTGCAAGATCTCTGCGTCGTCTTCGTGAGGGTCAAGCAAGCGAAGTGGGAAAAACCGTTGGCGGTCGCTCTCCCGGGCGAGGTACTCATTATTCCGCGTGCGATCATACCCTACGATGGGCAAACCGAAGCACACGGCATACGTCTCCCGCCCGGGGTAGCACTCGGCCAAATCCTGTTCGAGATCGTTGTAATTGTAGCGCGTCGTCGGATGACCGCCGCAGGAGAACGGATTGTTCGCGGGTACAACCCCCTCGTTGTACACGTGCACATGAAAATCGAGAATGCGATCCGGCAGAAACTCCGCAAACTCTTCCTCAAAGATCCTTCGGTTCCGCTCATGCTTCGTGGTCTCACGCCACATCAAACTCGATCCTCAAAAGTAGGACGGGAATGATTCCCGTCCAGTCCAAGCAGTAAGAATTCACTCCGTCACACGCCCCTGAGCCGGAGCCGAAGTCCATCACTCCACCACGTCAACCGACAACCCCGCATACCGTCCAAACGCCGCCAATGCGTCCACGTCCCCATCCATCACCAGCGCGTTATGATGCGTTCCACCCAGTTGCGAGTATCGCTCCAACCACTTCGCAATGTCGCCGTTCTTCGGCCGAATCCATCCGCGAATGACATCCCGCATGCCGGGATGCGTGCCGTCGCCAAGCGACTCCACCGGCGCCAGGATCAAGGTAAAGGTATTCTCCGGACCCGGTGCGAGATTCACCAGCACGGCCGGACCCGGCGCCTTCGCGCAGGTGAGCACCGCCGGATTCAACGCGCCCGCCCAGGGGAATTCTTTCTCGCAAAGCCGCGGCACACCGGCAGCCGTTTCGGGATTCACTTCCCCCATGTGGGACAAGAACAGGGCGTTGCCTTGCCAGTCGGGACAAAAAATCTCCGTAAACGTCGTCCGTCCAAACGCTCCGTTCAGTGCGCCAACCAGCGACGCGGTCAAAACGTCGCCTTCGCCGGCATAGCCCATGCCGCGCGCCATCGCCTTGGACGCTTCCAGAAAGGGAACCGTGTCGACGGGACCCGTGCTGCTGTTGAACGCGCCAAAGTTGAAGGAAAAGCTGTCGCATTGCTCGCGCTCCAGCAGTCTCCGCAACGCCAGTCCAACGCGAATCGACCGGCGATGCACCTCCTCGGACGCGTCGACTTCGTATTGATCGAGATCGGATTTCAACTCGCGCTGAATGTCATCCGCAGCAATATCTGCAGCAATCGTGGCGATGTCATCCACTTCCCGCTGCACGACCGTCACGCCAAGCAGCGCTTCCAATAACGTATCCGCTACGGCAAAATCGCCCATTCCCGCGAAGGTTTCGCCGATGCGCATCGTGCGCATGGTCCGCAATAGCCGCGCGGCACAAGCGCCACGCGCGATGGCGCTGGCGCGGTCGAGCACGCGGGAATCGGAGAGGTGTCCCGCAACGATTTCGTAGTGCCGCTCGCATCGCCGCAACACCGACGCCAGGTCTTGCACGCCGTGCACGCCGTGGTTCTGCATGATCCGCGCTGGGTCGACATCCAGTCCGAACGAGAAGTCCATGGTCGTGTCAAGCAATAGCAGCGGTCGCGGCGAGTCGATTAAGGAGTCCGTCGTCTCTAGCGACGGCGAATAGGCGAGATGCA
>CAZWDH010000421.1:0-4524 GCA_964632865.1 uncultured Nitrospiraceae bacterium
AGCCCCCATCTTTCAGATACTCCTCGACAAGTTGCAGCGGCGGCGTCAAGCCGCCCTAATGGCCTGAAAGGCTGGGCAACTCCGGGCAGACCACGAATCAGAACGGTAAGGGGCGTCCCACGGCTAACTCAACACACGGCATCCAGAGGCCGAGAATCCCTCCCTGGCGAGTAATCTATCCGCAAGCGCAACGTTGAGATGCAGGTAACGACTCACCAAACAGCCGGTCCCTCCTGCATATACGCCCTCAACGCTCAACCCCGGCCTAGATCTATAGGGAAAATTTCGCCCATGCCGAAACGCCGAATCCGCGATCTAAGTTCCCTAGCGACCACTGAGACCCACCGTTGGCGGTTCCGAAGGCGAAAGCGGTCGATTGTTGCGCCTAGTACGTCTTTCGGATCGGCTCCAATGGAAGTTGAAGGAGGGCTTTGGCGCCGCCGTCGGGATGGTTACGCAACGATACGTCGCCTCCGTGGAGGGTGGCGACTTCGCGCACGAAGACGAGTCCCAGGCCGGAACTCTTCTTGCCGGTGTCGGGCCGGCGCAGGGAGTAGAAACGGTCAAAGACTTTATCCAGGGCGTATGCGGGAATGCCGGGTCCGCGGTCGCGCACGGCGACGTTTACGTCGTCGCCCTCGTGCGAAAGGTGGATGTCGATCGCCCCGTTCTGTTGCGAGAAGTCGATGGCGTTCTGAATCAGATTGGCGATGGCCTGCCGCACGAGAAACGCTTCGCCGCGAATCCGGACGGCATCGTCGGCCTGGACATTCAGGAGCAGTTCTTTTTGAGACGCCACGGGCTGCAGACTCGTGACGACTTCGTGGACGACCTCCACAAGGTCCATTTCGTCCACGTCCCGCAGTTCGTTGCGGCCTTCCAGCGTGGACAGTTGGAGCATACGATCCACGAGTCCCTGGATCCGGTTCGATTCGGAGCGGATGTTCTCGATGAAGGGCCGGCGCTTTTCGAGGGGCATGTCTTCGTCGAGCAACTCCGCCGCACCGCGGATGGCGGACAGCGGACTCTTCATTTCATGGGTGAGGGTCTGGACGTACTCCTCCACATACTTTTTCCCTTCGAGGGCGATTCGCATTTCTTCGAAAGCCGTGCCGAGGTCGCCGATCTCGCTGCGGCCCAGTTTGGGCGGCGCTACACGCTTCCCGTCGCGGATGGCCTTCGCGTAGCGCGTCAGTTTGTCGATAGGCGACGTGATCCACGCGGAGAACACCATGATGAGCAAGAACACCGACAGCGCCGCCACGAACCCTGCGTTGGCGATCTTGCGATGGGCCGCTTCCATGAACAGCGTCACGCTATCGGCGGGCTTGGCCACGGTGAGCACGCCAACGATTTCTCCGTCGGAGCGGATCGGGGAGGCCACGTGCAGGATGGATGTGGTGGGATCGTCCGGGTCCAGGCGCGTGGAGCGGGCGCCGTATTCGCCGCGCATCGTTCGCGCGACGTCGATCCATTGCGAGTAGTCTTCTCCTTCGTCGCGGCCTTCGTCGGAATCAAAGACGACAATGCCGTTGCGGTCGGTGATGTACACGCGAATGTTCAGGTGGGTCTTGGTGACTTCGTAAATCTTTGCGGAAAAGGAACGCTTCTGCGCCACATCGAAGGCGGCGCGAAGATTCGTGGTGTCGACGGCGTCGTCGCGCATCTGGATCTCCGCGAGAGACGCAAGCAACGTCGAGATGTCGACCATGGTTTCTTCCATGGCCTCGAGATAGCGCGGGCGCAGGTCCTCAAGAATCCAGTCAACCAACTGGTAAAACCCCACGCCGACGATGACCAGCAGCGCGGCGAATAAGCGGTAGCGTATCTTCACCAGGACTCCTTCAGCGAGTAGCCCAACCCGCGGTGCGTTTGGATGGGATCAACGTCCGGCTGCACGGCGCGCAGTTTGGCGCGGATAGTCTTGACGTGGGTATCGACGGTGCGGTCCATGGCGGATTCCGGCTCTTCCCAAACCAGATCCATGAGCTTCTCACGCGAGTACACCCAGCCGGGTCGTTGGGCCAGCACTTCCAGAATGCGGAACTCGTACCGTGAAAGATCGAGAGGCTTGCCGAAGTACCAGACCTTGGCCTTGTGTTTGTCGATGACGAGAGGCGGTTGCGCTTTGGTTGGCTCCGCCTGCGGATCGACACCCGGCGCCCTGCGTAGCACCGCCCGCACGCGTGCGGCGAGTTCCCGCGGACTGAAGGGCTTGGCCATGTAGTCGTCACCGCCGATTTCCAGACCGACAACCCGGTCGATCTCATCGGTCCGCGCCGTGAGGAAGATGATGGGCACGGCTGAGGTTTTGCGAATGTCCTTGCACAGATCGAATCCGTTGCGATCCGGCAGTCCCACATCGAGCACGACCAGATTGGCACCGCGTTCGTGGTAGCGTTGGAGCGCTTCTTCGCCGGTGGCGCACCAGTCCACCTCGAAACCTTCCGTTTCCAGGGCGTACCGGATGTTGTCGGCGATGGCCGGCTCGTCTTCGACGACGAGAATTCGCTGCACGTTTCAATCTCCCCGCGATGCGTATTCCGGAATACTGGCACGGTATGAATGCGTCCTGCAAACGGCTCAATTCCAAGCTTGCACCCACCTGCGCCGTCCACTATAGTCTGCGCAACGCTGGAAGGAGGATTCGTATGTCGCTGCAAGAAATCCTGTTGACGAACCTTGGTGAGTTCCTGGCTACGCTGAATCAGGTCTTTGGCATCGCCGCGCAGAATACGGTGGCGTGGACGCAGAACTTCGGCGTCACGCTGCTGGCCACGTACACCCAGACGGCAAGCATTTTGCTCGACGCCTTGGAGGCCGTGCTGCCGCCGTATTGATAAATGGCTTTGACCGGGAAAGGGTTGCATGATGGCTTCGATGACGCTGGGTAGCGGCGAACACACCTATGAGCTTGTGGCGGGGTGGGGAACGCCGCCGTCGCACGTTCAGTACGGCTATACCCATGGGGTCTGCGAGGACCGCGTAGGCCGCATCTACATTCACAACCAGAGCGAGCACTCCATGGTAGTGTTCGATGCGGACGGCGCGTTCGTGACATCCTGGGGCGAGGAATACGCCAGCGGCGCGCACGGGCTTCAATTGAACGCGGAAGACGGCGAGGAGTACTTGTACCTGGCGCTGACAAACCAGAATCGCTGCGTGAAGACGACGCTGTCCGGCGAGCGGGTTTGGGAGATCGGCTGCCCCATGGATTCCGGGGTCTACGAGAAGCCGGAGCAGTTCGTGCCCACCAACATTGCCATCGCGCCGAACGGCGACTTCTACGTGGCGGATGGGTACGGGCGCAGTTACATTCACCACTACAACGCCAAAGCGGAATACGTCCGCACCTGGGGCGGGAAGGGCGACGCGCCGGGTGAAATGAAGTGTCCCCACGGGATCTTTGTGGACACCCGCGGCGAATCTCCCGTGCTCGTCGTTGCGGACCGCGCAAACGTCCGGCTCCAGTATTTCGATTTGGACGGTAACCACCTCAGCTTTGTCACGGAAGAATTGCGGTTCCCCTGCCACTTCGATCTGCGGGGCGACGACTTGTTGATCCCGGATCTTTACGGCCGCGTGACGATCTTCGACAAGGACAACAAGCTCGTCACCCATCTCGGCGACAATCCGGGCGTGGAGAAGACGGAAGGCTATCCCAACTTGCCGCATAACCAGCGCATTCCAGGCAAGTTCATCTCGCCCCACGGCGCGATTTGGGACCGCGCCGGCAACATCTACGTCGTGGAATGGGTGAACGACGGCCGCGTGACGAAGCTCCGGCGGTTATAAAATTGGCGTCGGTTCTGGAGGCGGGTTCCTGGGACTTTCGAGGAGTAAGATAAGAACATCCCCCTTTATCCCACTTCGAAGGGGGAATTCGGGTATCCAGAGTTATTGGCTAACGCGTCCCGATGCAGGGAGTAGAGATTGCAGCACCGGCCCGTAGAAATGCATCCCAGCGGCTTGATTGCCAAGCTGGGCTTATTTACCGCCTGCATGATCATTATGGGCAATATGATCGGGTCGGGCATCTTTAAGAAGTCCGCGCCCATGGCGGCGGAATTGCAGTCGCCCGGTTTATTGCTGGCGTGTTGGATGATCGCGGGCATTATGACGCTCTTCGGTGCATTGACCAATGCCGAAATTGCCAGCATGATTGCGGAGCCCGGGGGCCAGTATCAGTACTTCAAGCGCATGTACGGCCGGGGGTTTGCCTTTCTTTTCGGATGGTCGTCCTTCACGGTCATTCAAACCGCGTCGATCAGTTCCATCGCCTACGTCTTTGGCGAATCGGCCAACGCGTTGATCACGTTTCCGCGTCTGTCGCCGGAGTTGGAAGCGTGGTCATTCTTCGGGATTTTCTACCCACTCGACAACCTCGGCGTAAAGGCCTTTACGATCTTCACTATCGCGGCGTTGACTACGGCGAACTACTTTGGTGTCGTGTTTGGGGGCGTCATCGCGAGTATGACGACGGTGCTGAAACTGGCGGGCATCGCGCTGATCATCCTGCTCGGA
>CAZWDH010000422.1:0-4455 GCA_964632865.1 uncultured Nitrospiraceae bacterium
CGAGATTGACGCCCTCGACGTCATCCACGAGCCGACCCATTTCTTGCGCGTGTTGGACGAGTAACCCCGCCGCAACCGGAAAGAGACATGACCATGCTGATGCAACCTTTGATCGAGCGGTATCGGGATTATTTGCCGGTATCGGACAAGACCTGCGTGATTTCGTTGAACGAGGGTTCGACGCCGCTGGTGCGGGCGTACAACCTCAGCCAGGCGATCAATCCCAAGCTCGACATCCACCTCAAGTACGAGGGGCTCAATCCCACGGGATCTTTCAAGGATCGCGGGATGACCATGGCCATCACCAAGGCCGTCGAAGAGGGCTATAAGGCCGTCATCTGCGCGTCCACGGGAAACACGTCGGCCTCGGCGGCGGCCTACTCGGCGCGGGCCAACATTACCTGCGCGGTGCTGATCCCCGAAGGCAAGATCGCCATGGGGAAACTGTCGCAGGCGATGATTCACGGCGCGAAGGTGATCCAGGTCAAGGGAAATTTTGATGATGCCCTGAACCTCGTGCGGAGCATCACCGAAAAAGAGCCGATCCAGTTGGTGAACTCGGTGAACCCGTACCGCATCGAGGGCCAGAAGACGGGCGCCTTTGAGATCGTGGATGATTTCGAAGGGTGGGCGCCCGATTTCCATGCGCTGCCCGTGGGCAATGCGGGGAACATCACGGCCTATTGGAAAGGCTACAAGGAGTACCGCGAGCTCGGCAAGGTGCGGAACCTTCCGCGCATGCTGGGATTCCAGGCGGCGGGGTCCGCGCCGATCGTGCTGGGGCACCCGGTCGAGAAACCGCAGACCTTCGCGACGGCCATCCGAATTGGCAATCCCGCAAGTTGGAAGACGGCCGAAGCCGCGCGGGACGAGTCAGGCGGGGTCATCGGCATGGTAACGGACCACGAGATCCGGGTCGCGTACCAGAAGGTCGCGGCGGCGGAAGGCGTCTTCTGCGAACCGGCGAGCGCGGCGAGCATCGCGGGCCTGATCAAGCTCACGGAGAACGGATACTTCGACGACTTCGAACCGGAGCACGGCGACAAGTTGCGGGTGGTGTGTATCCTCACGGGACATGGGTTGAAGGACCCCGACAGCGCGATCAAATCCGCCGAGGAACCGGTGACGGTCGAGGCGAAGGAAGACGCGGTGTTGGAAGCGATGGGCATTCACGAACCCGCAGGGGTTTGATTGCGGATTGCGGACTTCGGATTGCGGATTTGAAGAACATCCCCCTATGTCCCCCTTCGAAGGGGGAGTTGGCGAATCCGGGTTTTGGGCCAAGGGCCAATGTTATGAGCGCAAAGCGGGGTGTTTGGACCGGTCCGTACGCAACGCAAAGCGTTGCGGCGAACTCCCCTCTTTGAAAGGGGGGAATTGGCTTCCGAGTTTTGGATCGAAGTCCGGGCTACTTTGCGCGCGACGAAGTGTGTGGATGTGCCCACGCGCAACGCAACGCGTTGCAGGGCGCAGGTTTGGGTAGAGCATTGGGCGGTGGCCGGAATGCGTTAAATTTACACGAAGACTGCGTTCACCAAATTCCTCCTTTGAAGGGGGATTAAGGGGGATGTTTCTTCTAAGGTTGCAGTTGCGTTTTACGCCGTTAACACGGCGCGACGGATAAAGGAATCAGGTATGGGTGAGCAGTTTGGTTTGGTGTTTGATATGGATGGCGTGCTCGCGGATACGGAATCGCTGATCGCGCGGGCGAGCATTGACATGTTTAAAACCCTCTACGGGGTTGAACTGACGCCGGAGGATTTTCGTCCCTACATCGGCACGGGCGCGGTTCGGTATGTGGAAGGTCCGGCCGAGGACGCGGGGATCACGTTGCGCGACGTGGACGAGGCCGTCGAACTGCGGCACAACAACTTCGTGGCCCTGTTGGAAGCGGGCGAGTGCAAGGCCCTCCCCGGCGCTATCGAACTCATCAACACCGTCGCCGACACGAACGGTTCCTGGAAACTCGCCATCGCCACGTCCACGCCGGAGAAGAAAGCCCTAATCACGCTTGAGACCATCCACGCGCCCCTCGACCGGTTCGCCGCCTTTATCAACGGCGACATGGTCACGCATAAGAAACCCGATCCCGAGATCTACCTCAAAGCCGCTGACGCCCTTAACCTTCCCCCCTCCCACTGCGTCGCCGTCGAAGACGCCGTCACCGGCGTCGCGTCCGCCAAGACCGCCGGCATGAAATGCCTCGCCGTCACCAACAGTTTCAGCCGCGAAGAACTCGCCCAGGCCGACATCATCGTCTCCAGCCTCGAAGACGTGACCGTGCAGATGCTCCGCGGGATGGTGGAGTAAAGACGATCACCTCGGAAAGCGCATCGGACGGATTTCACCACCTGACGCTTGATTTTTCCTTGTGCTCTTTGCGTTTTTTTGTGGTCAATTCGTCATTTAAGCCGTAGTGCCTGCGACGTCTCTTCAATCCTTCGTTGTAGTCCGTACCTGCTCCGTGTATCGTTCTTCGTGTCGTTGACAGCGTTCTACCACCGAGGGTCGTGACCATGAGCGGAATCGCTGCGTTTGCGTTGGCCGTGTTGTCGGCGGGGTTGCTGGATGGGATTGCGGTTCCGTCCGGTGAGCCGGTGGTGCGGATGGAGTGGGACCACGAGGCCGGAATCGATTTCCTGAGTTGGGACACGGAGGGCGGTTCGCGGGACTCGTTGAATCTCTTGTACGCGCCGGTCCGGTTGGACCTGCGACTTGACGGGGAATGGTCGCCGGCAAAGGATTTCCCAACGAAAGTCGAACCTCACAAGGCGCCGGAGAATGTCTACCGATTTGATCTCGGGGAGGGCGCTTCTGTCGCGTGGACGATCTCCCATACCGGGGCGCGCATTGATCTTGCCATCGACTCGGTTAAGCCGGAAAACGCCAATCTCACGGCGGTTCGCATGACCTTCCCCTTCGATCCGAAGGCGACGGCGACGACGGTGTTGCCGTCGGAGTGGATGGACGGCGCGGGGATGCGGTTGCCGGTGTTGATCAATGCGCCGGACTTGGGGGCGATGCGACTGAGCGCAGAACCGGGCGACGCGGTGACGGGCCGTCTTACGGGGACGCGGGAAGGCGACAACCGGGTCGACTTTACCTTGGAATGGGCGGTAGTCGATGCGGATCGCGTGGTGTTTACGCTGGAGCCGTCGCAGGTGCCCATGCCTGCCGGGCTGCACGATGATGCACTGTGGCGGGCCATCCGGCGCGGGTGGCTGAACATGATGCAACCGAGCGCCGAATGGGGCAGCGCGGAGCGTCCGCAATACGCGCCGCCGGGATTGCTCGCGAACAATGTTGTGAGCGATCCGGTGAGTTGCGTGTTGCACATGATGTCGGACCACGTGTTGCTCGCGCCCGAATTGGCGGACCGGATCAACGCGGCTCCCCTGCTTCGCAACACCCTCGACTGGTGGCTGGACCACGGGATTGAACCGTCGGGCGAGATGCGGTCGTGGCGTAACGTGACGGGAATGCCGGATGCGAATGCGGGTCCGCTGATCGGCGCGTGGTGCTACGTGGAAGCGTCGGGCGATCGGGCATGGCTAGAGCGCCGGATCGAAACGCTGGAGCGGCTCGCGGACTACCTGGCCAAGCGGGACGTGGATGGCGACGGGCTTGTGGAAACAAAATACACCGGCAATTACGGGACGCAGGTGGGGCGTCTCGGTGGGTCGGCCTATGACACGATCAACACAGGGCACAAAGACGGGTACTGCAACGCGCTGATCTACCGGGCGTGGCGCGGTTTGGCGGACCTGGAAACGAAACTGGGTCGCACGGAACAGGCGACTCGATACAACGCGCTTGCGGACAAACTGAAGGCCGCGTACCAGCCCGCACTGTTCAATCCGGAGACGGGTTGGATGGCGTGGTGGCGGAGCGAGGATGGCGAACTCCACGATCTCGCCGCGCCGATGAACACGAGCATCGCGGTCCTGTACGGACTTGTCGAGCCTGAGAACGGCCGCAGCATGCTCAACAAACTCTGGGCAAAGATGGAAGAGGCCGGGTTCAACAACTTTTCCATTGGGACGCCGCTTACACTGGTCCCCGTACGGAAGGGCGATTACTCCCAGCCCAAGCCGGGACGCGATCGATCCTACGGCCAACCGGGTCTGGAAGACGGCAGCGATACGTTTCAGCAGTATCTGAACGGCGGCTGTTGCGTGAGCGACACCTACTACTTCATCACCGCATTAAACATGGCCGGCGAAACCGAGAAGGCCGACCGCATTCTCAATGCCATGCTCAAACGCCAGGTGGAAGGCGCGTTTCCCAACGGAGGCGGATTTCAGAACGGCGTCATCGACCAGTTTCCTCTCGGCGCGGAGTTCATGGACTGGCAAGGCAACACCTGCGGGTACGAAGGCCACCTGGTGTACAGCTTTACCTTCCTGCAGGCCGCGCTGTTGCGGGAGCCGGAGATTCGCGCGCGTGTGTTTCGCC
>CAZWDH010000423.1:0-4433 GCA_964632865.1 uncultured Nitrospiraceae bacterium
ACCGACACTTCGGGTCGCGGCCGCGAATGATTCTCCCCTTGATACGTGTCGAACTGAATCGGCGGGAAAGTCCGCACCTCGGTACCGCTTAGACCTCGCGTCACCGCGCATGTAACAGTTTCTTCCGCCGCAACCGCGATCGTCCCATCCGGGAACGTCACCGTCGCATTCTCACCACCAACGATCGTAACGGCCTCCGTATCTCGCACCGCTGTAAACGCCCCATCCGTGGTAATAGTAACGCCATCATCGAACTGGACCGTCCCCGGCCCGAAACAGACGCGATACATATGTGATGTAGTCGCAAGAAACACCCCATTCATCCCCGCAAACCGAACGTCCCGCAACGACGGCTCGTCCTTCCAGGCATCCCACACCGCCAGAAACGGCACGTCGTCGCGCCTCCGCACGCAGAGCGATTGACACGGCGGGTCATCCTTCGTGATAACCGCGTTTGCGATGGGATAGGTCTCCAACGCGAACACTTCCGTATCCGCCGCCCCCGCCATCGTCAACCGCGCCTGAACATCCCCAACCTGCCACCGCGCCTCCCAACGCGAATCGGTCATCGCTGACTTGACGTTCCCGGTACCGTTGTACAACCAGTCCCCGGGCTCAAAGCTGCCCTCGGCCATCGGAATTGAAAATGCCGTCGCCGCGCCACCGTGGTGCAGCATCCAATCGTGCGTCTCGCCGCCCGCAACCACGAAACAATCCAAAACGATATCCTCGATCAGCGCTACGCTGCGCCGGTATGCAGTCGTTTGCGGATACAGGTTGCCGGCTCGGAGTTCTGCAAACTGTAACCAGTCACCAGAGTAGAAACGCTCGACCTTCGGCACCTGCTCCTCGGTCAACGCCTCACCCTGCGGCTGCGACTCGCCGTCGACCGTCACGGTGTTGTGCATGGGCGACAAGGTTCCCAACACGCGCGTCACGCTCTCGTTGTACGGCGTTGCCTTCTCCAGCGCCAGCAACTCCCCCTGCGAATAGAACAGGAGCCCCAATCGATCCGCATGCTGATGGCCCCCGCCGGGGATTAGCGCATTCAACCCGGCCCACGCACGGTTCCCCTCCCACGTACTCCGCAGCGAAACCCAGCCGCTGGACAGGTACGAACTGGTTTCCGCCAACTCATGCTGCTCGATCCAATCGGCGCCGTACAAGAGTGCCACCCAATTCCGGTCGCCCTCGCGATACGCGGGATAATCGCCCACCGATTTCAGATCGTAGAACCGGTACCCCACCTCGGCCGTGACGTAATAATCGTCCATGCCCGCGATGGGTTGCGTCGAATCGCCGATGGTCGGCATCTTCCGATTCGGCATGGCCATGGACATGAACCAGTGCAGCGCGCGCGCAATAACCGCACCCCCTTCGCTCGCCGGATTGGTCAGGTCGTACTGCTCGGGAGGAAATCGGACGGGGTCCATGACCGAAAGGTTGCGCGACAGCACCGCGAATTCGCAGAGGTGCGACATGGGATATAGATGATACCCCGAACACATTTCCCAATACGCGCCGTCCGGTTTGAAATGCGTAGCCAGCAACCGGCGCATGCTCCGGTGCTCGGGCTGATGTTCCGCGTCGAATGCGCCGAACCCGAAACTCCAGTCAACGAGATCGTCCCGCTCCAACGCGAGCGCCGTTTGCACGATCGCGCGATGCCATTGATACACGTTGTTATGGTCGTACGTGTAGATGGGCTCCAGCAGGATGTCGTCCAGCATGCGTTGCAAGACCGCCGTCTCGACGCGCGCGCGTTGCTCCGTCGTCATGGTATCGCGCACGACCTCGTACGCGCACGCGAGATCGTAGAGAATCTTGTTATCCCCTTCGCGGTGGTACGTGAGGAGTTTTCGCATCTGCGGATCGGGGTCGGACGTCACGGTCAACCCGTCCAGCGTATCCGCGAAAAGCAGCAGAATCTCCACGCTCCGCCCGGTGTATGCCTCGTCTCCGTCCACCGCGCCAATCACCGCGAACTCGCTCGCCACCGTGGCCGCCATCTGGTAGAAGAGGCAGACCCACCCGTCGTACATGGTCCCGTGGTACCGATGGGATGCCTCGTACACACCGGGGTCCGTATCCGCCGCAAACGTCTTGCCGCAGTTGGGACAAGCAAACGTCTCCGGCTCCAGTGGGTCGAAGGTCAGCCGCGTACGATCCGTGGGGCACGAAAAGTTGTGGTACACGTTTCCGCAAACAGTGGGAAACACGCGCCGCAGATCCTCCGTCGACGTATCGCGCCATACGTTGCGTCCCCGCTTTTCCGATTCGAAAAGCGCCTTTGCCCAGTCCTGCGTATCGATCTTGGTGCGCACTTCCTGCAGCGTGTCCGCTGTGATGAGACCGGCGGGATGTTGCCAGTGAACGGCGGCAACGAAACAAAGAGTCCAGAGTGCATTCATGCCATGGCACCTCCCAAAGTCCCTTAGCCTACCATCCCGGACTACGCGCCGCTACCCTGCGTGCTATACTGCCTCGCGCGCGCTTCCCTTCGGAGTTGGAAGCGCGGCATTGGGGCGCAACCGGGGAAGTATCCATGCACAAGAAAACGACCACATCCACACGAAATCCACGCCACGATAGCAATAGGATGGTTCGCGCGGGCATCGCGATGGTTCCGCTCCTGGTTATGCTTGCCTTCGTGGCCATGCCGGCCGCCGCGCAATCCGGCCGCGCACGAATCTCCCCCACGCTGGTGACGCTCGCGCCCGGGGCCGAGCAGCCCTTCAAAGTTATCCTGATGGCCCAGCGCCTGAACGGCGCCCGATTGGCCGAGGAAGTGCGTTGGTCGGTCAATAACATCGCGGGCGGCAACGAAGAACTCGGCACCATCACCGCCGAAGGAATCTACACCGCGCCGGCCGTCGCACCGGCGATACGCGAAATTCACATCTGCGCCGAAGCGCCGGAAGCGGCTAACCGCTACCTCTTCGCAACGGTGCTTATGGAAAGGGAAGGTCCCGCCTACGAATTCGTCAACACCTGGGGCGAGACAAAAGCCGAGGCCAAGTATTTCAACGATCCCCACTGTATCGTGGTCGACAGCGAAGGCAATCTCGTCATCGCCGATTACGGCGGCGACCGTGTGCTTCGCTTCACCCCCGAAGGCGAATACCTCGGCGACGTCGGCCTCGGACCGGGCGAAGGTCCGGGCCAAACCAAAAAGCCCCGTGTGGTGGCCGTCGACGCTGCCGGCCGCATTTTCGTCACAGACGAGAAGAGCGACAAACCCCGCGTCCAGGTCTTCGACCCAACCGGCCAGTTCATCCAAATCTTCGCGCCAAAGGGCACCCGGCCCGGCGACATCCTCCGCGCCCACGGCATGGACTTCGACAGCAGTCAACGCCTCTTCATCACGGACGTGGACAACATGCGGATCTCGGTCTTCAGCAGTTCCAATGATTTCCTGTACACCTTCGGAAAGGACGGCGATGAAGTCTACGACTTCAACGCGCCCCATGGATTGACGGTCGATCCCGCGGGCGAAGTCTTCGTCACCGGATACTACGGGCCCTGCAAAAAATTCACGCCGGAAGGCCACTACATCTCCTCCTTCGCCCACGGTAACCCGCCCGACGGCCACGTCTACGTCCACAGCATGGCCGACGACCAATGGGGCAACGTCTACCTCATGGTCCGCGGCCAGCGCGGCTACGGCGGCGCCATGCAGGACAACGAAGGCAACACCATCAGCATCATGAAATACAACAACAACGGCGACTACGTCGCCGGCATCAGCCTCGCCGTCTCCGAACACAAAGAAAACTGGGCCACCGTCGACAAGAACGGCAAAGTCTACGCCCTCTTCGAGTCCGACGACCGCTTCGGCGTACAAATCTACGAGCCGCGATAGACGGAGCCGTCCTGATGCAAGCACGCGTCAAACATCAAGCAAGGTCGCCACTATGGACTGCGAGGGCTCGCCCTCGCCGTGAGAATGCTTTCGAATGAACACAAGAAACCGCTCACTCACCTCACACCGTCATCCCTGCGAAGGCGGGGTCCCATCTTTTCTTAAGGGATTGAAGCATCATGCCGGCCAAATCCCTCAATGACCTGATGGCCGACATCCTCGATCGCGGCGAACCCATAGACTACGAGTCCCTGCTCTCGTGGCCGACCCCCGCGACGGATTTAGCTGGTTCTCAAATCGCGCGAACCGCGTTACATGCGTATAACGAGGCACAATCCATTCTTGACCGGGAAAACGGTATCCTTACGCCCGAAGAGGCCAACGCAATCTTCGAGGAAGGCTCAGGGTCCTGCGACGACTACGAACAAATGACGCCCGAGGAAGTGGAACAAAAACTCGATGCGCTCATCAAAGAAATCGAAACCGAACGAGAGCGACGAAAGAACGACCCATTCTGTGAAGTTACCCCCATTTTTTGGACAGGTGCTAAGTAAAGGGTGTGTGGGTTTGA
>CAZWDH010000424.1:0-4426 GCA_964632865.1 uncultured Nitrospiraceae bacterium
AAGCCCGTGGCACCTCGAATCTTGGCCTGGAAGGCCAAGGCACCTCGAACCTCGCAACTCGCTTTGGCTCGTCACCCGTGATACACTGAACCTGGTCCTGGTCGGGGGAACAGGTGCAGTGGAAACGCGAACGCTACATGTAATCTACATCCTTCCATCGCGGTACGACGACGACGGATATGTGCGCCGGTACTGGCGCGGCGTCTTGCCGTCCAACACCCTTGCCTGCCTGAAAAGTCTCACGCTCGATCTGGCGCGTTCGGGCGAATTGGGTTCCGACGTGGACGTTTTAGTCGATATCTTCGACGAAAGCGTGCAACGTCTCCCCCTACGCCGCATCCTCCGCGAACACCGTCGCGGTGCGGCGCAAGTGCTCGTCGGGTTTGCCGGCGTGCAGAGCAACCAGTTCCCGCGCGCGCGGGACCTTGCGCTGCAACTGCGGGCCGAAGGCATCCCCGTGATGATCGGGGGCTTTCACGTCAGCGGTATCCTGTCCATGTTCGATGGGCCGTCGCCGGAACTGCAGGAGGTCATGGATCGCGGCGTGACGCTCGTGCGGGGCGAAGCGGAAGCGCCGGGGGCGCTGGCCGGCATTCTGCGCGACGCGATCGCGGGCGAACTGAAGCCGCTGTATGACATCACGCCGCCGCCGGACATCCGGGACGCGGCCGTGCCGCAACCGGACAACGAGTACCTGCGGCGTTTCGTGTTCAAGAACATGGGCACGGTCGACACGAGCCGGGGCTGTCTGTTCAATTGTTCCTTCTGCACGATCATCCACGTGCAGGGGCGGAAGATGCGCTGCCGGTCCGCCGAGGCGATCCTCCGCAGCATCGAGTCCAACTACGATCGCGGGATCAACATCTACTTCTTCACCGACGACAACCTCGCGCGGAGTCCCGTGTGGGA
Organism: uncultured Nitrospiraceae bacterium; assembly: GCA_964632865.1. GTDB lineage: Bacteria > Hydrogenedentota > Hydrogenedentia > Hydrogenedentales > SLHB01 > JAHDWY01. The sequence goes on from CAZWDH010000424.1 coordinate 910, forward strand.
GGACGTATTCGCGGGTTTCGCGAAGATGCGCGACGCGGGACGGCCGGTGCGGTTCATGATGCAGGTGGACACGCAGGCCTGGAAGATCCCCGGTTTCCTCGCAAAAGCGAAGGCCGCGGGTTGCTACCTCGTCTTCATCGGGATGGAGTCAGTGAATCCCGCCAACCTCGCTTCAGTCGGCAAACGGCAGAACAAGGTCGGCGAATTCGCCGAGATGGTGGCCGGATGGCATGCGGCGGAGATCCTCGTGCACGTCGGCTACATCATCGGGTTCCCCCACGATACGGTGGCCTCGGTGCGGCGCGATATCACCGTGTTGAAGGACGAGATCAAAGTCGACGAGGCGTCGTTCTTCATGCTGACGCCCTTGCCGGGCTCGCGGGATCATCACGACATGGTCGTCAACCACGTGCCCATCGACGCCGACCTCAACAACTTTGATAGCTTCCACGAAACGTTCCGGCACGACAAGCTTGCACCGGGCGGGTGGTATGCGTTGTACCGCGAAGCCTGGGACGCGTTCTACGACAAAGAGAATGTGGTCAACGTGCTCCTGCGAGTTCCGGCGGACAAGTATTGGCAGGTGTTTTGGCTGTTGTTGTGGAACCGGTACGCGTCATTGCAGGGCAGTCACCCCATGGTCACCGGGTGGGTGCGCCTGAAGGCGCGAAAGGATCGGCGTCCGGAATTTCCGCGGGAGAGCGTGCCGCGCTATGCGCTGCGGCGCTTGAAAGACTGGCACGCCTTTGCGCGCTTGCTCGTGCGGTTGTTCTACGAATTCCAGGAAATCTGGATGCTCACGCGCAAGCAGGACGACCCGCGCTGGAAGACGCTGGCGGACTTGCGGTTGCGCTGGGCGGAAGCGCGCGGGCGCTTGGGCGAATTCGATATGACCGGGCGCCGCGATGCGGCCGTCTTGGAATTGCGCGGTGTCCTGCAGAGCGCCTCGGACCGGCTGACCGCGCTGAGCCAACGGCGCAAGTCGCTCAGCAATCGAGCACGACGCCGCGTGCTCACGAAGATCGAAGAAATCGACGGCTACATCCGATCCATCGACGTGCCCGCGCCGTCCTGGCAACAGATCGTCCAGGCGGAACGCTACGTGAGCGAAAGCCTCCTTGCGGGCTACGAAGAACTCGCCATCCGCTACGTGGCGCAGCGCCGCCGCTTCAACGCCTACCGTCAAGACTGCTGGCAACGGATCAAGACCGGCCGCATCCTCACGCTGAACCTCTCCCCCATCCCACGATTATTGTTGTTTGAACTCGTCGTGGGCCTGCGCTTCGGGGTCACCTTCCTCGGTCGATTCTGAGGGGAGAAGAGTCGTCCACCGATTGCACCGATTTCCACCGATTTAAGAATCAAAGAAAACGTGCAACAAGGAGAACGGGCGTCTCGCCCGTTTATTGACCAGTTTGTCCGCAGATTACGCAGATAGCCGCAGATAAAGTTACAGCTCGTCGTAGCGGCGACCTTCTTCCGGACTGAAAGTCCCAAACATATCAGCCCAGGGCAAAGTGAAGCGACGCCCTGGGATAGGGAATGCCACGCATTGAGCGCTGAAAGTGCGAAACATTCCCATCGATTGCTTCACCTGAATACGAAAGCGCCGAATAACCACACAGTGTAGATAAGCAATCCTATGCCGCCTACAACGATCGCAACCACTCGAAGCTGCCCTCTCCGATACTCCTCTGAATACTCGGCCGTAATCCAACGTGTTCCATGCAGAAAGCGGTGGGCTCTGTTCACAAATGTCATCACCCATCGCGGTCTATCGACGGTCCCGGCAAAGAAAAGTGTAATGAGAAGAACACCAACGAGAACAATTGCAACGGCGGGCGGGATCCTGCTGAGGTCCAATGGATTATCGATGAGATTCATTCTGTATTCACAACCCGATCACACTTATGGCTCTGTTTCGCACTTTCAGCGCGTGGTCTTTGGGGCACGCTGGTTCTTAGCAATCAGGAGTCAACCACCATTCAAGTAGAACCATCCTCCACGGCGGCCCAGCCTTCCTGACGTGGCGCGATTGGATTGCCGTTCGCATACGCCGCGAGTTTCCGAATTGACTCCGGTTTGGGAGGGACGGCGGCGTTCATTCGGAACCCGAACCTGCTGAATGAAGTACCGAATGCGACCTGATAAGCGACCGACCTTTCGACGGCCTCCAATGATTCGGCCGCTGTATCGAGATCGCCGCGCAGGAGTGCGATTGCTGCCAGCAGATTCAACGTATGCGGGTTCTGAAGCACTTGCGGAGGCAACCCGCCGGAAATCAGCGCTGCCGTTTCATATTCTCCGTCAATCAAGGCGCGCTCGGCGTTGCCAATACGACGGGATGCGAACGCACGCCAGGCGGCGGACAGGATAGATGGACCATATATCACGGCCACCCATACCGAAAGAAGGGCAAGAAGTAGATATTGAGAATGCGGCCACGGCGCTGTCACCAGCACAACCGTCAGGCTCGCGGGAATCGAAAGGTCGAGCAGGAGTCCCAGGATCTCGCCACGGACAGACACATATTTGAACTGTACACCCGCCGGACTTGGGAAGAATGCTTCTCCCTGCCTTGTCCGAATGTCTTCAATTAGGGAATCGAAAGCAGGGTCGAGGCCAACTGGGTAGTTTACGGAATAGGGATAGAACGCGCCGCGGCTAGCAAATACGAGCCGGACGTGTCCATTCCCCAACCACCAAGCTCGAATGTCGGACGCAATGGCGGGGACGTACGTGTTCATCCCGATGAGAAAACCCATCAATACGATGGTGACAGGGATCTCCACGGATGCGCCGAGGGACCAAAGCCCCACACTGGCCACTCCCACGCCGAGCGCGAAAAAGCCGGACAACGCCCAGCGGAGGACCATTTCGTCCTTTCTCGCGCCGAGCCGGACGCGTTCGAGCGGACTCACAACTATATCAATTCCACGCCATCTGCGGGAGCGAACACAGAATAGCAATCGTCCGCGCACTTCGAGGTGGGTGCGCTTGTCGATGTCAACACTTGTGTCAGGCATAATTGTTTCGCACTTTCAGCGCTTGGTCTTTGGGGCATTCGTGTTCCCGGGCCACGCCAGGGGCGTGGTTTGCCCCGGGCTATCCTGTTTTGGGCCTTTCAGGCCGAGATGGCAAATACTAAATCGACCTGACCGTGCGCGGTCTTCATCGGTGGAAATCGGTGAAATCGGTGGACGCAAACCGTTTCGCATGTGCCGCCTTTCCACATTCACGTTTGAGACACCGGGGTTATTGCGGAAGCGGATTCAGCGGTCTCTATCGAGTCATTCCCCAAACGCCTCTCCCTTCGGTACTGCTCCAGGTCTCGCAGCTTCTCCGCGACGGGCGAGTGCACGGTAATCCCGAAGACGGGTGGTGCGACAAACTGCCGGATGCGGGACTTCTCGACCGCTTCGGCGCAGGAGGCGGCTTGTTCGAGATCGCCGCGGACCAATGACTCTGCGAGGAGGAGGTAGTTCGCGTAGGGTTGGTCCGGCGTCGTATCGACTAC
>CAZWDH010000425.1:0-4418 GCA_964632865.1 uncultured Nitrospiraceae bacterium
GCCGATAACATCTTTCCGCCGGAACCCATGCATTCCCACGGCTCGAGCGTGGTCGAAACGCCGGAAGGCGATCTCGTCGCGGCGTGGTTCTATGGGCGGGGAGAAAAAAGCGACGACACGCTCGTCATCAATGGGGCGCGGAAAAACAAAGGCGAGGACACGTGGTCGGCGCCTTTCCTGATGGCAGACTCGCAGGATCTTCCGGACCAGAACCCGGTGCTGTTCATCGATCCGCGCGGCGCCTTGTGGATGTTCTGGATCTGCAGCCAGGACAACACCTACAACACGTACCTTGTCAAATACCGGACCTCGACCAACTACGAGGGCGACGGTGCCCCCGTGTGGGATTGGCAAGATATCGTGCATGTGCGGCCGAAGGATATCGAGGCACGGCTCCTGGAAGACATGGTACAGCACGCGGATCGGTACGACGCCTACCTCGAATCCCACCAGAAATACCCCGAATGGATCGCCGACGCAAAAGCCGCCGTGCAGAACAAGCTCTCCCAACGGCAAGGCTGGATGACGCGCATTCACCCCATCATGCTGTCGGATACACGCATGGCGCTCCCGCTGTATTCGGACGCGTTCGCCTGTTCGCTAGCGGCGATCACGGAAGATTGGGGGAAAACGTGGATCTTCAGCGAGCCCATCCTGAACATCAATGTCCAAGCCTGCTTCGTACCGAGGAAGAACGGCGACATCGTTGCCATGATGCGCGACCGCGGCGCGGAGAAGAAGATACCGCGATCGATCTCGAAAGACGGCGGTATCACGTGGTCCCACACGGAAATGATGGACCTCCCGAATCCGGACTCCAGCGTCGATTGCATCGTGCTGGCAAACGGGAACTGGGTGTTAATCTGTAACGACACGGACGGTTCGGGACCGCGCGGCGGTCGCAACCAGCTCAGCGCGTATCTCTCAGACGACGAAGGCGTCACCTGGAAGTGGAGCCGCAACATCGAGAAACACGACGAATCCTGCGCAGCTTCGTATCCCTCCGCAATCCAAGCGCAGGATAGCACGATCCACTGCACGTACACCTATTCGCCATCGCCCGACGAAACGATTCGTCACGCCCGCTTCAACGAAGCATGGATCCGAGAGGGCAACGCCGGAGGGTAGACAGTCCATCCACGCATCGCGTAGCGGGTAATCTCAAATACAGGCCCGCAGACTACCCAGAGCGCCGATGCCGCAACCAAACCAAGAAAAGACTACCGGGAAACACCCGGTCGCAAAAGGAGGGAGTCGTCTCCGTAGGGCGGGATTGATTCCCGCCCATCAAAGAAGGCGGGAATCAATCTAGTCCTACTCGATGAGTGTCTATTGTGGAACGGCAAATCCGCAATCCGAACTCATTCTGCGAGGGCGTACTACTGCGGGGCACGCGGCTCAGTCCGGAAAGACCTCGGCGGCGTTGCGGCGCGCGATCGCGTCACGCTGGCCCGGCGTCAGATCGGCGCATTGCAGTTTGTCGACGTTGGCGCGGGGATGAAACAAGGGCGCGTTGGTTCCGAAGAGGATCCGTTCCTCGCCGTAGGTCTTGACTGCATATTCGAGATCGCCCAGGCGTTCGTAGTTCGATGTGTCGAACTGGAGATTCTTGGGCCACGGCATCGCGATCCGTTCGGCTTGGCTGAATTTGAGTCCCAGTGCGACGACATTCAGGCCGGGATGGCAGCCCGCGAACTGGCCCACGGCCTCGGCGGGCACGTCTTCCACCATCTCGCGGCGGAACTGGCGGCGGGGGTCCTCGATACCGAGTTGTACGAACACGGGGACCCGTTTCGAGGAGCAGATCTCGGTCAGCGCGGCCAATTCCTGGGTCTCCGAATCGTTTAGGCTGAAACGGTGATAGTTTGGATACAAGGTCAATCCGCGCATGCCGAATTCTTCGAAGCACTGAAGCAGATCGCGTTCCCACCCCGCAAAATTGGGCCGGATCACGGCAACCGGGACGAACCGGTCGCGATGCGCCGCGACCGCGTTGCTTAGCGCAACGTTACCGTCGTGCGGGTTGAAGTAATGGACCGAGTTCAATGAGGAGATGGCCGCGCGCGCGATTCCGTACCGGTCCATCGTCCGGAGCAAATCGTCAAGAGATCCGACCGGCCGGTAAGGCCACTGTCCCGTTTTTGCATTGATGTCAAACATGCAACCACCGCCGTACGTTTTCACCCAGGATCATCTTCTGTTCGTTATCCGGCAGGTCCGCACTCAACACCTTGCTCATCTGGACCGAAAAGCTACGCCCCGGCGCGTCGGAACCGAATCCGCTCGGGGCCGAGGTGTCTGCGTAAACACGGAACGATTCCGTCTTCCGGTTCGCCGCCCGAGACATCCACGCAGAGGTTGGGGTAGGGTGCGGCCACGCGGGCGGCGTCTTCCCAACGGCCGCTATAGTGCGCCATCCACAGTTTCAGGTTGGGATAGCGCGCAGCGAGGTTGACCACGTGGCGTTGCGTGGACTCTTTGGTCATGTTCCCCGTGGCCTTGATCCAGGCGTGAGCCATGACGGGCACGTCCATTTCGATGGCGCGCTCGATGATGGGCGCCAGACGCGTGTCATCGGCGAACTGGGATATCCAGAGCTTGACGATTTGGCTCGGGCCGTCCCGCATTTCGCGATCCATGAGCCTCAAGGAGGTTTCCACGTGGTCCGCGCTAACGTAGGTGAACCCAACAAAACGATCCGGATGTTTCTCGCACGCGGCGCGCACATCGGCGGCCGCCTCCTCCAACTGGAGGATGGTGGGAAACTCGACCCACTTGCGCGACAAGGAGCAGACGCAGAGCTTGTCGATGCCGCTGCGGTCCGCCGCGTTCAAGAGTCCGGTAAGGTGGCTGTCGTCCGCGTTGAGAATATGAACGTGACAATCGATGATCATGGCTGCGGGCCTTCCTCCTCCACATCCTCGAGAAAGTAATTGTACGTGCGGGCGCCCATCTCCTCAATAATCTCCCAGGCGTCGTTTGGGTCCACGGCGGCAATGAGCCGGTCGCGCACGATGGGATCCGAAACCATGCCCGCGAGCCCGGCCATTACCTCGAGATGGTGTTTCTCGTGTTCGGTAGGCGTGGCGATCATCATGATCAATTTCACGGGCTGACCGTCGGGCGCATCGAAAGGTATTCCTTTGCGCGAGATGCCCAGCACGCCCTGTACTTGGTCCGTGATATCCAGCCGCCCATGAGGAATTGCGGCGCCGTGGCCGACCGCGGTCGTGTGCTGTTTCTCCCGCTCAACGATGGTTTCGTACAGTTCCGCAGCCTGACTCTTGTCGAGTCGATGTGCGGCCACAAAGAAGCTGGTGAGTTGTTGGAGCGCCGACCACTTGTCCTTGGCCTCGAAGTTGGTGAGGATAAACTCCTCTTGAAGGAATTCCATCAGTCGCGGGCGATCCAACCCGGCTTCTTTGACCCGGGTGAGGGCCAACCGCGTGAAGAAGGGGCCGAAGATCTCGTTGATCGTAACCGCAGCGATCACGAGGGAACCCACGGCGGTGGTGATTTCGGAGGGAATGCGGGAGTCGCCTTCCAGGAGCACCAGCAGCCCGATCACGACCCCGGCCTGAGGAACGACGGTAAGGAACATATTCTTAGCGATGCGGGGCGAGCATCGTGCCAACCGAGCGCCCACGGTAGCGCCCAGCGCCTTCCCGGCGCATCGGGCCAGGACGTAAGCGACACACAAGAAACCTGCGGAAAGCAGCGTTTCAATGTGGATGGACATTCCTGCCAGAGTAAAGAAACAGGTGTAGAGCACGGGCTCGACCGGTTCCATGGTCCGAACGAGCCGCTCGGAATCACGGGATAAATTGCCGAGGCACATCCCCATGACGAGGCACGAAATGAGCGGACTGAGGTCGAGGACGCTGGCGACAACCGCGCACGTCGTAACCGCAAGCAGGACGGCGCTGAAATGGTGAAGGTTGGGAACGCGCGACAGACGGAACGTCCCGTACCCGCTCAACGCGCCGACGGCAATTGAACCAAGCAACTGTATCGCAGTCGTAGCAATCGCGGCCATCAAACTCACGTGGTTGTCGCCGCTCAGATAGAAGTTTGCGGCTAGCGTTTGGGAGAATCCGAAAACCGTGATGCAGAGTCCCGCGTTCAGTGCGACAACCCCGAGAACGGTTTTGACGAAGGGACCCTTGGCACGCGACTCCCGGATGATGGCCAAGGTTGTGGCGGGGGCGGTTTCCACGGCCAGACTCGCCAGAAGGATTGCCGTAACCCAATCACTTCCTGCGGCAAACGCGACGGCCAGTACGGCAGAAAACGCGCAAACGGATTCACAGATGGAGATAGTCAGGATGCGATTCAGGGCCGTCTGGATTCGTCGATACGAGAACTGGTTCCCGACGGTGACGGCGATCAGCGCGGTGGCGAATGTCGACAGGGGCAGG
>CAZWDH010000426.1:0-4369 GCA_964632865.1 uncultured Nitrospiraceae bacterium
CAAACCCACACACCCTTTACTTAGCACCTGTCCAAAAAATGGGGGTAACTTCAGTTCACGCCGTGACCTTTCAGAAAGGGCTTTGGTTACGACGTAGACCGCAACACCTCTCTCAACGGCAGCCTGGAGTTGAGGTAACAAAAGAGAGACCCTATCTGTCGTAGCAAATGGCGAGTAAACGATGATCCTACTGTTCGCGGCTTCAAGGTCACTAGAGAGGACGCGATAGAAGTCGTTCTGAGTGAGGACCACTCGTTCCGAGTTGGGATCTATTTTCCCACCCATTGTCGTCATTTGTGCTTTAGCGGCACGCGCCGCCAATCCCTCGGGGACAATATCTCTTGCGTCTACGCGGGGGAATTGCTGAAGCAGTGAGGGAATCAGAGTTTTGCCAAGAAATGCCTTCCGACCTTGCTTCTGACAGTAGTCGAAGTCACCAAGGACAAATAGGCGGTATTTTGCCCGAGTCAAAGCAACATTTAGCAGGCATTTCAAGTCTTCATCTAGCGATGGCATGAAGAAGTTGACCCGCCAGTGCGGCTCGTCCACGACTGTGTCAAAGATCACCACGTCGGCTTCTGACCCCTGAAAACTATGCGCTGTACCTGCTATAACTTCATCCTGCAGGTTTTCAAAATCTCTTAGGAGAACGGTCACAAGCTTGGCGTGTGCTCTGTAGGGCGCTACGATGAGTATGCGTTTTGGTCCGCCCTCTATTCTTGCTGGCCTATCGGGTGACAACATCTGCTCGGCAATATCGACAGCCACTGTTGCCGACAAAAAATTCAGCCGGCTCGAATTGCCGTGTTTTACAACGCTTGTGACCCAGGCGTTAAGAGGGCCAATATCAACAAGCGTTACCGGATTGTCATATCTCCAGCCCTTGACATACCAAGCCTCGAATTCCCCATAGCCTATGTACTGCTTTGGCTCCGTAAACGCATTGACAAGTTGATTGTCATAGAACTTGTTCGCAACGCGGGCGATCTCGGGGAGCATCCGCATTTGCTCAAGGAGCGGCACGAAGTGAGAAGGTGTATCTCGCTTCGTCCACTTGTTCTTGATTCCGGATGCATTGAATATATCCCTTCCCAACCACTTCTTTGTCAGGGCATTGTTTGAGAGCACGATTGGAGGTAACTGCTTGAAGTCACCGACAATCACAAGATTGTTCTCGGCAAGGAGTGCCGCTGCCCAAAGAGCAGGTATGGGCGCCATGGACGCCTCGTCGAGGATCACGGTGTCGAATTTGCGTGCCTGTATGTCGTCGCTGAGATAGGTCTTGGTAAGAGTAGCCCCAAGAACCGCAGCCCCGTTGATGACTTCTCTTTCGACTTCCGCGAGCTTCACCTCTATTTCGGCGATTTTGCTTTCGAGGCCGCGAATCTCTGCTCGAATCTCATCCATTCGACCCTTCAAAGATTTAAGGTCTGTTGAGGCGTGTTTCTCAGCGAGTCGAGAACGCCACACGCGAATCTCTGCTAAGCATTCTTCCGTTTGCGTGGGGACGATATCGAAATCTACCCATTGCTGTAGAGAAGCTACCGAATGCGACAATAGGGAGTCCGCTTTGTTCTGCATTTCGACTGCCGATTGAGCAGATTGCCGCGTAGTGATTTCGAGTACTTTCAGCTTCTGGAGTTTCCCACAAATATCCAGATAGACATGTTTGATATCGCCGTCGATACTATTCGCTGCCTCAGTGAATTCCCCTTCGAGTCTCCGGATATCTCCATTTAGATTGGACCAAAGAGAATCGAGTTCGCTTGTTTTCGCGTAAACCTCCTCCAATTCCCTTTCTGATTGCATCTTGACTTTGAGTTCTTGCGAATACGTGCCGATATTCGCATACCGAGCTAACTCGCCGTCCAGTTCGATTATCCTAGCGAGTTTTCCTGTGGCTGCTTCGTGCGCCTGCCGTGTTGCCAAGATCTCGGTTTCAAGCGCAGTGACTCGGTTTGCGCATGAGTTCACGGTTGCGCGTTGGTTTTCCGGTTTCGGCAATCGCTTGAGTATCCTGCTCAGGGCTCCAACGCTCAAGGTTTCTTGCAGCAAAGCACCAGCGGTTGCAGATTCCTTCTGAGCGATGTCCAGTTTGTCTTTCGTCTCCCTGAGTTTTCCGGAAATCGCTGCAATTGTGGCTTTCTGTTCATTCTGTGAACTGAAGCGGGCGCGTTCTTTTCGAATAGGGTCGATGCGGGTGGCGATTTCCATGCGGGAGTTCTGGTCCGCAATTGTCGCAGTCAGTCTCTCCTTTTCAGCCGCAAGCGTATTGAACTGGTCTCGAAGAGTGGAAGATTCTTCTTGCTTGGCGTCGAGAAGTTTTCTCAGGCGGAGTGCTCTGGCCGCAAGCTCATGCATTTGCAGCAAGTGCGAATGCTGCCGTCGTAATGAATCCAACTCCAGCGACGCCTGGCGTTCATGTTCACTGTAGCGGTCTCGCTCTGCGATGGCTTTGCCAATCGCGGCGATACCTTGCTCTGCGGATTTAAGCCATTCTGTGATTTCAACAGACTCCTGGGCTGATGCCATTTCGTCTGCTAATCTTCTCTTCTGACTTGATAGGCGTTCTCTTTCCTCGACCAATTCACGGGACTGATGTTCAACCTGGGTCTTGAGAAGAACGTCAGGGAAACCTGTGCGAAGCTCATCGTCTTTCACTTCACCAACACGAACCACAGCACCATCCGCAAGCTGGTCTTTCATCGATTTGGCGACATGCTTTATGGCTTGGTCGACGGCCGTATTTGTGTGAGAAACGATCAGGACAGTTCTGGATGCAATGTTCAGATGTTCCGTGATTGTGCCAATGGTACGAGTCTTTCCCGTCCCCGGTGGCCCCCAAATGACAGTGAGGTCGCGCCCTAAAGCGCTTTCAAGTGCGTTCAGCTGATGTTGGTTGAGCTCCTTCGGCGGGAAGGTCGGTCTTGCGGGGGCACCCGATACTATTGCGTTTCCGAGCATCCGTTCAGCGGCGGGATTCTGTTGTTCAGCATTGTTCTCAATGCGCTCTATGAGCTTGCGCATGAGGATTGTGAGATTCGTCTGTAGCTTTGCCGTCGGGACGAACGTGCCCATATCTGTTTCGACACTGATGACAATGCGAAGCCCTTCTGCTGAGACTATGGTTGCCGCTATAGGTGCTTTGCCTGGAATGACAAGGTCAGCGGGTGAACCATCCGGCGTGTTGAGAACCGATTCAATCAAGAACGCATACTGATGAGCACTACCCAGAGATGCTACCTTGTGTCCATTGGCAAGAGGAACCGCGCTGCTGGAGGAATTGCGCTTTGCTACTTCAATTTCATCCTGTAATGCCGCACGAAATTCTTCCAGCAGGGGAGGAAGAATGGGGGAGTCGTCATTGCGCGCACTACTCATACTTTCTTCTCACGGGCACTGTTGTTGGTATTTCCTTCCAACCGCTAACTCCCTGAATTTATCATCGTCTTGATTTACGCACCATTTTGCTAGCAACTATCGGTCGCGATCATTCGCTTTCCTGCCAACGTGGATTCCCCTACGCACCGGGGATGCAGGCACCCCAGGTTCTCGCAGCGTGGACTTGCCTAAACCAATCCCTGATCCAGCATCGCATCCGCCACCTTCCGGAACCCGGCAATGTTCGCGCCGACGACGTAGTTCCCGGGAGAACCATACGCATTCGCGACGGCGTGGGCCGTGTCGTGGATGGTCTTCATAATGTCCCGTAGCCGGGAGTCGACCTCGTCGCGAGTCCAGGTAACGTGCTGCGCGTTCTGCGCCATTTCGAGCCCCGAAACGGCAACTCCGCCGGCGTTCGCGGCCTTGCCCAAACCATAGAGCACGTTGTTGTTCAGGAACACATCGACCGCCTCCGGGGCCGTTGGCATGTTGGCGCCTTCGCTGACGAGGATGCACCCGTTCTTCACGAGCGTTTCCGCGTCTTCCAGGGAAACTTCATTCTGCGTGGCGCTTGGAAATGCGCAATCGCACGGCACCGACCACGGGCGCTGGCCCGGGTGGTACGAAGCGTGTTTGAACTTCTCCGTGTACTCGCTGATCCGGCCGCGTCGAATGTTCTTGAGTTCCATCACGAATCCCAGCTTCTCCTCGTCGATGCCGTCCGGGTCATGGATGAATCCTCCGGAATCGGACAACGTCACGGATGCTCCCCCAAACTGCGACACTTTGCGGACGGTATATTGCGCCACGTTACCGGAGCCCGAGACGGTGCAGGTCTTGCCTTCCAAACTGTCGTCCCGCGTTTCCAGCATATTCTGCGCGAAGTATACCGCGCCGTACCCGGTCGCCTCCGGACGGATGAGCGATCCGCCCCAGTTCAATCCTTTGCCCGTGAGGACCCCGGTGAACTCGTTGCAGATGCGCT
>CAZWDH010000427.1:0-4364 GCA_964632865.1 uncultured Nitrospiraceae bacterium
CCCAAGGTTTTTGGTTCTACGTCCAACAATCATATCTTAACACAAGGTCAGATTGTTGTCAAGCACAATCTTGTACCCAAAACAAATTCCAAATCACGGCTTCAAAAAAGGGGGGGGAAGGGGGTAGGGGGATGGGGGGGGTTGGGGGATTACTCCAATAACCCCCACCAACCCGCAACCCGGCAACCCGGCAACCCGGCAACCCGGCAACCCGCAAACTAAAATAAACACCGCTCGCGAAGAGCACACAAACGATTCTCGAATTCCACTCGAACGGGCACAAATCTTCCTCCGTAGCTCTTCAGCTCTTCCAAGGTAGCCTCCAAAATCTTCCCCGCATATGGACAAAGGGACATAGCTCAAAGATGCACACGAACACCCAAAATGGAGACGGGGGATATCTCGGGTTCCTGGCGGCGGGGCAGTTTGGAGCGCGCGCGCGGGTAGTCGTCGAGGTGAATTCGAGGGGTATTCAGGTCGAGATCGGGGGAGATTCGTTGTTGTTGGTGCGGTGCGTCTCCCACAACACCGGGCTGGACCTGTGGACATGGGGGCATTCGAGGGCCTTGGCCTTGGCATCATCGAGGCATCGACCTCATCGAAGGGGTGCTTGGTCGAGGCGGGGTCGTCGTCGTTGGTGTGGCCGGCGTTTTTTGCCCGGACCCCGGCGGCCTTCGGCCTTGGGTCCCCCTCACGTATCCCGGCCCTCCCGATGGTGGCAGGGGCAGGGTGTTTTTTGACCCATAGGGTGGTATTACAGTTTAAATAGGGTGGTACGGGGTGAAAAAATGCAGTAGGCGAAAGAGCGACAAATTTTCTCCAAAACCGGACAAATTTTCTCGGGTACACGCAAATACCCACCGTATACCCCACCGTATACCCCACCGTATACCCCACCGTATACCGCCTGTTCCTAATTTTTCTTGAATTGCGTGCGGGAAATGCTTGACAGGTGAGTAAGGTATCGCGCACAATGTTCGATGTAGGCACAAGATTTTGTGTGTTCCACGTGGGAGATTGTGGATTATGTGTTCGAGATGCGGTTGTGAGCCACGGCGTTCGGCGGGTCAGCGTTATTGCCTGAAATGCCACGCGGAGGCTCAGCGCCGATTTCGGAGTCGTCATCCGCTTGACGTAGAGGGCCGGATGAAGGACAACGCGCGTTCGTACCTTGGGGTTTACGTGCGGCGAGGGAGGGTGAAGCGCGGGCCGTGTGAGATTTGCGGTAGTACGGCGGAGGCGCATCACGAGGACTACGGCAAGCCGCTGGACGTGCGTTGGCTTTGCCGGGTTCACCACTTGGAGTATCACCGCGGGACGCAGTTGCGTAGCGCGTAGCTTTTGGGGACTCGAAGATGTGCGATTCCGAGGCGGTTGAAGTTGGGAGCGGGCTCGGTGAGTGTGAAGTTGACGGCGAATCGCTCGAGGGTTCCGAGCCGTGCGACCCCGAAGTGTTGCCGGGGCCTTACCCTGAAGACCTCGGGACCCCGGATGCAGGGGTAGCGTCGTCCACATCATCCGCTTCGGTGGGCGATATGGGGGCCGCGAGCGATTCCCGGCCTTTGGAAGAGGGCGGTCATGAGGATGCGCCAGAAGCCGTTTGAGAATGGGAACTCCGATCTATCGAGCCGAGTGGAAGAAGTACCTTCAAGAGCGCGGCGCGTGGGAGTCGTTTCTTGCGCGGCGGGACGAGTTGAAAGAGTCTGGTATGGCGCCACGGAAGGCGTATTTGGCGGCGCAAGCCGAGTTTTCCCAGTCCCTGGGCAATCCCCCCTCTATTGCCCAGTCCGCACCAAAGGAAGACGCAGACCCCCTGGCGTTTTCCGTCGATGGCCCGGAGAGCCAGCGCACCGCGGCCGGAGAGTGGCAGCCCCCCATGCAGCTACTTCCGGCTGTGGCTCGCCGGGAAGACTTCCAGCAATTCGACGCGCCGGCCGACGTGGTAGTGCGTTGGGTGGCTGGGAATATGTGGCTGATGGACGTGAAGGCGGCGGATGCGCCGTGTCCGGAGGCGTGGTACCTGCTTTGGCAATGCCGGACGGATCCTGGATCGCGGACGGAGTTCTGGCGGGGGACATATCCGAGGCTGTTAAGCAAGAGCGATGCGGAGCGGGATGGTTTGCGCGATGACAACATTCGCCTTTCCAAACTCATTGGAGCAGTCGCTGAAGGACTGGGCATGGTGCAGCGTGCCGCTGAAGAGACACCTGCTGGACCCGTTGCCGATGCCGGAGAGTCATCTGGTTACGCCGTTGTCGAAGATGATGAGCCGGAAGGTCCGTACGAACATCAAGCAGAGGAGCTTGATCCTTGAGGACGCGAAGCGTTCGAGGCAGCACGCGAAGTATTACTGGAACGCCTGCGCTCGAGACCCCATCTTTTGGGTGAACGCATTTGTGTGGACGCAGAACCCGCGCAAGACGAAGACGCCGGCCATTCCATTCATCCTGTATCCGTTCCAGGAAGTCGCGTTGATTCGAGTCATTCACGCGATTTTGGAAGGGCGGGACGTGGTGATTGAGAAGAGCAGGGATATGGGTGCGTCGTGGTTGATCATCCTGGCGTACTACTGGCTGTGGACGTTCTACCCGAATCTGTCGTTTTTGATGATGAGCCGGAAAGAGGAGTTGGTGGAGAAACGCGGCGATCCGAAGGCGCTGTTCAGCAAGATCGACTTCTTGATGAAGTATTTGCCGAAGTTCTTGGTGCCGCGTTTCCTGCGCAAGGACCGTTCGCTGCTGAACCTGGATAACGACACGACCATCGACGGTGAAACGACGACGGGCGAGTCGGGGCGTGGCGACCGGCGCACGTCGATCATGGTGGACGAGGCGGCGAGCGTGCCGGATGGTCCGAAAGTGTTGAAGTCCACGCGCGATGCCACGGACTGCCGCATCTTCAACTCGACGCCCAAGGGGCACGACGAGTTGTTTTGGCCGATGCTGACGAAGTGCGAGGAACGGCTGACGTTTTGGTGGCCGATGCACCCGGAAAAGGCCGACAGGATCTATTTCGACGACAAGCGGCGGCCGCGCAGCCCGTGGTACGACCGCCAATGTAGGCGGTGCGCGAACAAGACCGAAATCGCGCAGGAGTTGGACCTCGACTACGAGGCGTCGAACTATCCCTTCTTCGACCACGAGATCATGAGCGCCATCCGCAAAGAGAAAGTGATAGCGCCCTTGTGGGAAGGGGATGTGGAGGTAGACGACGAGGGCGTCATTACCGCGTGGAAACCGTGCAAGGACGGTCCGCTCAAGGTGTGGGCGCCGCTCGACCATCGCATGCGGGTACCGCACAACACGGACTACTTCGCGGGGGCCGACGTGTCGATGGGTACCGGGGCCTCGTTATCGACATTGGAGATATTCGCGCAGAACACGCGGACCCAGGCCGCGGAATACGCCTCTCACGACAAAGACCCTGCCGAGTTCGCCCATGTGTGCGTGGGCATCCTGCAAACCTTCAGCGGGGTGAGCGGACCGGCCAAGGTTTGCTGGGAAGCCAACGGACCCGGAAACAGTTTCGGGCGCACGCTGATGAAGAAAGGGCATAGCCGCGTCCACTTCCGGACCAACGAGCGAAGTTTGTCTCAGAAAGACCAGAACATGACGCCTGGCTGGTATTCGACGCCGGAACAGAAGGTCGTGGTCTTGGTGGCGTTTCGGTCTGCGGTGGCTAACGAAGAATTCATAGTGCGGTCCGAGGCCGTGTACGAAGAAGCGCCGTACTACATCTACCAAAATGACGGCACTGTTTCACATGAACAGAGCGTGCAGACCGAAGATCCCAGCGGAGCGCGGGCGAACCACGGCGATCGCATCATCGGGTGCGCGCTGGCTCTGAAGTGCATGGGATCGGGCAACAAACACCAAGAACCCCCGGAACCCGCACTGCCCCCGAGTTGTTTCGCGTTGCGGCAACGGGAACGCATGGCTGCACGCCTGAAAAAGGATGACGGATGGTAACGGAAGCCATAGAGCTGGACGATACCGAAGCCGTCGACGTCGACGGCCAGATATTCTCCGCCGAAGAAGTGACGCGGTTGCGCGCGTCCGTGGAAAACTCGTACCGCGGCATGGAGCCGTATCGGGCCAGGGCCAAGGAACGGATCGAAGAGTTTGTCGGATACCACTACTCGGAGCGGAGAAAGGAGACCAAGCGAAACCCCATCAACCTGATGGAGCTGGCGGTCACCATTCATAAACGGGCGCTGGTATCCCGCGCGCCCAGTCCCGACGTGAGTACCAACTACTGGGAATTGAAGCCTATCGCGGACGACCTCGAGCTCGCAATCCAGCAAGTGCTCGACGCGAACGAGTTCGAGGACCTGTCGCAAGAATGCGTGGTGGACGCGCTGTTTT
>CAZWDH010000428.1:0-4334 GCA_964632865.1 uncultured Nitrospiraceae bacterium
GGCCGCCCTGAAAGGGCAAAACAGGAGCACGCGAATGGCGCAATCCCTTTCCGTAAACCTGATACATCTCATTTACAGTACGAAGCACCGGGAGGCCCGGTTGGCCGACGCGATTCGCCCGCATTTGTTCGCCTATCAAGCGGGTATTTTCAAGGCGCATGACAGCCCCAGCATCACAATCGGTGGGACCGAGGATCACGTCCATGCCCTGTTTGTGTTGTCGAAGACGCTCGCGTTGTGCGACCTCATTGAGGAAGTTAAGAAAGGTTCGTCGAAATGGCTCAAGACACAGGGCGCAGCGTTCTCCGGATTGCATTGGCAGAGTGGATTCGGGGCGTTTTCCTTGAGTCAGTCTCACGTAGCCCGGGCGAGACGGTATATCGATGGCCAGGTTGAACATCATCGGACCGTAACCTTCCAAGAGGAGTTCCGGTTGTTCCTGAAACGCTATCGAGTTGAGTACGACGAGAAATACGTTTGGGATTAACCCGCTGTTTTGCCCTTTCAGGGCGATGCGTGTTGGGCGGCATCGGTTTCCCAGGGCGTTGCCCTGGGCTGTCCTGTTTAGGCCCTTCGGGCCAGAATGGGATTATCACAGACGCCGTGGGCTGTCCTGTCGAGGTCGTTTTCGGGCCTGAATGGAGTCACTCCAGACGCCTGGGTTGTCGTGGTGTTGCCCTTCGGGCCTGAATGGAATAACTCTTGGCGCGGCGGGGCTTGTGCGTGGAAGATCCCTTGCCCTCCAGATCAACTATCGAAAAACGTATGCGCGGTTAGGAGAGCGGGTTTTCCAACCCGCTTCTTCGCCAATGATTGTGGTTGGGTGGTAGCGCGTTGTTTCCGTATAGGGATCATGCTGGGCGGTACTGTCGTTGCGATGGCTTTCTGACCAATCAATGTTTGGCGTCGCGGGTTGGAAAACCGGCGTTCCTTTGCGCAACGACTTCCTCTACCCCGCCTGCTGCAGCTCGAAGGTTGCGAAGAGGCCGTAGCCTATGGTGCTGTATTCGGCGCCGGGTGGCGGACCCGGGATGGGGCCGTTGCGGAACATGTTGGGCGACGCGATGCCGAGGGGCGGAGTGCCGTGGTGGGGTCCGAGCGTGTTCTTGGGTGTGCCGATGACTTCGACTTCGACGGTGTTCTCTCCGGGACGAATCAGACTGGTCACGTCACGGGTCGAGGGACAGCGGTAGATGACGCCGGCGTCTTCGCCGTTGACGCGCACCTTGGCCACGCTGCCGAGCCACGCGGGGAGTTTCACCTGGTACGAGCCCGACGGTGCATCGACCGTGAATGTCTGCGTGTACGCAACGCCCGCGCAATAGAGGGGGCAGCCTTGCCGGTCCCAGGGTCCCGCTTCCAGCTCGCGTGCGCCGATGATGTGGAATCCCGAATCGGTGGATAGCAGACTGAAATCGCCGAGCACGTAGGCGCGCTCGAGTTCGTGGTACATGCTGAACGAGTCGGCGCGGATGGTGAGCGTGTTGTCGCCGGTGGTGGCGCAGTCCGTGATGTCGACCACGCCGAAGGCGCGGTCCAACCACCACTCGCCCGGCAGCGGCGTCACGGATCTTCCGTTGCAGGTGATCGTGTAGAGGTCCGTGCGTTCGACCACGGCATACAACGGCGACGGCACATCGCCGTCGATGGTGAAGCGATAGGTCGCTTCGAAACCGCTGCCGTCCGGGAAGGTCGTGGTGATCAACTCGTCATTAAATTGTACGGCATGGTCCCAGGGGTTCCGTTCGAGTCCGTGTTTCTGAAACACGAACTCCGCCGCTGCGTAGTAATACTGGGCTTCGCGCACTTCATCGCCGACGCGCACGTCGACGTAGTCGAGGGTCAGCACGTTCGGCGAGGTCCGCTTCACGGTCATGGCGCCTGCCGCGGGAATGGCCGCCCACCGCAGTGTGTCCGGCGGCGCGGGCGTGGCGACGTCCGCATCCTTCGGCAGGTACAACAGCAGACTTCCACAGACCGGCAATTCGATCGAGGCGCGCGCGCCGCCGCCGTCCAGCGATTCGTAGGGATAGGCGATCCCCGTCTCACCCGTTTCCAGATCCCAGCGTTCGACGCCTTTCATGTTCGAGCGCAACACGGCCGTCGCCTTCGCGGCGTCGCTGGTGTTCACGATAAACACGAGATCGCCATCGGCAAAGCTGCGGCGCATGTGATAGACGATACCCCGGCCGTCTCCCGTCAACGTAATGCTGAACGGACCTTCGGTCTGCTGCCGCGTTTGGAGCACGCTGCCTTCCGTCTTTTTCCATCCGTCGTGCGTGGCCAGTGCGAGCACGCGGTCCGACGCGCGCCCGTCGACCATGGCTGGAGGCACGTCGCCGAAGTCCAGCACGGTACCGCCCGCCTTGACGAACTCTTCAAGTAAACGGACCGTCGCATCATCGAGACTCTCCGTGCCTCGCGGCACGACGAAGATGGAATACGCGCGTTGGCCGACGACCAGCTTTCCACTTTCCACCCGCCCCCATTGCGCGAGGATGTATTCGCATCCGATATCGAACTCGACGTTGTCTTTCGCCAACTGTGTGACGAAGGCCTGAAACGCTTCGCCCAACTGTTCGTTGTGTTCGCGTCCGGGGCCCTGATACATCCATGCCGTGGTCGTCGGTTCGAGGACGAGCACATCGTTGATCTGCTGGCCGTGGGATACCGCGAGACCGAGCCGCGCGAAGTAATCCGCCAACACATGGTAGGAATCCCACCATGGTGCGTGATAGGAGAACGACTGCGGGTAATCGCCTTTCCGCGCGCCGCGCAGTGTCGAATGGGTGAGATGTTGATTGATGAAGGACACGCCGAGTGCGCTCATCCAGTCGCCGATGCGTTTCATGTCGTCGAAACGCAAGTCCCAACCGCCGCCGCCGTAGGCCTCGCAAAGCCGCCGCGACCGGCCAAGCTGATTCGCCACGCTCGCCAGTTCCATCACGGCGCGCACGTTGCCAACTTGGGCGTGCACGCTTTCGGCGTATTGGTTGAACAGGATGTCGATGCCCGGCGCCTGTTGCCACGCGGCCATGGTCATACTGTCGGGCACGCGCGTGAGGCGCGGCCATTCGTGTTCCCAGTAGTGGCCGGTGAATTCGAGGCCATTCTGTTCGCAATAGGTGTAGTAGGGTTTCGCCCAGCGTTCCACGAAGAGTTCGTTCAAGGTGCTGTAGTAATCGTGGCGCACCTTTTTCCAATCGCCGAGGTCGTATTGGAGCGAAGCGAGGTGATCCATGAGGTCGTAGCCCCAACGCTTCTGAAAGACCTCCGGCAGGTCAGGCGTCCAGTGGTAGTCGCCGCCGGGAACGAGATGGGGTTCATCGGTGAACGCACCGGGAACGCGCTTGCCGAATTCGTCGCCGAAGGCGTCCTTGTACGCATCCATCGTGACTTCGAGAAACTTCTCCGTCACGCCGGGACGCAGGAGATCGACGTAGGTCTTGCCGCCG
This sequence comes from uncultured Nitrospiraceae bacterium, assembly GCA_964632865.1. Lineage (GTDB taxonomy): Bacteria > Hydrogenedentota > Hydrogenedentia > Hydrogenedentales > SLHB01 > JAHDWY01. The sequence goes on from CAZWDH010000428.1 coordinate 3,456, forward strand.
AACCATGGCGAAGGTTGCGCCCAGGCGCGCTTGGCCAGGATGTACTTCCCAGCGGGCAAGGGGGATGATGTATCGGCCTTCGTGCAATTGCCGTCCGCGACCGCATACACGGCGAGCACGTCTTCCGGCAGGGGTTGGGGTATCTCGGCGACTTCCTCAAAGACGAGTCCTTGTCCCTTCGATTCCGGCATCAGTTCCGGCACGAATCCGCCGGCGAACCCGGAGGGATAGGAGTTCTCGTCGTAGATCCAGATATTCATGCCGAGCTTCTCGGCCTCGTCGAGCGTGACGGCCCACATCTCAAACCAGCGGTCGGAGAGATACGGCGTCATAAGCCCTGGCCGCGGATGGACGAAGGCCTGCATGACGTGTTGCGACGCGAGGTCTTGGAGGGTCTGCCGGATTTCGCCTTCCGTCATCCAGTCGTTCCAGACCCACAAGGGTCCTGTGCTGTACTCGACCGGCGGCGCGGCAAAGTGGTCTCGCACGGCAGCAATATCTTCGGCAGCAGCCGATACCACGCACCCGGCCATCAACGCGACGGCCCCCAGGATCTGAACGCACTTCGAAGTAGCACCATGAACGATCATCCCGCGTACCCCCAAAAATCGAAACGCCCCGGCGGCACGCCTCCCCCGGCAAGCCGCGTAGAAGTCCAGTATAGCGCATTGCGCCAGCGGCAATCCGGTTTGGTCAAGACAGAAGGACAAAATCCGAAGCACGAAATCCGAAACAAATTCGAAGGACCGAAACCTGAATGGTCGAAACACTTCAGCCGGGCCGAGGACATCAACCTCCAACACAAGGACCCGTGCCCACGGCAGCCCCGGATGGGGCGACTCGAATGTAGTCACGCCGCAGGCGTGATGGAGCGAGGCA
>CAZWDH010000429.1:0-4325 GCA_964632865.1 uncultured Nitrospiraceae bacterium
TCGGCTCAAGTCATGAATGCTGCGCGCGATAATCTCTTTGCCCGTTCCCGATTCACCCTGGATCAGCACCGGGTAGGCATGTTCGCTTGCGCGGAGAATGAGTTGGCGGACCAGCCGGATCGACGGCGAACTGCCGATATACGCGTTGACAAGACTCTCCGGAACGTCCATCTCGCCCAAGGTGCGCAGTGTCCGTTCAACCGGAGACTCGAGCTCCCGTGCTTCGATGCGGTCGTCGCGAGATGCGTTGGCGGTTTCCTTTTTCCATGCCTGAGCAAACAGCACCGGCTTCAGCGTGACGAAGGCCACGACCGCGTGTTGTTGCTCGTGGCACTTCCTGACCGCGTCACTCGCGCTCCGCTTCAGTTGCCGCGTGCTGTTGTATGCGCCTTTCAGAATTCCGATTTCGTTTTCCGCAAGCTTGGCCAGATACCGCGACAGTTCTTTTCCGGGAAGTTTCCTGCCCATATCCCGGATCTTCGGTATCGTCTTCTGAAGATCGGATGCGTGAGACTCACTGATGTAGAAAAGGCTTAAGCGGCCCTCGCGCGCGCATTGCAGAACGTGGGCGGCATCTACGTGCGTCGCTCGGTAGACCCGCTCTCGTCCCTCTTGCCGGCACTCCAGAACGGCGTATTCCATACTGCCCCCCCCCAGCCAGTTGAGTTTCCCCATACTAACGGCAGATCCCTATTAAGTCAACGGAATGGCTGGCTGCACGCCGGTAACTCACCGCGCAAAACTCAACCCTCCGCCGTTCCGTCCACAACCTGCTCGGAAGAATCTCCAATGACCTCGGCCCGATTCCGTGCTGGCACAGCGATTGCTCATCGCTTCGCGGGGCGTACCTGCCGCTACCGGTTGTGGCGGACAAAGGGACGCACGTTGGCCGATCCAAAGGAAAAGGAGTTATCTATGAGCAAGACCCTGATGGAAGCAATCTGCATGCAACAGTCGACAGGCGGTACGGCATCGGTGGATCTCGGTGCCGGAATCAATCCAAACAACGCCCGAACGGAAGATCTGCTGAAGAAGGGCATGGATGTCGTCGATGAATCGATGTCTGGCAAGAGCAAGGAATTCGTTCAGAGCCGTCGCTACTCCGGCGGCGAGTAAGAGGGAACCGACGTGTCGCAATTGCGGTACCGCGGTACGGAGCAGGAACAGGTGGTGACCGTGCGTTGCCAGGGTCACCACCTGGTTCCATCCATGTGCGTGCAAGAGCTGGTGGGGCGATTGATGGGCGGCACGCCGAACCTGCCGGCCCTGCGAGGCAGCGGGTGCTTCCTTCCGTCCGGCGCCTCGGTTGGCTGGGACTGTGAGAAGATCGAACTACGTACCGCCGAGACCCACTCCAATCGCGGTGCGGTTACGGAGCATCTCCGATTGCGGCAATGGGTCTACGACACGGTCGATGGAATGCTGCGTTCAAGCGACCCGCGCTTGACCCTCGAGATGTCGTGCGGGGGCGCCTGCTACGCAACCGGGAAAACGTTCGGGACGCACTTCAATATCGATCTCCGCTCGCCACACCTGCCCATGATTTCGGAAAACCTCCGGACCCTGTATGTAATCGGATTGCCCTTCCACGGCGCCGGCGCGCTTCGATTCGGTTCGCTGGAGCCATGCTGGTCAGCCCACGTCGAATGCCGAAGCCTTCAAAGCCTGTTTTCCTATAAGAATGTACAAAGCTCCGGACGGTGCCGTCTCCAGATGGCAACCAGCGCCGGGTGCAGTCGATCGCCCCTGAGCGTGTCGCTCGGTTTCGGCTGGCTTACCTTAATGGTGGCCGCCATCGAAGCAGGACTTCAATGGGAAGAGATCCCCCATTTTGAAGACATTCACGCTGCCGCGTTGGCGTTCAATCGCGATCTAGATGGCACATCTACGGCTTCTACCACGAAGGGTGCACTTTCGCTATTCGAATGCATAGAGCAGGTACTTCCAATCCTGAAACGATACGCCGACTCCGATGACCTTGCCGATATCGGTAACTTGCTCGGCCGTGCTATCGAGTCCATGAGAACCGGACCGACCGCCCTGGCCACTTCCCACGATCCTTTGATACTTCGCGCCTACCTAAACCGGCTGGCGGCGCGGCACGAGTTCGACCCCGAACGATTGCGACACGCCAATGCCGCCTTCGGAAAGCTCGATTCGCATCGGGAACCAAATTCTGAAGCGGCAACGGATACACCTTACTTTCTTGAAGATGACTATCGCGAAGAGGGCGGCCCCGCAATGGCTGGCCGCGAGTTCCTTCGTCTCGTGATGGACGAGGACACGCTTACGAAATACTCGGTACTCAAAGCGGAGGCAGAGGAGTTGTACACCCGGTGGCCAGTCCTGGGCGATGGTCTTTTTGACAAGCTCGATGCGGCGGGTGCGCTGGAGTACGCGCAATTCGGTGTCGCGCTACCCAATCACGCCGCCGGCGTTTCCGAATTCGCCTCGCCACGGGCGCATCTTCGCGGTCAATTTGTTGCCGAGCATGCGGCAGACCCCGGCCTATATACGTGCACGTGGGACAGTCTGGTTGACAAGAAGAATGGCCTGACCCTGGCATTGACTGATCCCGACAAGCCTGGGTCCACATGGGAGAAGCTGCGTTCTGTTTCGAGAGCACGAACCGAAGCGAGTGGGTTGCGGCGACTTCTCCCCGCCATCGATGTGTACTTGGGCGAACGCACTCCCAATCGGACGGTTTCCGACCGCCCAAACTGGGTTCCACGCGAGTCCATGGGGCGAATGCAAGCGGCCGGTGGGCTGATGCGAGGCGGATCTCGCGAGCCCATCCCGTCCAGTCGACAGGATCCTCTTTCTCCGCTTCTATGTCGTGAGAATCTGGAGCCATGCTTTGGTATTTGCCACGTGAACCGAGGTCGCGCGAGGGGCCTAATCCGTCTCTTGCGGGATCAGGCATTTATCGATCAACAAATCTCGGTTCGTACATTCGCGGATGTGGCTGAGGAAAGCGCGCGATCGGTGGCACGTCTGATTCAGGTAAACCAACGCCGGTTCGACCGCGAGCACCTGCGCTTCGCCTTCGCGAGACCGCTCGTGAAAACCGCGTTCCGGCTATTCGCCCGGCACTACGGTGTTTTTGGTCCTTTCCGACTCTGCCTACGCCCAGTGCAACAGATCATCGGACCTTCCCGCACGTCGCGCTTCATAGCTTGTCTAGTCGAAGTTGCGGGCGAGGTTTTCGAGGAAAACAACTGGCGCGACATGGAGGAAATGGGGGTAGCTTTCGCCATCCAGTTTTCCGCGGAAGCCGGTGATTTCCCGCGGTTCCTGGCAGTTTCGCAATGGGCCGAGGATAGTCCGCGGCTCTGCGGGAGTCCGCGTATTCGTCACTATCGCGGCGAGGCCATGCATCTCTACGCTCAGTCAAGCAACAGCTTACGCGAGCGCAGCAACCGGCTGCGGACGGCATTGCTCGAACTGCGTATCGCGTTGGAGGATTCCACGTTTGACGGAGAACAGCGAGGACGGTGCGAACGGGCCTTGGCCCGAATCAAGCGCGATTTGGAGGCGACCGACCTAACGGCTAACTATGCCCTCCAGAATGAGAGCGTAAACATGGCCTTGGACTGGTTGCGCAGGCGGGCCGAACACGCGCGATCGGACGACGCACAATCTACCTTTTCCTTTCAGCTTGGTGGAGGCAGGATTTACCCCGGAGCCTTCGACCGTGCGCAGGACTCTTGTCAGCATGATGAGGTTCCGCAGGAGTCGCAAGAGACTGATTCGAATGCTACCCATTCCAATCCGTGTCGGGCGAGCTATATCCCCGAATTGGAGGAGTCAGTGAGACAATGGACACTCATTCACGGCAACTAGAGCGAACAATGCCATCAGCCGACATGAACCAGCACTTTGATTTTCTCATGAGCCGGGGCCTTTTTCCCGAGGCCCTCTCCGCAGCGCCCCAGGTGGCGGAGCAGTCATGTCCAAATCTCGCGAGAAAGTGCGCCGCCGCGTTGCGCCCCATGCACCATCTGGACATCCGATACGGAAGCGGCTGGCGCCGCTTCGCCGTCCAGGTCTGGGAGTTTCCCGAGGGCGCAAATCGGTGGGTTGTCGGAAGTGACGAAATCGGTATCTACGGGTCCGGCCGGGATCTGTACCGGGCCGCGGAATACTTCACGGAGCGATTGCGGAAACTGGAGACTACGGTTGCCTCTGACGACCGCACAGACTCGGCAAACCCCCACGTTCGTCGCGTTGTGGACTGGATCGCCAAGCAGGAACAGATCGAAGCGCCGCCACGCGCCTCCAATCGAGCGATCGCGTGGGATGGGTACCAACTATACAAGAGTGCA
>CAZWDH010000430.1:0-4320 GCA_964632865.1 uncultured Nitrospiraceae bacterium
GATTGCGGATTGGGGATTGCGGACTGCGGACTGCGGACTGACACGGACAGGAAAGTAACCGGAGGCTGGAGACTGGAGGAAGAACACGGACGGGGATGAGGCTGGAGACTGGAGGCTGGAGGCTGGAGGAAGAACACGGACATGCACGGACATGCATGGACGGGGATGACTCTGGAGGTGGGAGCGAGATTGCTTGGCTCTAGTAGTGCATTCAGGGTGTATCGCTGGCGGCTGTGGATGCTGCGCGGGCCATGATGGTGCGCCAGGCGGTGATGGATCGGGTGAGGTGATCGCGGGCGTCGCCGGGGATGCCGTAGCATTGGAGACCGATGGGGCCGCGATAGCCGAGTTCGCGCAGGGTATTGAGGAATGCGCCGATGTTGAAGGTGCCGCTATCGAGGGGCTGGATCCAGTTGCCGGTGCCGGCGTGGATCGATTCGGCACGGTCGGCGCCGTGGATGCTGACGGCGAACAGGTACGGCATCGCCGCGGTGAGCAACGGACGCAAGTTTTCTTCGTTGTCGACCTTCAACCAATGGCACAGATTGAACATGAGTCCGACGTTTGGGCGGTCGACTTTCTGCACGACGCGGATGGCGTCTTCGACGCGCTCCAACCAATCTCCGGCGTGGGGATAGAGGGCGACGCGGGCACCTGACGCCGATGCCAGATCCGCGATTTCGCGCACGAGTTCTACGGCCCGCGTGTCGCCGGTTGGATCGGATGGAGGAGCGCCGCTGACCAAGAGGGCGAGCATGGTGTCGCGGCCGTTCAGCGCGGGCAGGGCCTCCTTGAGCCGGGGGTCGCGGGGTTCGGGCGCATCGGGAGCGATGTTGACGCGAAGATAGACTTGGAACAGCTTCAATCCATGGGCGTCAAGCGTCGCGATACGCTGGTCCAGGTCGTCCAGCCAGAGGTGGCCCGCGCCATCGTAGCCGAGCTCCGCAAGCAGGGCGGCCTGATCTTCGAGCGAACGCTTCGCGCTGTCGTGGGTGTCCATGCAGAAGGCGAAGAAAGACGGTACGACCGCGTCGCCGGCAAGGACGGCAGGCGCGAGTACAACCATGCACACGAGTAAAACGGTCAGCTTCGCCACGGACGCTTCCGGTCCACGCTGGCGAGGACGTCGCGGATGATGCCGGCGTCTTCGGCGATCTCGAAATCAAACATACCGGCGAGGACGTGGTCGGCGCCATTGTTGAAGGCGTATTGGAAGGCGCTCGCCGGAGGGATGGCGCCGGCAGCCATGACCTTGAAGGCGATCCACGGCTTCTCGACCGTTTCCATGAAGGCGATGATCTCCTGGGGATCACGGCACCAGTAGCCAGGGATTTCACAATAGGGCGCGGTCAATTCGTGCGGCTTAGGTCCGGTGGCGTATTTATGGTGGTGGAGCGTCTTGATGTAGAAGTCCGCCTCGACTCCGTGTTCTTCGCAGGCCATGACGACGGCGGCATCGTGCGCGCCGACGCCGGACGGAACGCCGCGTTCCTTCGCCAATCCCACGAGCCGGGCGATCGTATCCACACGCCCTTCCGAGACGAGCTTGTCCGCATGCACCCCCCAGAGATAGATGGCCTCGCAACCGTCGTTCACGAGGTCGTCGACCTGCTTGGCGTATTCGCTGAGATCGTTGCCCACGGGAGCGGTCGGACAGATGATCCACTGGATCTTGCCGCCCCGATCCACGCGATAGGTCCGCAGAGTTTCAAGCACATGGGGCACGGTGTGGATGACGAGCGTGTTGATCCCATTCTGCTCGGCGACCGTGAGGGTTTCGATGATCTTTTCATCGGTGTTGTAGTGGGCAGCGAGGTTGTAGACGTATTTGAGGTCGCGGCTGTGCGTGAAGTGGGTCAGCAGATTGCCCCCGAGCAGGAGACGGCTGATTTGCATGTTGCCGATTTGTCCGTGCGGAAGGCTGGCAGGTGCGGCGGCCGGGGTGTCCTGCGCATTCGCCGCACTTCCGCCTGACTGCATGGCTAGGGCCACGGCGGCGGGGGCCGTGAGCGCGCTCTTTACGAAGGTGCGGCGGTCAGTTTTCTGTGACATGGCGAGACTCCTCTCTCGAGCGGAAAGACAGGACGGAACGGTTGGAATATGGACCAAATGGATCAATTTGGGTAGCCCGGATGGTGCACGGCTTTAGAGAAGTATTCTCGCGAAATCGCGCGGTGATTCCGGTTCGTAGCGCGTGCTGCCGAAGCATGACTTCAGCGCCCCCGTGCGGGCCGATATTCCCCCATGCGAAACCCGTCTCGGCCCCAGAGGGCGGGTTCCACGAGAACTATGGTAGCACAACGTGGATTTTTCCACTACACCTTGCGGAATCGTGTTGGAAGCAACCTGCTGGAAGCCGCATCTTCGGGGCGATAGACTGGGATCGACTCAGCGCTGGTTAACCTGCATAAGGAAGGATCATGAAGGCAATCGTTTATACCGAATACGGAGCGCCGGACGTGTTGTCGGTTCGCGAGGTGGAAATGCCGGTTCCCGGGAACGGGGAGGTGCTGGTTCGCGTGCATGCGACGACGGTCACAGCGACGGACTGCATCTTTCGCCGGGGCGACCGGTTGTTTGTACGATCGTTTACGGGATTACTGAGACCTAAGAACACGACGCCGGGGGACACCTTTGCGGGTGTGGTTGAGGGCGTCGGCAAGGATGTGCGTGGATTCAGGGTCGGCGAGGCCGTGCATGGGACGACCTATGGCGGGTTTGGAGCGCATGCGGAGTATGTTTGTGTGCCTGAGAATGGAACCCTCGCGCCGAAGCCCGCGAATATCTCGTATGGCGAGGCGGCGGCGGTGTGCGATGGCGCGTTGACGGCGCTGCCGTTTCTTCGTGACACGGGCAACATCCAACGTGGACAGCAGGTGCTGATCATCGGCGCGTCGGGTGGCATCGGCACGTTCGCGGTGCAGCTTGCAAAGCATTATGGCGCGGAAGTGACGGGCGTGTGCGGCTCGGGCAACGTGCATTTGGTGAAATCGCTTGGCGCGGATTCGGTCATTGACTACACTCAGGAAGACTTCGCCGAGCAGGCGAAACGCTACGATCTCATCTTCGATACGGTCGGGAAGGCGGCGTTCAACCGGAGCAAAAGGGCACTGAAGCCGAACGGTGTTTTCCTCGAGGCGGCGTTTGTGCCGTCAACGATCGTGAAGGCGTTCTGGACGTCAAAGTTCGGAAAGAAGAAGTTGAAGATCGCCGCCACGGGTTTGCGGCCGGCGAGTGAGCGTGTCAAGGATCTTCATCTGCTCAGGGAGCTCGTCGAAGCGGGTACGATCAGGGTGGTGGTGGATCGCCGGTATCGTTTTGATGAGATGGCAGAGGCGCACCGGTACGTCGACACAGGACACAAGAAGGGGAACGTGGTGATCGAGTTGGATGTCGAGTAAACAACCGGTATTGATTCCCCGGACATCTCGTGGAGAGTGCGTGTTAGTGAAGAATTTGGAGTGTGGCTGTCTCTTTCGCCCCGTCCGGGGCTCGCCGGTTGATGCGGCGGGCTGACCCAGGGTTCCGCTCGTGCCTCGCTCCACCCTGGGCTACAATCCTCCGCCCCTCCGGGGCCAATACGGAGAATCGCATGCGGCGTTTCTGGAAGATTAAAACCCTCTGTTTCTCCGACGCGAATACGGACCATCGCAGATGGAGGTCCTGACAGGTGCAAGCCTTCCGCCCCTCCGGGGCTAATACGGAGAATTGCATGCGGCGTTTCTGAAAGACGTAGACCATCCGCCTATCCGGCACCCGGGTGGCGTACGGACTGTCGCAGGTCTTTCACTGGACCCCGCCGAAACCGCAGCACTTTGGACCTATCAAACAAGCGCCCGCAGAAACTCGACGCTCTTTTGGATGTTTTCGTCGGAGCCGTAGCATTCGAGGGAGACTACGCCGTCCCAGTTGGTTTCCGTCAGGAATGCGAGGCAGTTCTTGATGTTGTCCGCGTTGACGCCGCCGCCGATGGGGACTTCGCTGCAGGCGATACCAGTGTCTTCACCACGCGCGGCAGCGGCGAGGCCTTCGCTGACGTCTTTGATGTGGCAATGGGACACGTAAGGGCGGAGGGTCTTCAGGTATTCGAGCGGATCGTGTCCGGCGATAAAGGTGTTGCCTGTATCGAAGTTGCAGCGAAGCCACTCCGAGTCGAAATGCTTGAACAGCTTTAGCATGAAATCGCCGTCGTTCGTGTAGGGGCCATGGGGTTCGACGTTGATGACGATTCCGTAATCCTCCGCCCAGGACAACACTTGGCGATAGTTGTCGCATGTGATGCGGAAGACTTCGTCGCGGGTCATGCCTTCGATCTCGCGG
>CAZWDH010000431.1:0-4241 GCA_964632865.1 uncultured Nitrospiraceae bacterium
GGCCGCCGACTCCCTTGGTATTCGCCACGTACAAGGTGCTACCCGACAAGAGTACGGACCCTGGGTACCATCCCGTGGGAATAAACCCCGTTGGTTTGCCCGAAACGAGGTCAATGACCGCCAGCGCGTTGTTGGCGCCGTTCGCGACGTACAACGTTTGCCCGTCTTTCGATAGTGCAAGGGCGTTCGGCGCGCTGCCGAAGGGCAGTTCGTCCATGGGCTTGACCCCAAGGGTGTCCATTCGCATATCGCTCGCGGTGTCAATCACGGAAATTGTGTCGCTATTGGCGTTGGCAACGTAGAGCCGCGATCCGTCGGGCGACAGCACCATTTCGCTGGGGTGCAGATCCACGTCAATCTCCTTGACGACCTTCCGCAACGACAGATCGACTACGGACACGGTCCCGGTCGAAACGATACCGGTTTCCGGGTCGACCACTGTACGGCTGCCCGATGTGGGACCGGTCACATCGGCATCGGTTGGGCGGCGGCCCGCCCAATTGCTCACGTACGCTTTGTTTCCGGCCAACACAACGCTGTACGGAGCGATACCGACAGGAATTTCCATTTCGACGAGGCCTTCGGCGAGATTCACGACCCCCAAGCTGTTGTTGCGGCTTAGGGCCACGTAGGCAATGTCCGCCTCTTCATCAAGCGCCAAACCACCCGGGCTGGGATTCTTGTCGCCGCCCGGCCCCGGCAAGACGATTTCGAACGTCCACGCATAGGTGCCGTCCGTTTGCAACGTCGCGCCGCGCAGGTATTGTTCGGTGGCCGTATTCCAGAGGACACTGCCTTCCCGGTTCCACGCAATACCGCAAAAGCTGTTGCCGTCGCTGGGGAGCTTCAGGGTTTGGCGGATCTCCCGGGTGGATGCGTCGATAAACGTGACGTCGTTCTTGTTTTTCACGGCCAGCACCGCGCGGTCCGGACTCAACGCCAGATCGACGGGACGGCCGGGAAATAGTACCATGTCGCCGGCCGGGGCAATACGCTGGGTGGTGGCTACGACGTAGGTGCCGTCCTCTTGCGGTCCCACGACGGCTTTGTCCAGAAAGGCCTCTGGACCCTGATGCAAGGCTTCTTCTATGCCACGCGGGTGATGGCTAACGGTGGCGCAACCCGCAGCCACCAACGCGCAAACAACCAGCGAACGACGCATGATGGTTCCCTCCCGAATGGGTTTGGCAATAAATACCCCCAATACAGGCAGTGTATCGGAGCGCCGCGGTGCCTTCAATTACACGTCACCTTGATCGATTTCCGGGCATTGTGATAGCTTCTGGGCAGTTACAAACAGGAGATCCCCCATGTCGAAACATTTGTCATGCCTCACCCGGAAGCCGAAATACGCTGTCATTGGACCCGGCTTGACGCCGATCCAACAGTTCTTCGCGTTTCTGACGAAAGGCAAGTTCATTCCTGCCTAGGCAGGAATGAATGCGAAACAATACGGCTGGTCTGCAAACTGTTGTAGGCCAGCCCGCTTGTTCGCCGGCACCTGTCTCTCCCGATCGACCAGGAAATCTCAGGCATGTCTCCGGCTCGCAATTCTGTCGCAGGAGACTTCATCTTACGGCAGCTTCCGGCGATGGAGAAAGGACGAACGATTATGATCAACAGCAATCTGGAAAAGGCGCTCAACAAGCAATTGAACATGGAATTGTTTTCCGCATATGTGTATGCGTCCATGGCGGCCTATTTCGAATTTAAGAACTACAATGGGTTTGCCAACTGGATGCGCATGCAGGCCGCGGAAGAAATGGATCATGCGCAGAAGTTTTACCAGTACATCCTCAATGTGGGCGGGCGTGTGGTATTGGATGCCATCGACAAGCCGCCCGCGGATTTCAAAACGCCGCTTTCCGTGTTCAAGGACGCTCTGGAGCATGAGCGCAAAGTGACCAAGGCGATCTACAAACTGGTCGACCTGGCCAACAAGGAATCCCACCACGCGACGAGCACTTTCCTGCAGTGGTTCGTGACCGAGCAAGTTGAAGAAGAGGCCGTGGCTGATAACATCGTCCAGCGTCTCTCCATGGTCGGCGATTCACCGGAAGGGTTGTTCCTCATGGATCGTGAACTGGGATCGCGCGGCCCCGAGGCTCCGGATCCCGCCGCCTGATTTCGCATTCGACGTTGCCATAATCGGGCCATCCAGCGGATGGCCCGTTCTTTCTTTTTCTCGGTGCTATTGCAACTGCTATGATGCTCCCAACAGGCGGAAGACAGCAGGGAACCAGCCGATGCCCGAAGGCAGTCTGGAACAGCTCACCAGAGATTACGAATCGCTGTACCTGAGTTACGTTGCCTTGAACCGGCAAGTCGATCATCTCTCCACATTGCGGGAAATCTCCCTCGCCATTAATTCCTCGCTCGATCTCAATGAGACCTTCACCATTATCGCCAAGGTGGTTCACGGCGCGCTCGACGTGGGCCGTCTGACCATCTTTCAGGTCGAAAGAGACGGCAAGACCGCACAACCGGTGATTGCCAAGTACGGCGACGATCTCATCGATCGAGAGCGACTGAAAGAAGAGGCCACGCCGCTGGCGGGCAACCCCATGGGAGAAGCACTTCGTACGCGACGGGTAGTCTTCGTGAACTCCCAATGGCAGACCGCGGCCTACGTACCGCTGATTGCCCAGCATGCAGCAGTCGGTGTGTTGCGCATCGAAGACCCGCGCGACGGCGGCAGCTTTTCGGAGGATGACGCCACGCTCCTGCAATCCCTCGGACTGCAGATTGCGATGGCTATTCGCAACGCTCAACTATACGCCATGGCTGTGACCGATGGATTGACCGGGCTCTATGTGCGGCGCTATTTCGACCTTCGCCTCGACGAAGAGTTCGAACAGGCGAAGCGATATGGCCGAACCTTCGCCATCCTGCTTTTCGACATCGACCATTTCAAAAAGTTCAACGACACCTACGGTCATCAGACGGGCGACATGGTACTCAAGCAATTCGCGGAACTGCTTACCGAGAATACGCGCCGTTCGGACATCTGCTGCCGGTACGGCGGTGAAGAGATGGCCGTCATCTTGCCGGAAACAGGCTTGAACGAAGCCTCCATGCTCGCAAACAAATTGTGCGCTCGTATTCGATCGCATTCGTTTACGGGAACCGAACATCAAGCATTATCGGTTACCGCCAGCGTCGGCGTTGCGGCGTACGGCACAGGATGGGCTGGTCCTTCGCAAGTGGTGGAAGCGGCCGACCAGGCGCTTTACGAGGCGAAGCGGTTGGGGCGGAACCGTGTGGAAATGGCTCGGACCTGAAGTCTCAAGTCACCATATCAATTCGACGATCCGCGACCGCAAAGGTCTCCCCCGGGTCATGCGTCGCGATGACGATGGTCACCTTTTCAGATTCCTTCCGGCGCAGGAGTTCGTTGGTTATCAATTCTCGGCAACCGTTGTCGAGATTCGAGAACGGCTCGTCGAGAAGCAGCACCCTCGGGTTGGTGGCCACCGCGCGGGCGAAGGCGAGCCGCTGCTGTTCCCCGCCGGATAGTTCCGCCGGGTACGCCTGGGCAACGGGCACGAGCCCCGTGACCTGAAGAAGGTCGCATGCGCGCTGGCGCCGTTCCTGTTGCGTGAGCCCGCGATTCTTGAGCACGAACTCGACGTGGCGTGCGGCGCGCAAGTGGGGCCAGAGGGCGTACTCCTGTGGCATGTACCCGATTACACCGTCGTCCACCGTGCCCACGGCGGGTCCATTTCCTGTTTCGCACTCGTGGAACAGAATGTTACCGGCGTCCGGTGGTTCCAATCCGGCAATAATGCGCAAAAGGGTCGTCTTTCCCGAGCCCGACGGACCATACAGTGCGATGCATTCGCCGCCGTTGATGCTACAGGAAAATCCATCCAGCACCGTCCTGGCGCCGTAACGTTTGACTACTGATTGCACATCAATTGCAAACATCACCAGCATTCCTCAGGCAGGGACGTGGACACCGGTTCAGGATTATCCGGCGTGAGACCCCGTGGCTGTAACCTGACAAATCCCCCCACACGCGCATCGTGCGGTTGCACGTCCAGTGAGTGGCGTCCACCCCGGAACGCGCGACGCTCGGCAGCCGAGACGGCATCCCGAAAATGACCGAGGGCAGGCTAGCACGTTTACCCATCGAAGTGAAAGTCCTCTCCCGGATATCCCAGACCAATAGGGGGCCTACCCCGCCTTTTGATACAATGCGCTTCATGTCCACCGAATATAAGAGACGAATGACACGGTGC
>CAZWDH010000432.1:0-4236 GCA_964632865.1 uncultured Nitrospiraceae bacterium
CCCATCACCCAACAGGTCTACCGCGTCCTCTACGAAAGCGCGAACCCCCGCGAAGTCGTCGCCAACCTCATGCAACGCGAAGCCAAACCCGAACGGGTGTAGGTGCAGCGGGACTACCTAGCCACCGGCTTGCATCCCAAATACCTCTGTACTACAATTAGTTAGTACCGTGCAGGTATTAATGGCATTTGTATCGTGCGACTTTTTATGAGGGGGGACTTGGATGTCAAATCAGTTTTTTGACGAGTCCACAGATCAGTCTCAGATCAAGGCAAAAATAGTCTCTGATTACTTCTTCGCTTGGGCAAAGGTCATCACGAGCGCGCAGCGTACGGAAAGAATTGCCTACATTGATTTGTTCGCGGGGCAGGGCCGATATGCGGACGGCACTAGGTCCACGCCGATCATGGTCCTTGAAAAGGCGATCACCGATCCGAAACTTGCACAACGCCTCGTGACAATCTTCAACGACAAAAACACGGATTTGAGCCGAACATTGGAAAACGCGATCTTTAGCCTACCCGGTATCGAGAAGCTGAAGCACAGGCCCAAGGTGCTGAACCATGAAGTCGGGACCGAAATGGTCAAGCTCATTGAAATGATGGATCTCGTTCCCACTCTGTTCTTTGTCGATCCTTGGGGCTATAAAGGCCTTTCCCTTCGACTCGTCAATGCGGTTGTGAAGGATTGGGCGTGTGAATGCGTTTTCTTCTTCAACTACAATCGAATCAACATGGGGCTGAGTAATGAATTTGTGAAAGAGCATATGGACGCGCTCTTTGAGGAAGAGGCCGATCAACTTCGAGAGCAGCTTGGACCGCTCGATCCGCATTCACGCGAACTCCTCATAGTAGAGCGTCTTGCGAAAGTACTGAATCCCGATGGAAGTCGATTTGTGTTGCCGTTCCGCTTCCGACGCGATGGTGGCCGAACGAGCCATCACTTGATATTTGTGACAAAGCACTTCCTTGGATACGACATCATGAAAGGGATTATGGCGCGGGAGAGTTCGGGGAGCCAGCAGGGTGTGGCTACGTTCGAGTTCAATCCGGCGGACGCCAGATTTCCGATGCTTTTTGAGCTTAACCGCCCCGTCGATGATCTCAAGGGTATGCTTTTGGGGGAATTCGGAGGCCGCACGCTCACGTTCAAGGAATTGTACGTATCGCACTCCGTTGGAAAGCCATTCATGCAGAAACACTACAAGGCAGTGCTGAAGGATCTGGAGTCCGCAGGAAGACTGACCGCTGCGAAGCCCGGTGGACAGAAGAGACGGCACGGTACATTCCCGGATAATACAGTTATCACTTTTGCCAAGGGAGATTAACCTGTGGGCTCGAACTCATCCATAGAATGGACAGAATCCACGTGGAATCCGGTCACCGGCTGCACGAAGGTCAGCCCCGGATGCAAGCATTGCTACGCGGAGCGCATGGCGAAGCGGCTGAAGGCCATGGGCCAGACGAACTATCGTAACGGCTTTCAGGTGACCCTTCATCCGCACATGCTGGAATTGCCGTTGCGGTGGCGTAAGCCTCAACGCATTTTCGTCAATTCCATGAGCGATCTGTTTCACGATAAAGTACCCCGAGACTACATCGTGCAAGTATTCGACGTGATGCGCCGGGCGGACTGGCACCAGTTTCAGGTGCTCACCAAACGCTCGGAGCGGCTGCGCGAACTGGCGCCGGATTTGGACTGGCCCCCGAATGTCTGGATGGGGGTCAGCGTAGAGAACGACAAGTATGTGTCGAGAATCGACGATCTTCGCCATACCGGCGCGCAAACGAAGTTTCTGTCACTGGAGCCGTTGCTCGGGCCGCTTCCTGGTCTCGACCTTAAAGGCATTGACTGGGTAATCGTCGGTGGTGAATCCGGTCCGGGCGCCAGGCCGATGGATGCCCTTTGGGTAGTCGACATCCAGCGGCAGTGCGCGAAAGCAAAGGTCCCCTTCTTCTTCAAGCAGTGGGGCGGTGTAAACAAGAAGCGCACCGGGCGAGAACTGAATGGGCAAACCTACGACGAAATGCCTCGGCGGCAGGCAGTGTAGTACGGATTTCCCACGTTGAACTTCCCATCACCCAACAGGTCTACCGCGTCCTCTACGAAAGCGCGAACCCCCGCGAAGTCGTCGCCAACCTCATGCAACGCGAAGCGAAACCGGAACGGGTGTAATGCCGCACCCCGGAAACGTCTGGTAGTGCGGATGTGACTCCCGGCGTCAGGAGTCGCGTTTTTTCGGACGCGGTTTCGCGGGCTTCTTTTTCGACACGGTTTTCGGTTTGGGTTTGGACTTGGCCTTGGGCTTCGATTTGGCCTTGGGCTTTGCCTTTGCCGCAGGACGGGCCTTTGATTCCGGAATCCGTGGGATCGCCGGCTGCCCTTCACTTTCGAGCAGCGTGTCGACACGGTAGCCTGCATTCTCAGCATCGTGTTGCAGCGTGAGCGCGCGCTGAAGTCCCGATTGCACGGCTGCCGCGCGATCGGCAGGACCGAGCCGCGTGTCGCCCAACTGGGCGATGGCCCGAATCAGGGTCAAACGGCAAACCAGGGTTTCGAATTGCTCGCGATTGAAGTATTCGACGCCCTCGTATTCGTTTACCTGGAGAAACTCGCGCACGACTCCCGATGCGAGGAGCTTGCGCAACGACAGGTCTTGGGTGCCGGCGGTGTGGCCCAGCTGCATCGCGAGTGCGATATTCAACAGCCGCAAATCCTGCCACGCGGCCCAGCCATCGCCATCCATTTCATGAAATACCGCTTCCAATTCGAGATTGAACAACCAGCGGTCGAGCCAATCGGGATATCCTTCGGCATCCATGACCTCACCGATAGGCGCCAGGAGCGCGTAGGCCATGGGAAGCCGCCAGAACCGCGCCGCCTCTTCCTCGTTCACTCCGATCCGGCCCAGCAGGTAGGTGTCTGCTTCCGGTGACACGGGCGCGTCGTTCAATCGGCTTTCGAATGACTGCACGTTATGGACCGCGCCGCGTATGGCATCTTCGATCGCGGTGCGATCGAACGTTACCCCGGCGCGGCCTCCCAGGTCGTCCAGGAACCCGAACAGATCCTCATGCCAATCCGCCCGGACGCGTTTGGCGTCGGCTTCGAGCGCGGCGTCGGGTTGCAAGACCTCAACACTCACAAAACGGCGGAAGGCCTCCAGCAACGCCGCGAGTTCCAGTCGCCGTTGCTCGACATAGATGTTCGGGACGCCGCTGCCATCCAACCGACGCGCTACTTCCGCCCAGGTGCCGTCCTCGTCAACGACCTCCTGGAAATCGAGAAACACGTGATATTGATACGCGTGCAGCCGCACGAAGACGCCGTCGTTGCAAAGTTGCCGCCCCGATCGAATGTACTGAAGATTGTCCCGATGATCCCGGAACACGTAGAACACGTTGTCCTCACCGCGCAGCGCCAGTGAATCCGCCAACGACTTCTGCACCTGCGTACCCTCGTCGCCGCGTCCGGTGTTCAGCGGGGTGGACACGCGAATCCAACCTTCGGTCGTGTTGTAGGCGTTGTTGTAGAGCACAATTCCCCGTTCGTCGCCGGAACGGTTGGAGTAGGCGAACACGTTGTCGTCCACGTGCCCCTGCGGCGTATGGAAATCGTAGAACGCAAAGTTCTCCACACCGCTGAAGAGGTAGCGGCGGCGCATGAGCGGGAAGATCTCCCGTTCGTGGCGCCGCACCATATCCTCGTCGACTTGTTCGTCCCAGTAGGCCCGTCGGTATTCCATGCCGTACTTCTCGTTAAAGCCTTCGATCTGACCATGCCCAAACATAGGCAGGCCCGGCATGGTCACCATGAGCAGCGCGACGCCGTAGTACTTGTCGCCCTTGCCGAACTGTTCCACGGCGGTGCGCTCGTCGGGGTTGTTCATGAAATTGACGAAGCGTTTCAGAATCTCCGGGCTGAATTCGAGGACGTTCTTCACCGTGGATCGGTAGTCCGCGTTGTCTTCCATTTTCAGCATGTTCATGAACGCGCTGTTGTAGACGCGGTGCATGCCCAGCGTGCGGACGAAGTACCCCTCCATCAACCAGAATGCCTCGGCCAGCAGCAGCGTGTCAGGCACTTCCTGCGCCACCCGATCCACGACCTCCCGCCAGAACTCCTCGGGCACCAGCCGGTCGAAATCCTCCCGCGACATGCCATGTTCCGCGCGCGATGGTATCGCCCCCGCATCCCCAGGCTTCGGGAACCAGAGGCGCTGAAAATGCTTCTTGG
>CAZWDH010000433.1:0-4192 GCA_964632865.1 uncultured Nitrospiraceae bacterium
ACCGGACGGCTCTGCGTACATGGAGGTTTCGGCCCTGCGCAGTCTCATCCTCGTCGCCTTGGACGACCAGGATCTGGCGGTCAAACGCATGCAGAGCTTCCTAACCGTGCAACCCGGCGAATCGCTCAGCTGTGTCGGGTGTCACGAGCAACGCACACAGACCGTGTTGCCCGCCACACCGCTGGATGCCATGTCACGCCCGCCAAGCTCAATTCAGCCCATCACCGATGTCCCTGATGTGTTCGATTTCCCGCGCGACATTCAACCCATTTTGAACAAGTATTGCACCGATTGTCATGGATACGAAAAGACGGCTACCGGGGGTCCCATGGACGGCCACGTCATTCTCACCGGGGATCACGGGCCACTCTATTCGCACAGTTATTTCACGCTCAGCGCGCTGCGGGAATTCTCGGATGGCAGAAACCGGCCGGAGAGTAATTATCCGCCACGAACCTTCGGCAGCGCCGCAAGCGCGTTGTTGAAGAAACTGAATGGCAGTCATCATGACGTGCAGGCGACGCCGTTGGAGTTCAAGACCGTACGGCTCTGGATCGAAACCGGGGCTCCGTACCCCGGCACCTATGCGGCGCTCGGGTCCGGAATGATCGGCGGCTACGCGGAAAACCAGATCGATCGAAGTGACACGACTTGGCCGAGTATGCAGGCCGCCCAGCGTGTGCTCGCCGAACGTTGCGCGGCTTGCCATTCCGACGCGATGCGTTTGCCCGATTCGCCTTCCGATAACATGGAAATGCCGCCCTGGGAAATCAAGTATGACGATCCCCGGCTCCGGTTCTCGCGCCACATTCTGTACAACCTCACGCGACCGGAGCAGTCGCTCCAGATTCTCGCACCGCTTGCCAGCGAAGCGGGCGGATTCGGCGTCTGCCAAAATGCGGGCGGGGATCCCGTCTTTCAAACCAAAGACGACCCGGGGTACGTAGCCCTCCTGACCGCAATTCAGCACACCAAGGCCCGGCTTGATGAGATTGAGCGTTTCGACATGCCGGGCTTCCGGCCACCGCAACCGTATATACGTGAAATGAAACGGTTCGGAATCTTGCCACAAGACTTCGACGGCACGTCCCAGGTGGACACGTACACCTTGGACCGCGCCTATTGGGAATCGTTGTGGTGGAAGCCCGATCCCGAGGAGATTTCGGTGGCACGCCATCCGAGGACGACAACGAAAGCGAAGCGATGATGAGATACACGATCCGACAAGTTAGTTCAGGCCTCTTGCTATCGAGTGTTCTGTTGGGCCTAGCCTCATACGGCAACGCGGAAGAAAGCGTATACACCTCTCCCTTGGCCGTCGCGGCGCACGGCGGGAAAATCTACGTGGCCGAACATACGGCCAACGCCCTGGCGGTGCTTGACGCTGATTCGGAACAGGTCGAGCGGATAATCGGCCTTTCGCATGCACCCTCGGGTGTCGCGGTGAGCCCCGATGGCAAGCGGCTCTATGTCACGGCGGGCGGGGCGGATGGTGTCGTGCTCATCGTCGATACGGAGTCAGGTGCGACGACGGGCTCTCTGCCGGCCGGCCATACGCCGACCGCGCCGGTTCTGGATCCGGGCGGCGCAGTTCTGTTCGTGTCTAATCGATTTGCGAACGATATCAGCGTGTTCGATCTTGCGACCGGCACGTTGACAATGCGGATCCCAGCAACCCGGGAACCGTTCGCATCCGCGATGACGCCCGACGGATCGCTGCTGTACGTCGCGAACCTCCTCCCGGATGGCGCGGCGAACGCGGGATACGTGGGTGCTGTCATCGATGTTGTCGATGTACACAAGCTCGAACGAATCGCATCAATCCCATTGCCCAACGGAAGTACGGGGGTGCACGGGATTTGCGTTTCCCCTGATGGGCGGTACGCCTATGCGACCCATATACTCGCGCGCTACCTGCTGCCCACGACCCAGTTGGAGCGGGGCTGGATCAACACGAACGCCGTTAGTGTGGTCGATACCCGAACGAACACAGGAATCAATACGTTTCTTCTCGACGACGTCGATCGCGGGGCCGCGAATCCTTGGGGAATCGCCTGCTCCGGAGACGGAAGTCGTTTGTATGTCGTTCACGCAGGCACAAACGAATTGAGTGTAATTGACCGCGTTTCGCTGCACGAGAAACTGGATGCCGCATCGTCTTCGGGTACGGCGGAGACGGTACCGAATGACCTCGCGTTTCTCGTGGGGATTCGGCAACGCCACACGCTTGACGGAATCGGTCCCCGGGGTATTGCCGTCGCCGGTTCGCGCGTCTACGCCGCGGAGTATTTCTCCGGCTCGGTCGCGGTCGCCACGATGGAGAATTCAGGATCCGTAAGTGTACGGTCCGTTTCACTTGGAAACGAACCCACTCCGGACATCGTCCGCGCTGGCGAGCAGCTGTTTCACGACGCCACGGTATGCTTTCAGCAATGGCAAAGCTGTGCGAGTTGCCACCCTGGCGATGGGCGCGCCGACGCGTTGAATTGGGATTTGTTGAATGACGGCATCGGGAACCCGAAGAACAACAAGAGCCTTCTCCTGTCTCACAAGACTCCGCCTGCGATGAGCACAGGGGTCCGGGATACCGCGGAAATGGCGGTGCGCGCCGGCATCCAGCATATTCTCTTTGCGGTGCTGCCCGACGAGAAGGCGGTCTCGCTGGACGAGTACCTCAAATCCCTGACGCCGGTACCCAGCCCGCGGTTGGTGAACGGATCGTTGTCGGAATCCGCGGAACGCGGAAAGGCGGTTTTTGAGATCGCTGGCTGTAGCCGGTGCCATCCCGCGCCGCTGTTCACCGACCTGAAGCACCATCGGGTGGGCACGGGCACGGATCGCGACGAAGAGACATCGTTCGACACGCCTACCCTGGTCGAGGTCTGGCGGACCGCGCCGTACCTGTATGACGGGCGCGCGGCGACGATCGAAGAAGTGTTCACCACGTTCAACAACAATGACCGTCACGGCGAAACGTCCGCGTTGACCGAACAGCAACTCGGCGACCTCGTGGCGTACGTCGAATCGCTTTAGTTGCGAATCTATCGGGGGATCCATGGGTAGCAAGACCGGTCCGATTTCACCTCCCTACGTCTCGGGTGGCGCGATCTGCGAGCCCGTCAGCACACCGGGCCTCTATGGGTCGGTGTTCCGCAGGGAACAGTCAGAAGAGCACTGGATCTCCGCGATTAGGCAGGCCGGCGACTCTACCGCCTCCATTCTCGAGCGCGCCATCCAATACGTGCGGGATGTGAATGCGGAGATCGTCTCCATGGAGGTCCTCGGCCTGCCAGCAACCGTGGACGAGGTCTACGCCCACCTCGATCACGCCTTTGGGCAAGTGTGCTGGCCAATCACGTGGGTCGGAGGAACCTCCAACGGCGGTGGTTTCGGCGGCGTACAGATTTGGGCGGCACGCGGTCAGGATGTACTTCCGATTCAATTCAATGACCGAACGGTCGGCACGGTATTTGGCGATGGATGCGTGCGTGTGTGCCGGTTGGGCGGGCTGGCGTCGTTGCACCCGGATTTGTCCCCAGGTGGCCAGGCGGCTTCGGTGCTTCGAAACATGGCAGGCCTGCTGCATGACGCGTCCATGCATTTCGGCAATACCGTGCGGACCTGGTACTACAATCGGAACATTTTGCCGTGGTATGGCGAATTCAACGAGGTTCGCGACCGTTTTTTTGCAGAACAACGCGTATCGGAGGGCATCATTCCCGCCAGCACCGGAATCGGTGCTGTCCCGCCGGATGGAAACGCAATCGTCGGCGGATTGATCGCAATCGCTTCGGTGGACTCAGACGTGCAATTGGATTCAGCGCCCTCGCCTCTGCAGGAATCCCCCGTCGAATACGGCAGCGCGTTCAGTCGCGCTGCCCTCGTGTCTTTTCCAGACCACCAGCGGCTTCTAGTTTCCGGCACCGCGAGTATCGCTCCAGATGGGGCGACGATGCACGTGGGGAACGTGGCAGGACAGATCGAACGGACCATGGACGTCGTTGAGGCAATCTTGACAGCGAGTGGTATGCGTTGGGTTCATGTCACGCGAGGCATCGCTTACCTGAAGAACGCGAGCGATCTTCCACGATTCAATGAGTATTGCGCGCGGACCGGCCTCGCGCGACTGCCGCTGGTTGTCATGAACGCGGACATTTGCCGGGACGACCTCCTCTTTGAGATCGAAGTGGAT
>CAZWDH010000434.1:0-4179 GCA_964632865.1 uncultured Nitrospiraceae bacterium
TGAGGTGGCTATCTGCGAGGAACTGGGTGTAACGCGCCACGATTTGCCCTGGACCATGCGCCGCATTCCGGAACCCCAGTCGCTGCAGCAATTGATGACGTGGTTTGAAACGGCGGAGAAGCCCATCCTCGTGCACTGTCAGGCGGGCATCCACCGTGCCGGCGTGGCCTCGGCTTCGTACAAACTGTACAAAGGCGTTGATGTCGAAACCGCGCGCGATCAGTTCGGGCTCTATTTCGGCGGTGCGCCCATCGGCAACCTACTTGACTTGTACGAAGGTAGCGAGAAATCCTTCGCCGAATGGGTGCGCACGGATTATCCCATTGTTTACGCAACAAGGATAGCGGAGGCGGAGAAGCAATCCGGGGCCGGAGAGGACGCATTACCATGAGATTTGGTGCGATTGATGCAGTGCTCTTCGACATGGATGAAACCCTTATTTACCACACGCGTTCCTTCAAGGATATCGCGCGTGAATCGTACGAACGGTACGCGGCCGAGTTGAAGCCGGTGACGTTCGACGAGTACTGGACGACGCTCTGGGGCAAGGCGACGGATATGTGGTTCATGATGATTGATGGCGTTCTCCCAGGTGAAGAAGCGCGACGGTATACCTTTATCAACACCTTGCGGGCACTGGATGCCGACCCTGAACTCGGCCCGCGTCTGATCGAACACACGGACGCCCGCATGCTCGAGTCAACACACGTCATGGGTGACGCCTTTGCGGTCATGGGCCGGATGCGGGACGCGGGATTGCGCCTGGGTATCGTGACGAATGGGTACAGTTGCATTCAGCGAATGAAGATTGATCACCACAAGCTGCACGGCCACGTGGATTTCACGATTGTGTCCGAAGAAGTCGGAGCGCATAAACCCGAACCGGCAATTCTCGACGCCGCCATCGCGCAGGCCGCATGCAGACCCGAGCGGATCGTGTTCGTCGGCGATACGCTGGAGAACGATTTCATCGGCGCGAGAAACGCGGGACTCGAAGCCGTGCTTATCGACCACGACGCCACCCGCGCGGATAGTCCCATTGAAGAAGAGCGGTATATCCGGAAATTGACCGAGCTGCTGCCCATGCTGGGGCTGGCCTAGTCCTTCTTCTTCGTTCCCGCAAGCGCTGCCGCGTTTCGCACAAGGTTGACGAATTCTGCGCGATAGCCGTACTCGTCGACCCCGCGGCTGGCATTGGCCAACGCGATGACGTCATCGTACTTCACGTCGTTGATGAACTCCGATTCGCGTAACAGCATGCCGAATTCCGCAACGGACGCCGCAAACTGGAAGTCAGTCGTCATGCCCTCCAGCGTGTCCATCGAATCCCGAACGGGAAACGTCAATAGCGTGCTTTCCTCGGCCTTGGGCGCTTTGTAACGCACCTTAACAAGAAACAACTCGCCTTCAAACGCCGCTTCCGTGGGTGACGACGTCTGATATCGCAAGTCGTCCACGTTGGCGCCAGGCACCTCCTGCCCCGCAGGCACCAGCTCATACAACGCCGTGACCGTGTGGCCTGCGCCGATCTCGCCGGCGTCCTTGGTGTCGTCGTTGAACTCCTCGTCGGCAAGCAGCCGGTTCTCGTACCCGATGAGGCGGTACCCCGCGATGCGCGCCGGATTGAACTCGACCTGAATTTTTACGTCCTTGGCGATGGTGACCAGCGTGCCGGTCATCTGTTCGAGCAAGGCCTTACGCGCCTCGGTGAGCGAATCGATGTAGCCGTAATTGCCGTCGCCCTCATCCGCGAGTTGTTCGAGCCGGTCATCTTTCAAATTGCCCATGCCGAAACCAAGCACCGTAAGGAACACGTCCTTCTTCGCCTGATCGCGGATGATGCGGACCAACTCGTCCGAATCCGTGACGCCGACATTGAAGTCTCCGTCAGTACAGAGAATTACTCGATTGATGGCATTCTTTCGATACTCGTCATTCACCATGCGGTAGGCCGTCACCAGACCTTCGCTGCCGTGGGTGGATCCGCCCGCACCGAGGTTCTCAATAACTTGCAGGGCTTTGGCCTTGTTACCCTCCGTGCAACGGAGGGAATCGAGCGCCACGCCGGCGCTACCGGCGTAGGTGACGATGCCAAGCCGATCCTCCGCCTGCAGCTGGGGCACGAGCAACCGTAGACCGCGTTTCACCAGCGGCAACTTGTTTTCCGGCTGCATCGATCCCGACACGTCGATGAGAAAGACGAGGTTTGCCGCCGGACGTTCGGCGGCCGCGATCTCCTTGCCTTTGATGCCGATGCGCGCGAGCCGGTGACTCGCCTCCCACGGGCAGGGTCCGACCTCGGTCGTCACGCTGAACGGTGCGACTCCGTTCGGCTGGGGGTAGGCATAGGGGAAGTAATTGATCAGCTCTTCGACCCGCACCGCGTCCGCCGGCGGCAGCGTCCCGTCGTTCAGGAAGCGGCGCACATTGGCGTACGAGGCCGTGTCCACGTCGATGGAGAAGGTGGACAAGGGCGTGTGCTGGGCCGTCTTGAAGGCATTCTCCTCAATTTCCTTGTACGACTCCGTGTTGGGCTCCGGCGTGGCATAAACGGCCATTCCTGCCACGGCGGGGGGTGCCATCGGCGGGGGCGGCGGCGCAGTAGGAGAAGCGATTTCCGCACTGAGATTGGACGCGCTCTTCGAGGCGCATCCGGCAAGACCTGCGAGAAGTACCAACATCGTCACGGTGAAGCAGAGCGGTTTCATGGCACAACCCCTTGTGTTGAACGGCGCTCAATTCGTCGGATGTTATCTGTAATCCTATCAGATGGCAGAAAGGTTCCGTCTATCCCGGTTGACCGGCTGCCCGTTCATGGACCATGCTGTGCGACGCAGAGAGGAGAAACCCGGATTCGGATGAGTGCGTTGACCGTTTT
The DNA here is from genome assembly GCA_964632865.1 of uncultured Nitrospiraceae bacterium. Taxonomy (GTDB): domain Bacteria; phylum Hydrogenedentota; class Hydrogenedentia; order Hydrogenedentales; family SLHB01; genus JAHDWY01. Next base: position 2,879 of record CAZWDH010000434.1, read on the forward strand.
GATATTGATCCCCAACGCGGGCGACCGGCTGGAACGCTGCCTGAAGAGCGTCCAGTGGGCGGACGACATCTTTTGCGTGGTCGACTCGAACACAACCGATGGTTCGGACGAGGTCGCCCGCAAGTATACGGCCCACGTGGTGACGCACGAATACGTGAACAAGGCGGATCAATGCAACTGGGCCATCCCGCAGATCGAGACCGAGTGGACCCTCGTCCTCGATGCGGACGAGTGGCTATCTCCGGAATTGACGGATCGCATCAAAGGCGTTATCGCCGGCACTTCAAGTGCCGACGGCTATCGTATCAAGCGCATGTCGTACTTCTTCGGCAAATTGATCCGGCATTGCGGTTGGGACCGCGACTACAACGTGCGGCTGTTTCGTACGAAGAAAGGCCGGTACCGCGCGCAGCGCGTTCACGCCACCATCGATATTGACGGATCGATGGACCAGATCGACGAGGTCATGTACCACGACGATAAGCGCAACTTCGAGGAGTATTTCCGCACGTTTCAGCGCTTCACCACGTGGTCGGCCCAGGACCTCTACGACAAGGGAAGACGCGCGAGCCTCATGGACCTGACGCTTCGGCCGGTAAGCCGATTTATCAAAATGTTTGTCCTGCGCCGGGGTTTCCTGGACGGGTATCATGGCGCCGTGCTCTGCGGGCTGGCGGCCTTTTCCGTGTTCACCAAATACGCCAAGCTGTGGAATATCGCGCGGCTCGCGGATGGCGGCAGCGAGAAACCGCCCGGGTAAGTTCCGCGCAGTCGCGAAGTCTGCTATTCTACGCCGGAACCCCGGTCCCGGGATCGGCGCTTCCACGAAAGGACCATCGATGAAGACCTTGTATTTTGACTGTTTCAGCGGCGCGGCGGGCGACATGATCGTCGGCGCGTTGCTTGATCTTGGCGTGGACTTTGACAAGCTCAAAGCGGCGCTCGATTCGCTCGAAGTCTCCGGCTATTCCATTCGCGCGGAGAAGGTGAAGAAGAAAGGCGTCATGGCGACGCAGTTCATCGTGGAGCTGGATCCCAGTGAGAAGCAGCCCCACCGTCATCTGCGCCACGTGCTGGAGATCATCGATAAGGGCATCCTGCCCGATCAGGTCAAGCAGGCCAGCGCGGAAACGTTCCACCGAATTGCCGAGGCCGAAGCGTCGGTACACGGCACCACCATCGAAAAAGTCCATTTCCACGAAGTTGGCGCCATCGATTCCATTGTGGACGTGGTGGGCGCGCACTTCTGCTTGCACGAACTCGGATACACCCACATCGCCGCGTCGCCGTTGCACGTCGGC
>CAZWDH010000435.1:0-4164 GCA_964632865.1 uncultured Nitrospiraceae bacterium
CGCTGCCGGCGACACTGGTGAAGCGGATCGTGAAGGCGCGGCTGGCGGAGAATGCGGCGAGGGTGGCGGCGAAGGGGAAGAAGAAAGTGGCGAAGAGGTAGGAGTGCCGGGCAGACGGGGACGTCTGCCGCGCAGTGTGTGGTGGAATGGGCAGACGGGGACGTCTGCCGCGCAAAGTGGTATGATTTCAATGGTAGAAAGGATAGTTTGAATGCAGAAGATAGTCACATTTCTCGCGTTTCAGCAGGATCAGGTTGAAGAGGCGGTCAAAATGTATACCTCCATCTTCAAAAACTCGAGGATCATCGAGATGGCCACACTCGACCACACTCCGCCGGGGACGGAGCAGAAGCTCAAGGTGGCGACATTCGAATTGGATGGTCAGCGATATATGGCGATGGATGCCGGGCCGTTTCCCGAGTTTTCAATGGCGATCTCACTCATGGTAAAGTGCGAAGACCAGGCTGAGATCGACTATTACTGGGAGAAACTGGGTGATGGGGGAGAGATACAGGCGTGTGGGTGGCTCAAGGATCGGTTCGGCGTGTCATGGCAGATCGTACCGAAGAATGTCGAGCAGTTGATAACCGACTCAAGGAACGGCAACACCACGGCGGTGATCAAGGCGGTGGAGCAGATGATCAAGCTGGATGTGGCGGAGCTGGAGAGGGCGTATAGGAGTAAGTAGGGGGCCGTCGGCATCTTCATTGCGGGCGGGTCAATGCAATCCATTCAACGCGGAATGATATGAAGATGATCGGCGTTCTTGGTGGGAACGGGCCGCATGCGGCGATGGATTTCGAGCGTCAGATCCCTGTTGAGTCGCGCAAACTGATACCACCGAACGGCAAGGCCGGCTATCCGCGATTGGTGGTCTGGTATCATCGCAATCCGCCGTTCGTGATGGATGAACACAACATTCCGAAGCTTCCGTTGACCATTGACCCGGATGTGGATGGCGTGATTCTGGGCAGTACTGAAATCGCGTTTCATTATGGCGAAGGGACGGACGCGACGGACCTGATCAATCCGGCGCAGATATTGGTCGAGGCGGCGGTGCGAGAGGCATTGAGGTAGGAGAGAGTGTCGCAATCTCGGGTCGCCGACCCTGTTGGCGAGGGTTTCGACTTACGGGGCTAGTGGCGGAGAGTGGCTCGGCGTTCGGCACAGCGGTTGGCTCGGGTCGTGGAGCCGACGGATTCCCATTGTGCATGAGCGGCATCAAGCTCCAGAATGGCTCCGTCGATATCCCCGGAGGCAACAAGAAGTTCTGCCAGGCGTTCGTGAAGCGACGCAATTTCTAGTAGCGCGTCGATATCTCTCCAGAAGCGGAGCGTGGATCGAAGAATCTGAATGGCATCGTTCGTTCGTCCCTCGGCGACGGCGATTTCGGCGCGTGCCCGCTCCAACGCTCCATGTTGCACGGGGGTAATCTCGCCGTCCTCAATCGCTACAGCACGTTTGAGAGTTTCGATGGCTCGCTCGTTGTCTCCAGCTATAGCTAGGGCTCGTGAGAGTGCCGCGAAAAGTATCCGGCGTCGCTGACGGCACGGCCAGGAGGGATCTTCGATCGCTTTCTCGAGCGCCCGCACTGCGGCCGCAGAGTCATTGCGCTCAATCAGCAATTCGGCCCAACCGGGGCACGAATCCCATCCGACAACTTGAGCACGTCGAAAGGCCTGTTCTGCACCATCAAGGTCGCCGTGAGCACGCAAGACCTCACCATACAGCCGTTCAGCATCGCCAACCGCCCAGGGCGCGCTAATCTCAAGCTCATTTTTCACTTCAGTGAGTTCGATTTGCGCGGTCGCTAATTCACCGCGCAAAGCAAGAACCTCGGCTCGGTGCAGTCGGCAGACCGCAGGGAAGATGGTGGTGGGGGAGCGTTCTGACCATCGGCCGAAGGCTTCTGTCCATTGTGCCGCACGTGGCCAATCCCCCCGGTTTTGGCAGATGTAGATCAGGCCACAATAGACGAGACCCGCAAACCAGGGAGCCACTGGTCCACCGAGGACAGCGGCTCCAGCCTCGTCATGCAAGGCAAGACCGCGCTGGACTTCGCCGCGAGCAATGCAGACATGACCCAGGTAGATGAGCGCCACCGCTTCAAGATCGGGATCCTCGATTGTGCGGGCCATGGAGAGGGCGGTTTCGGCGTGCTGCAAATCCGCATCGAAGTCCCCTTCCGCGAGCGCAAGACGTCCAGTCACCCATTCAAACTGCGCGACTTCACGGCATGAACTCACGCCTGCCAACAAGCTTTTGGCGCGTTGCCGCCAGCCATGCGCCACAGTGGACCGCCGCCCTTCGAGATGAACCTGGCAGAGCAAGATTGCCGCCCTTGCGGCACCCAACGAGTCGGATGCCAACGAGTGGGCCGCGGCGGTTCGTTCCAACCAGGGGATGGCATCGCCGGGTCGACCAAGGTTGAGAAGACACCATGCCACCCGTTCGAGATCTGGGGCGGGGAGCGCTTTGTCATGTTCGGCTTCGCCAAACGATGAAAGGGCTAGGTTCCAATCAGACTGATCGAAGGCCATGCGTGCACGTGCCAGGGAACCGGAGTCTGCCGGCTGGGCCTGTGCTGGTCGGCCGGGCGCAACCTCAATCACATTGGCACTGAAGCGGTATCCGTGACGAGCAACAGTCTTGATGGCGTCGGCTCTGCCGCCGGTTCTGAGCGCGGAACGGGCCAAGCTGACGGCGCGCTGTAAGGAGCTTTCGGTGACGATGGCGCCTCCCCAGACACGTTCCAGCAGTTCATCTTTGGTCACGACCCGTTCGCGGTTGCGCACAAGATCGGCCAGAAGGTCGAACACCAGCGGCTCGACCAAGACCTCTCGGCCGTGCAAAGTCAACTCGCGACGATCATCATCGAGCTCAAACGGGTCAAACTGCCAGATCATAACCGGAAGATAAGGATTTCATCAGGACGCCACAAGGACTTCGGGGGGATTCGTCCGTAAAATGGACCAACGATAACAAACGAAGTTCCCCCAACGAGGGAAACAGGCACAACCCATTAACACTTTCAGGAGATGCCATGACAACGTCCAATTTGACCACAACCAAAAGAGCTGACCTACTGGCCACACGACTGGAACAGGGGGCCAATCGTTTGGCCACACTAGCGGAACGCCTGACTGACCGCGAATGGAATCAGAAACTGATCGGAGATGGGCGAACCATCGGAGTGGTGGTTCACCATGTTGCCAGCGTCTATCCATTGGAAATTCAGTTGGCGCAGACGCTCGCTTCCGGCAAGCGGATCGAGGGGGTGACGAAACAGGCGATCGATGACATGAACGCGGGTCATGCCCGCGAGAATGCTTCAGTCGGCAAACAAGAGGCGCTTGATCTCTTGAAGATGAACGCCAAGGCGGCGGCCCAGGCGATCCGTGAGCTCTCGGATGAAGAACTGGATAACGCGGCAGAGATATCGCTGTATGGTGAGGCCCCGCTGACGGCCCAGTTCTTCCTGGAGGATCATGCGGTGCGGCACAGCTATCATCATCTGGCGCGGATCAAGGCAACGCTTGAGTCGTGACGTATGAGGCAATGCAATTCGATAGTGCGAAGAAAGGTGCCGACTGGAGAGTCGGCACCGTACTTCGAAAAGGGGAGTGTCGAATCCTCGGCAAGGCCGACCCTTCGGGCGAGGCGTTTCGACCTACAGGGCTGGAGACCTCGACAGGGAGTAAGTAGTGAGCCGCCGGGTCACACTTCGCACACTTCGACCCTGAATCAAGTTCAGGGCAGGCTACACTCAGTGCGCGTCTGGGGAAATCTCGGGATGGAACGAGAGGGGTGGCAATCGGCGGCAAAGCAAGATCCGACGGAACGGTTTTCGAAGCAATCAACGGAACAGGCCCAAATCAAACCAGTAATACTCTGGCATTGATCCACAACACATCCCAAAGTTGACATTCCCCAGTCGTCCCGTTATATTGGACTCATAAGTCCGTATTTGTTTTTATGCGAACATCCCAAGTCGCGGGATCTGCTGTCTTCATTCAACGTGATCAGAAACGGGGCAGACAGCCCCGGGGGTTATTGTCATGCGTTCACTTCTCATTGTCATCCAATTCATCATGCTCGCAGGTCTATCAACAGTGCAGGCCGAGGCTCCGGATATCGAGTGGTCGCAAACCGCGGGCACACCCG
>CAZWDH010000436.1:0-4117 GCA_964632865.1 uncultured Nitrospiraceae bacterium
TGTATCCGGCGTGGAGCGCGTCGCGTCTCGACCCGGTGGATGCGTTGCGCTATGAGTAAACGCGGCAACAGCAAAGTGATCGAGTGCGTGGACCTCGAAAAGACCTTCCACGACGGAAGCCGGGAATTGCGGATTCTCCAGCGGTTGAACCTGGACGTGCGCGACGGGGAAAGCCTCGCCATCAGCGGGCCTTCCGGTGTGGGGAAAAGCACGCTGCTGCATATCATCGGCACGCTGGACCGTCCCACGTCGGGCAAGGTGTTGTTCCGCGGCAAGTCGCTGGCGGAAACGAGTCGCAACGAAATCAACCGCATCCGGAACGAAGAGGTTGGCTTCGTCTTTCAGTTCTATCATCTCCTGCCCGAGTTCACGGCGTTGGAAAATGTGATGATGCCGGCTTTCAGCATGGGCAAGAAACGCAGCGAACTGCGGGAACGCGCGGAGGAACTGCTCACGAAGGTGGGCCTGGCCGATCGCATGACGCACAAGCCGGGCATGCTCAGCGGCGGCGAACAGCAGCGGGTCGCCATCGGGCGCGCTTTGTTCAACCGGCCTTCGGTGGTGCTCGCCGACGAGCCCACCGGCAACCTCGACGAGCGCACGGGCGACGGCATCATCGATCTCCTGTGGGAACTGAACCGCTCCGAAGGCGTGACGCTGGTCATCGTGACGCATGATGACACGATGGCCAAACACGCGGACCGCTGGATCTACATCCACGAAGGCCAGGCGATCGAGAAGAAGGGGTGACCGACCCCAAATTCGAAATCCGAAGCACGAAACCCGAAACAAATTCGAATGACCAAAATTCGATAAGGATTTCCGTGCGACTTGGGCGGTTTGGGAAAAATAGGGACAGTCACCATTTTCCTTTTCAAGCGCGGAGAAAATGACCCAGACGCCGAGAAGGAAAATGGTGACTGTCCCTATTTTTCCCATTCGAAATCGCACTACCCTTGTCCGAGTCTGTCCGCCCAATCGGGCATTGGGTTGGCGGGTTGGAAAACCCGCCCTCCTCGGGGGCACGCCTACGCTAAATCGGGCAACTCCAGCGTGTCGCCGGTGCGTTTTTGCCAGGCGCGGAGTGCGGTGGTGAGGCGTTGGATAACGGGGCGGTGCTCGTCGCGATCGATGAGGTTCGTCGTGTCGCCGGGGTCTTCGCGGAGGTTGAAAAGCTGGCTGGAGTCGCCCACGTTCAGCGTCAGTTTCCAACCGTCCGGCGAAATGATGGTGCGTGAGTGGGGTCCGGCGGTTTGCGTGGCGTCGCGCGTGGCACCGGCGGGGTTGCGGCCTTCGCCCATGACCTCCGGGGCGTTCCATTCCACGAACACGGGCTGGTCCGCGATGCGCGCGCCTTTCATGCGCGGCACCAGGCTCTTGCCAGGCAGGTTGTCCGGAACGACGGCGCCCATGAGGTCGAGCAGGGTGGGCACGAGATCGATGTGGCTGAACCGGCCCTTCAGCAGTTCGTGCCGGCGCTGGAACCGCGGATAGCGGATGAGCCAGGGCACGCGCATGGCCTCTTCGTACATGTATCCCTTTTCGACCAGCTTGTGGGATCCCATCATGTCGCCGTGATCGGAGGTGTAGACGACGATGGTGTCCTCCGCGAGCCCGAGTTCTTCGAGGGTGGCCAGGATCGCGCCGACACTGCGGTCCACCTGGCTGACGAGTCCCCAGTAGTTCGCAATGAGCCGCCGCCACCCGGCCTCGGTGGCGAGGTCGAACTTGTCCGAGTACATCCCCTTATATTTTTCCGATCGCATGCGATACCAAAGCGGCTCGTTCTCTTCCAGGGGATCGTCATGGTTCGCGGGCAGGGTAACCTCGTCCAGGCCGTGCAGATCGTTCAAGGGACCCGTGAAGGGCATGTGGGGTTCGAGGAAATTCACGTGCAGGATGAAGGGTTCATCGCGATGCCGGCGCAGGAAGTCGCAGGCCTCCAATTCCAGGAACTTCGGCTTGCATTGCTCGATAGGCAACGACGCCGCATAGCCGCGCGCGTAGCCGCCGCGGTCTTCGGTCGGCGTATGGCCCAGGCCGTTGAGCCACGCGGCGTAGTCGCTGTTCTTCGCGATGTCCCTGTCTTCGCGGTAGTAGCGCCAGTAGCCGTCTTCGATGCTGCGCCATTCGTCGAACCCATGTTGCGCGAAGATTTCGTCGCCGAGATGCCATTTGCCGAAATAGCCGCTGCGGTAATCGGGGTCGTCAACGAGTTTGGGGAATGCAGGGACATCATAGGACAAGGCGATGTTGTTCTGGCGGCAGCCGTTTTGGTGGGGCCAAAGGCCGGTTAGCACCGTCGAGCGCGAAGGCGTACACACCGGCTGGCTGACGTAGGCGTTCTCGAACACGACGCTTTCGGCGGCAAGTTTGGAGAGGTTCGGCGACTGGATCCGGGCGTTGCCGTAGATGTCGATCGTGTCCGCGCGTTGTTCGTCGGTCCAGATGAAAAGGAGGTTCGGTTTGCGCTTGGGCCGCGCCGGGGCGGACGATGCGGAAGCGGCAAGCGTGGCCGCCGCGGTGGATGCCAGAAAACTTCGGCGCGTGGATCGTAACGCCATGGCGATGCACCTCCTCATGATGACGGGTCACACCACCATTCTGCTCTGGAAGCGGAATCCAGTCAACCATGAGCACGAGGAACGAGATACCTTTACCGCGGTTTGGACGCAGTCCATCGTCCGGCTGCCGCCCGGAGGCTTCCGAGGAGCGGCCACGGGCACGTTGCTTTTGGATTGCGCGATAGCTCATTCTCGTGGTGACACAAGGGAACGACAAGGTTTGCTGGATTGACTGGCCATGCCAATTGAGTACTCGATCGATCACGAGAAGCGGCTTGTGCTTACCCGCTCGTACGGGAAGCTGACGGACGACGAGATCATCTCCTACCAGCGGGACGTGTGGAGCCGAGAAGACGTCGCCGGGTACAACGAATTGGCGGATCTCTCCGCTGTCGAGGAGTTTGACACTCTGTCTGCCTCCAAGCTGCGCGAGATCGCGGCCCTCGCCGCACGCATGGACAATCCTGATACGATGACCAAATTTGCCATGGTTGCACCGCATGGACTTCACTTCGGTCTCAGCCGCATGTACGAGGCATTTCGTCAACTCAACCCCGGCAGCACGAAATCCGTGCGGACCTTCAATTGCCGCGAAGACGCGCTTGCCTGGCTCGACTCGGAGGAAGAGCCCTTCGTCCAGGGATAGTTGATTTTCTCCTGAGGACTCATGGACAATCCGGCCCTTCTCTGTCTTAGTCAGCAAATCATTTATAAGGAATAACGATGAGCGATATTCTTGATTCCGCGGGCGCGCGCTTCAGCCGGGCATCGCTGGAGAATGCGGCCTGGCTGCTGGGAAACCTGCACGCCGTCCTGGCCGGCCCAACCGACACGGGGAACCCGTTCACGGTGATGGACACGATCTACCGGGAAGGCTATGGTCCTCCGCCACACATGCACACGCGCGAGGACGAGTACTTTGTCGTGCTGGAAGGGCGTGTCCGGTTCTTCGCGGGCGCGGTGGAGGCCGAGCACGGCCCCGGCGCGGTGGCGTTCCTGCCCCGGAATCTGGCCCACGCGTTTCAACCCCTGGACGGACAGGTGCGGATGCTGATCGGCCTCGTTCCCAGCGGATTCGAGAGCTATTTCAAAGCCGTGAGTATTCCGGCGCGGACGCTCGGGCTCGAACCGGACCCGGTCACGATGCCAGACATGGAAGAATTTATCGCGCGCGCGGCGGATTACGGTCTCGAGTTCCTTCCGCCCGGCGCGTCCGTAGCGGGGCATCCGTCGACTGAATTGCCGGGACTGAAAGCGACCATTTCCGCCGCGGGCAAAGGCGACGTGCTGGACGTAATCGGCATTCCGACGCGGGTCAAGCTGAGCGCGGACCAGACGGGCGGCGTGTTGTCAGCGTTTATTACCGAGGACCCCAAGCTGGCAGGGCCGCCGCTGCACATTCACCGGAACGAGGACGAGAGCGTATTCGTCATGGAGGGCGACTACCGGATTCAAGTTGGGGACACCCTACGCGAAGCGTCGCCGGGGGATTTCGCGTACTTCCCGCGCGGCGTGGCGCACACCTATGCCCGTGTGGGCGAGGCGCCGGGGCG
>CAZWDH010000437.1:0-4108 GCA_964632865.1 uncultured Nitrospiraceae bacterium
CGCCATCCTATCCTTCACGCCTATGCCGCCATACTGCGCCAGGCGATTCGCTGGTGCGCGGTGACGGTTACGTTCGCGGTGACGGGGCTTGCGGTGATCTCCTTCGAGTTCTTCACGCACGCGGAAGTGGAATTCACCCCGGCCATCGAACCGCCGCAGGCCGATATCGACATAAAATGTCCCGAGGGCACTAATCTGGCTACGTCCGACTCGTACGTGCGTGTAGTCGAGGAGGTGCTCGAACCCTATCGCGACAACATCGAACACATAATCGCCAACGTCGGCTCGCAAGGGGTCAGCCTGTACGGCGAAAGACGCGCCAACACGACCCATCTGAGCCGGGTAACATTGGATTTTCCCAAACTTCAAGATTGCACGATTATGCCCAGCGAGATCGTCGAACGAGTCCGGGCGGACTTGGCTTGCGTGACCGGCGCGGAAGTCCGCATCGAGAAGATGGGTATGGGCCCGCCCACCGGTCCGCCCATCAACATCGAGATACGCGGCGACGACTTCGATACGCTCGCGCAACTTGCAAAGGACATCCGCGCACACATCAAGGATGTGCCCGGTCTCGTGGACCTGCGCGACGACTATAACAAGGGGAAGCCCGAGGTCCGCGTCATCGTGGATCGGCAGCAAGCCTGGAAGACCGGTCTCAACACGTCGTTTGTCGGGATGACGGTGCAGACGGCGATCGATGGCCGTAAAGCCGGCGATTTCCGCGAGGGAGACGAAGAGTACGATGTGGTTGTTCGCTTCCCGCTGGCCTTCCGTGAAGACCTCTCAAACATCGAGTCGATGAATCTGATTAACCTTAGCGGCAAAGCGATTCCGCTGTCGGTGGTGGCGCACGTCGAGCAGGGCGCCGGGCTTGGCAGCATTACGCGTATCGACCGTAGACGCACGGTTACGGTATCTGCGGACGTCGAGGCGGGAATGCTCGGGCGCGAGGTCTTGAATGACGTTCGCGAGGCGATGGACGATTTTCCCCTGCCGGCCGGTTATACGGTCGACTATACAGGGGAGAACGAAGACATGGTCGAAACCGAGGACTTTCTCATCCGCGCGTTTGTCGCGGGTGTGCTGCTTATCATTCTGGTGCTGGTGGCCCAGTTCAACTCGATCCTGCAGCCGTTCATCATCATCAGTTCGGTGGTGCTGTCGCTCGCTGGCGTGTTTCTTGGTCTATTCGTTTTCGACATGCCGTTCGGGATTCTCATGACCGGTATCGGCGTCATCAGCCTGGCCGGTGTGGTGGTCAACAACGCTATCGTGCTCATCGATTTCATCAACCAACTTCGCGATCGCGGCATGCCTATGGAGGAGGCCGTCGTCGAGGCGGGGATCACCCGGTTTCGTCCGGTTATGCTTACCGCGATCACGACCATCCTGGGTCTTGTTCCCATGGCGATCGGCATCAGCTTCAACTTCCGTGAATTCCAATGGACCGTCGGCGGTGAAACCAGCCAGTTTTGGGGTTCCATGGCGATCGCAGTGATCTTCGGTCTCGCGTTTGCAACCGTACTCACGCTCGTGGTCGTGCCGACGCTGTATACGTACACCGCACACCTGGCTCAGATATTGCCTGCGGCGTCTTCCGAAGAACCGGCGCGCCCGGCTGAAGCGCCGGCAAAATAACCTCGCAACCGCACGTCATCGGGTCGCAAGATGACGCAGCCGGTTTGCGCCAAACTACTGGTGCCGATGAAGTACCACCGTCTGATTCCATACACCGTCGCCGCAGTTTGCCTGACCGCAGGGGCGCTTCTGTTCGCCTATGCCTGGCTCACCACGTATACCGGCGAGATTCGCATTGCCGTCGGCACCGCCGAATCCATCGCGGTCCGGCCTGCCACATTCATGCCGATATTCTTCGGAGTGGGAACCGAGCGTTTGGCGGGGAGCGACATTCCCTTCGACACGCCAACGAACGCTCGCGACTGGGTCCACGCAGATCGTTACTACGATGTGGCGGCACTTCCGTTCGCGCTCGCCGTTGGCGGAAGTGAACTCATCGCGGATCGCCGAGTCGCAGGAACGTTGATACTGAACTCAGAGTATGGCGAGCGGCGTGTCGACGCGCTTCCGGGGACCCGCGTCGAGCTTGCCGGCGCTGAGTATGCCGTGGCGGCGGTGCGCCCGTGGCAAGGTCTCGTATCCGCTCCGGGTAATCCGGCCATGGCGGCCCTGAGCATCGCCCATCGCGGCGCGGATTCCACTCCCGTTCTGGTCTTTCTTCCAAACGACGCTTGGGTGCGTTTCGATAGCGAAACGGCACTGCACTTCGCTTGGGTTGACTCCGCTGCGGCGGCACGAGAAATGGACGCGGCGGCGCGCGGTAGTTACCCGCTGGCCCGGTGGGGTGTCGTTGAAGATGGACGCGGCGATTGGTTGTCAGCCTTCCGCCCGGGTTCTGGGCTGGTGATGCAAGACGGAACCGCCGTTGTGCTGATTCAGCGTAACGACGAGTTCGCAGGACCGAACGGCCCAACCTCAGCCATTGAAGTCTCGATCGAGCGCCCTGGCGAGACGCAGCAGCGGCGCTGGATTCAGGCCAACGCCGACCCGAGTGATCCTCCAATCCGCTATGAAGACCTGTCGCGAATGCCGGCTGCTGTTCACGTATCAGCGTGGGAACCAGGCCTGGCTCTGATTCGGGTCTTGCGTCACGGAACCGTAATCGCGGAAACCGTCGCGGAATCCGGTAGTACGTGGATTGAAGAGCACTCAGGTCTGGACTTTCGTCTCGAAAGCGTATTACCAGCCGCGACTGCCGTCCGTGCCGAGGATTCTGTCTTGGACGAAGTCGTCCTGGTAGCGCCGGATCGGCAACTGCGCGTGCCGGAGCATGAGGCGGTATCCCAGGACGGGACGGCCATCCGATTCGTACCGGAAGTCACCCCGGCACGCATCCGCTATACCGCTGCGACGTATCAGAAAGGCGATGCGGGACCCATGGCCTGGCAACTGGGCCCCGAAGACAAGATCATCGTCGCTGGTTGGGAATTGAGCCAGCACCCGGCGCGCCTGACAAGCCGGGATTCCGCCGTCTTCCAAGTCCGGAAGCTGGTACCGCTCAGTGTGTGGGGCGGAGGAGTGGCGCTTTCTGCTGTGGGCGTGCTGCTGTTCTTCTCACGACGAGAGCGCTTGTAGCAGAGCCTCTATCATGAGCTACCATTTCCCAAAATGCCGGAATCTTGCATTGAGACTCATTGGCGTTGCGACTTTCTCAGTCTAGTGCTCGTGCCCGTTCTCGGGGTCGGGATCAAAATGCAAAGCACAAGACTACCAGTTCCGATATCGATCCCGATCCCGATTCCGATATCGAATTCGATAAAGTCGAACCGCCGCTCTTGATACACGGAGGGTCTCGGGATCCAGTTTCCGGGAGCGATGCAAACACCTTGGTCGAGGCTGGTAAGCGCTTGCCAGGCATTGAGTTGTGTTGCCAGTGACATCGTCCCCAATGCTTCCGGCGCGAATGGAGAATGTGACGATGCTTGCGATGTATGGTATATAGCGGGAGTCCAATTCAACCCCAGAGGAGATTGAAAGCCAATGAAACACGTCAAGACTTTAACGAAATCAGCCCGCCCTGCAATGGCCCTTGAGCCTGTCGTAAAAGCGAAGCCCGTCAAGGCAAAATCCGTATAGGGTATCAATCTGCTGCAATGTCCAGGGCGGGAGTCGGTGGATTTCTCCGACCCCGCCGCGGACCAATCGAAGCAAGGAGAACGAACAATGAAGCACGTGAAAAGCATGTCGAAGACGATGCGTCCAGCGCCGGCCGAGGCCCCGTTGAAAGAGAAACCGTTGAAGTTGAAACAAAGGTGAGCCGAGGCCGGGAGCGCGCATCCCACGGTTGAACCGGCGGTGAGTACCTTGTGATGACATCCGGCACGCGTCGTCGTCGTCAACGTCGCGATGACAAATCCGGAAGGTTGGTGTATAAGATAGTGAGTGTTGTTCAACCCGAAGAAGGGAACGCCATGAAACACGTGAAGAGCATGTCAAAGACGCAGCGTCCTGCTCTGGCCGAAGAGCCCATGAAGGCGAAACCGGTCAAGCTGAAGCGGAAACCCTGAAGCACATCGGTCGAAGAACG
>CAZWDH010000438.1:0-4070 GCA_964632865.1 uncultured Nitrospiraceae bacterium
GGCAACACGATGGCCATTTACAACTTTGAGCGCGAAGGCACCGAGCAGGTGCTTACCCTGAAGGAACAGAATATCTACGGTGCAGGCAGGTTGGGTATTGTTAACAGGGACAAGGAAATAGCCCGCTACAATACAAGCACAACAGCCCTTACCCTTGCAGAGCATGATGATACCAGCAGGACGCTGGGCAAGAAAATCTATGAGTTCTCAGGCCACACAGGGAATGTTCATTTAACAACTACGGACAGAACCGTGGCGGTGGATGATGGTACCGGAACAATTTATACGTACCTTCCCGATGTGAATTCTACCGCAGGATATTACAGTTTTGGCCTCCAGCAACCCGGCAGAAACTCCAATATGGATAGTTACTTGTACGCGTTCCAGGGCATGGAATACGATGCGGAAAAGACGGGAACGGAAGGAGGAAGTTATACTACGGAGTTCAGGCAATATAATCCACGGTTGGGGCGGTGGCTGAGTTTGGACCCGTTGATGGCTAAATTCCCGCACATGAGCCCGTATGTGGGGTTTGATAATAACCCCATTTACTATACAGGTTGCCCGGTCAGTTGGTCCACGGAGATGTCCGCCGCGCCTTCCACGTCGAGGAGCACGCGCTGAATGTCATCAGATATCCGCACCAGTTCATCGAAATCGTCGCCGAATATCTTGATACCCACGTCCGACCGCATCCCCGAGGTCAGTTCGTTCATACGCAGCTCAATGGGCTGGGAGTAGGCGATGTTGATCCCCGGCAAATCGCCCAGAACCTCGTCTACACCTGACAAGAGTTCCGCTTGCGTGTCGACGCGGGTCCACTGTTCCCGCGGATGAAGCGTCAAGAAGACGTCGGTCAGCTCAATGCCCATAGGGTCCGTGGCGACTTCGGCGGACCCGATTCGGCTCCACACGTATTGGATCTCGTCGGGAAACGCATCCAGCAGTAACTGCTCCATGCGCGTGTTGTAGCGTACGGAGGTGTCGATGGACACGCCCGCCAGCCGGATTACGTTCGCCACAATGGCGCCTTCGCTCAGGCGTGGCACGAACTCGCCGCCGAGACGGGTGGCCAGTCCCGCGGTAGCGGACAACGCGATAACCGTCAAGGCCAGCACAAGCCAGCGCAGCTTCAACGCGCCACCGAGAAAGAACCCGTACAGCGCCGTCAAGAAGTAGGAGAATCCCTTGCGCTCAGGCCGCGCGTTTCGCGGCAGCACGTAGTACGAGAGTACCGGCGACAGAAACACGGCAATAAGCAGCGCCCCGAACATGGCCAGGATGAAGGTCCACGCCATCGGTTTGAACATCTTCCCTTCCACGCCTTGGAGGGTCAGAATCGGAAAGAACACGATGAGAATAATGCCCATGCCGAAAGCGATAGGGCGCACGACTTCCTGGCTGGACCGGATGATGCAGGCAAGTCGTTCGGCGCGTGTCAGTTTTCGGCCCTGCCGCTCCTGCTCGTCGCGGAGCCGCCGCAGATTGGCCTCGGTCATCACCACGGACCCATCCACCAAGATTCCAAAGTCAATTGCGCCGAGACTGAGCAGGCTCGCCGCGATGGACAACTCGAACATGCCGAGCACGGCGAACAGCATGGCAATGGGAATCGTGATCGCGACCAGCAAGCCCGCGCGCACGTTGCCCAAGAGCAAGAACAAGACGACGATGACAAACACCGCGCCCAGGATCAGATTGTGCTGCACCGTTCCGATCACTTCCGCGATTAGATCGGTGCGGTCGTAGACCACATCGATGACGATGTCTTCCGGCAACGCGGTCGCCGCGAGTTGCAGTTGTTCCCGCAGAGCCTGCGTCACATCCTGACTGTTCTCGCCGAGCAGCATGAACCCAAGGCCCAGCAAGGCCTCGCCCTGCCCCTGAAACGTCACCGCGCCGCGGCGAATCTCGTG
This sequence comes from uncultured Nitrospiraceae bacterium, assembly GCA_964632865.1. Taxonomy (GTDB): domain Bacteria; phylum Hydrogenedentota; class Hydrogenedentia; order Hydrogenedentales; family SLHB01; genus JAHDWY01. The sequence goes on from CAZWDH010000438.1 coordinate 1,917, forward strand.
ATCGACCCGCACTTCCGCGAGATCGTGAACATGAATCGGCGTGCCTTCGTATGCGGCCACGACAATGTTCTCAATCTCTTCAACCGTCGACACACGACCCAGCCCGTGGACGAGCAGGCTCTCCCCCGTTCGCTCGATCTGCCCACCGCCTACGTTCTCGTTGTTTCGTTCAAGCGCCTCTTTCACATCAGCGAGGGTCAGGCTGTACTTGATCAGCGACTCCGGACTGACGATGACGTGGAACTGCTTCTCGAAGCCACCCCAACTATTTACCTCCGCCACGCCGGAAACCTTGAGCAGTTCGGGTTTAACGACCCAGTCGTGGAGCGTGCGGATCTCCGTGAGGGACCGATTGGGATCCGTCGACCTCATGGTGTAGTGCAGCACTTCGCCGAGTCCGGTTGAGATGGGCCCCATCTCCGGGCGTTCGATGCCTTCCGGAAGCTGAACGCCGTTGACGCGCTCCATGATGAACTGGCGCGCGTCGTAGACATTCGTTCGTTCGTTGAAGGTCGCCACGACTTGCGATAGCCCGAATTTCGATATGGAGCGCACGTTGTCGAGACCCGGCAGCCCCGATACGGCCAATTCGATGGGAAGCGTGATCTGTTGCTCAATTTCCTCGGCGTTGAGCGCGGATGCCGTCGTGTTAATCTGCACCTGCGTGGGCGACGTGTCAGGAAACGCGTCAATGGGCAGATCCATCAACCGCCACACGCCAACGCCGCAGACGACGGCGAATAAGAGTAGCACCAGCAGGCGGTTCTGGAGCGCCGCCTGGATTAATTTGTCCAGCATGAATTCGGCTCCCGCGGGTTAGTGATCGGTGCAACCCGCGCCGAGCCGGGCCTTCAACAACTCCGATTTGACCAGGTAACTCTCCGACACGACAATCTCGTCCTCCGGCCGAAGTCCCGCGAGAACCATGACTTGCCCCTCGGTGTTCGGCCCGAGTTGGACGACGCGGCTTTCGAACAGGTCATCCTCCAACTTGGTGAAAATTACCGATCGCCCATCGATGCTCTGCACGGCGCCCTTGGGCACGGTCAATCCGGCGAGTTGTTCCGTCGCCGCGAGTTCCACAGTCGCGAACATGCCGTGGCGCAGCCGCTCGCCATCGTTGGGAAGCACGGCGCGCGCCTCTACCTTGCGCGTATCGGGGTCAACGTCAAATGCGACCCAGGTCAACTCGCCCCGAAAGACATCGCTCGGAAACGCTTCGACGCGCGCGGCAACCGGCATACCTTGTTGAAGCGTGCCGAGGTGGCTTTCCGGAATGGAAAGTTCCAGCCACATGGAACTGAGGTCAGCCACTTGAAACAGCGCGTCGCCCATCTCCACGGCAGATCCTGCGACCGCGTCCCGTTGAACAATCGTCCCGTCAAAGGGCGCCCGAACCGGCATGATCGACGTGGTCGAACCGGACTGCACGACTTCGGAAACCTCGGCCCCCGTGAACCCGAGATTCATGAGCTGTTGCCGCGCTTGCTGCGTGTCGCTGCGGCTGGCGCCGTAAGCCGCTTTCGCGGAATCCAAATCCTGTTGCGCCGAGATCTCGCGCGACACGAGATCCTTCTCTCGCGTGAACGTTTGCCTATGGAGTTCTTCCTGCGCCAGCGCGCTGACCAAGGCGCTCTTCGCCTGTGCGATGGCGGGCGAATTGACCCGTGCAATGACCTGACCGGCCTCCACGCGATCGCCCACGTCCACCAGTACGCTCTCTAGTACACCGCCCGCGAGCGGAGTCACCATGGCCAGCTTGTTGCGGTCAAAGGTGACGCGCCCGACCACTTCCAGCGTGTCAAACATGGCCGACGAACCCGGACGCCCCACCTCCACGCCGGCTTTGTCGACCGACATGTTGGATACGAAGCGAACCTTCATACCCTGGCCAGGTTCGAGACCGGCGACGAGTTCAGGATGACACAGCCCGCATTCGATCTCGGCCAAGTCGTGTTCAGTGCACCACAAGGCCGTTGTTCTTCCGCTCGAAGAATCACCAGGACTGCGGGCTTCCGCGGCCAACTCCGGATGGCAAATCAAGCACTCGTCTTCGTAGACGTTGTGCGCGTTGCACCATAGCCGGTTCGGGTCGCGTCCTTCGGCGGACTTCTCTGCAATCTCCGGATGACAGATCACGCACTCGTCTTCGTA
>CAZWDH010000439.1:0-3471 GCA_964632865.1 uncultured Nitrospiraceae bacterium
TCGGCGCGATTCAACGTAACAACCGTCTCGTGGCCTTCCGGCATGCCGGCGCCATCGTAGCAGTTCAGGTCAGGGAGCGTGGGGTCTTCGCTCTCGTATTCCGGCTCGGGTACCGGTGAGCCGTCGCCTTCGCCCCGGAGCCACAGGTTCATCCATCCATAGCAGGCTTCGCGCAAGGGCTGGGACCAGCCATGAGGCTCCGGCGCTTCCACGCTGCGCACGCGGTCCTTCGACGACACCAACTCATAGACATTCTGCGCGCGCTGGTAGGTCTCGCGGACGCCGGCGATGGGGAAGATCTTGTCCTCGGTGCCGTTGCCGAATAGGAAGGGGCGCGGAGCGTTGAGGCCGATGATCTCGAACTCCTCCATCTCGTGGACGATGCCGGGGAGATGGTTGCAGATGCAGTGGTTGCCGCCGTAGCGAAGCCAGTGTTCGTAGGTGCATACGAAGCAGAACGAGCCGCCTACCTGAATTCTTTCGTCAAATGGCATCGTGTAGAACACGTTCTCACCGCCGCCCGAGTTGCCGCTGAGTCCGATACGATCCGCGTCCACGTCTTCGCGGCTTACGAGGTAGTCGATGGCCCGGATCGTGTCCCACACGATATACCCTTCATTCGTTCGCCCCACCAGCAGCGAGCCGTAGCCCAATGCGTGCCCAAATCCAGGCAGCTTCCGCTCCCCCTGGCCGATGGGGTCGTGAGCCATAACGATGAAACCTTGTCGCACAAGACCAAGATGCGCCATTTGATACGTGGGGCAATTCTTACCGTTATTCATGTCGTGACCTGCGACGACGACAACAGCCGGCGCGGGCAGGGTGACATTCTTTGGAACGTACACGTTCGCGGTTACATAGAAGTTGGTGAGACTTTCAAACACGACATTCTCGATCGAGTAGATCTCGCGATCGGTTGAGCCGGTGACAATCGCGTTCAAGGGGGCACGCTCCGGTATGGGATCGAGCCCCAGCGACTTGGCAAGCGCCGCGCGAACCTGCGGCGCGCGGGCTTCCCATTCCTCCTCGGACGCCGGGTCCGTACGTTTGGCGAGGGCTTCGCTGCACGCGTCAATGGTGAAGCGCAGGGCATTCGCCTCGTCTGGCATTCCGTCAGGATACACGCGCCAGCGTCTCTCATCAGGGGTACCAACTTGTGGAGGATCGCCGAGGGCCGTGAGGCAAAGACACTGCAATGAAACTGCGAGAAGGACTGCAAAAACGCTACGCATGAGATACTGCTCCCGTGGTTCGACGTCGTCGTTGATGACTATACCGAATGATCGGATACGCGGCCAAGAAAGCGGGGACGTGTTTGTTTCGCCGCTGACCGTTTGACCGGCGTGGCTGCATTTGCTAGGGTTTCTCGCTATGCGCAGTTGCAAGGCGCGCTGGAATCGCCAATCTCACGTGAAGGAGCATCAAGTAGTCATGCGTATACGCCGTTTCAATTTCCTTGTCGCCGCCGCGTGCGCGGCGTACGTTTCTTCAGTTGGCGCGGTTGCGGGAAGCATCACGGGCACGGTGACGTATTCGGGCGAGATTCCCAAATTGCCCCCTGTGGACTTGTCGTCCGACCCCGCGTGCGCGGCCATGCACGGCGACAACCCGCCGGTGAACGAAGTCCTCGTTCTGGGCGACGGGCAGACACTGGCAAACATTCTTGTGCGCGTGACAAAGGGAGTTCCCGAAAAGGAATACCCCGCGCCAGTCGAACCCGTAGTGCTCACGCAAGAGGGCTGCCAGTACAAGCCGCGGGTGTTCGTGGTGCATCCAAAGCAAACGCTGAAGATCCTCAATCCGGACGGCATCCTGCACAACGTTCACGGTCTGCCCTCAGCGAATGCGCCATTCAACCGCGCCATGCCCGCCACGCTAAAGGAGATCGAAGTCAGCCTGCCCAAGGTCGAAGATCCCTTCGAGATCAAGTGTGACATCCACCGCTGGATGCACGCCTTCTGCGCCGTGCTGGATCATCCGTTCTACGATGTGACCGAGGCGGACGGCGTCTATACGATTTCGGGACTCGCCCCAGGGGAATACGAAATCACCGCGTGGCACGAAAAGCTGCCCCCGCAGACGGCCACAGTCACGGTGACGGATGATACCCCCGTGAAGCACGATTTTACGCTCGAACGGCCCAAGCGGTAACCGGAAGCAACCCCTGCTCAACTAGACTCCACCCCTTTTGCATGATGGATCTTGGCTCAGGCATTTCAAATGGCGAATCGTAGTATCGAACCGGAGCGGAAACACGGATGGTTCCGGAGAGCGATCTCCAGCGACCACAAGGTAATCGGTATCCAATATGGACTTACCGCACTGGTCATGCTGTTTGTCGCCTTTTGCTTCGTCTTGCTGATGCGCTGGCAGTTGGCCTATCCCGAGCAACCGGTCCCCATGATGAACAGGTTCTTCGGCGCTGACGACACGCGTATGCCGGGCGGGATCATGCTGCCCAACTTCTATAACCAGCTTGGCGCCATGCACGGCACCTTCATGGTCTTCCTTGCCGTTGTCCCGCTACTCGTGGGCGGATTCGGCACCTACCTCATTCCGCTCATGATTGGCGCGCCGAACCTGGCCTTTCCCCGGTTGAGCCGCGCGGGATATCTGTGCTATCTCGGCGGCATTGTCGTCATCGGCGCGAGCTTCTTCACCGAATTCGGACCCGCGAACTCGGGCTGGACCGCCTATCCGCCGCTCGCCACGATAGAACTTGGCGGGCAGACTTACTGGCTCATTGGAATCGCACTGGTCTATCTTTCATCGCTGTTTCTCGCCATCAACATCATCACTACGGTCGTACAATTGCGCACGGACGGGCTTACCCTCATGCGTCTGCCCTTCTTCGTTTGGAGTCAACTCGTCACCGCGTATTTGTTGTTGCTGGCATTTCCACCGCTGGCGGCGGCCGCCGTCTTGCAGCTCATGGATCGCCTGAAAGGCACCAGCTTCTTCCTCCCGTCGGGGCTGGTGGTCACAGGCAAACCGCTCGAGGTGAGCGGCGACGGCAGCGCACTCCTCTGGCAACACCTGTTTTGGTTTCTCGCGCATCCAGAGGTGTACGTCCTCATACTTCCCGCCTTTGGCATCATCGCCGAGATCATCGCGAACAACACGCGCAAACCGCTCTGGGGTTATCGAGGCATGGTGGGCGCGGCTGTATTCATGGGGTTTATGTCCATGATCGTATGGGCGCACCACATGTTCCTGACCGGCATGGGCACGGTCATCAGTACGTTCTTCCAGGCGACAACCCTGATCATTTCGATTCCGTCCATCATACTGGCAACGTCGCTGGTCGTTTCGCTCTGGGGCGGCTCGATCCGGTTTACCGTACCCATGCTCTTTGCGCTCGCCTTCCTGCCCATGTTTGGCATAGGCGGGTTGACGGGGCTGCCGCTAGCCTTGTCCGCGACAAACATCGTGCTGCACGATACGTACTACGTAATCGGGCATTTCCACTAC
>CAZWDH010000439.1:3481-4044 GCA_964632865.1 uncultured Nitrospiraceae bacterium
CCGGGCACGCTTTTCGCCATCTTTGCGGGCGTTTACTACTGGTATCCGAAGGTCACGGGCCGCAAGATGAACGACCTGCTGGGAAAAATCCATTTCTGGCCCTCGCTGCTGTTCATGAACGCGATCTTCATTCCCATGCTCGTCCAGGGACTCGGCGGCGTATCCCGGCGGTTGTACGATGGCGGCGCGACCTACGGGTTTGGGCAGGAGATCTTCTTTCTGAACAAAGCCGCGACCCATTCCGCTTTCGCGTTGGCCATTGCGCAGATTCCCTTTGCGATCAACTTCTTCTACAGTCTCGTGTGGGGCGAAAAGGTTTCGAGGAATCCGTGGGAAGCCACCACCTTCGAGTGGGAGGCGCCGTCGCCGCCCCGTTTAGCGGGCAATTTCGATCGGCCCGTGAGGGCCTACCGTGGTCCGAATGAATACAGTGTCCCCGGCCGGGAAATCGATTTCACACCGCAGTGGCAACCGGAGGAATCATGAGCGCGGTCCCTTATACCACCGTTCCTCGTCCGGACACCGGACTGTACAACGGCAAGGCCGGCATATGGTTGTTCCTC
>CAZWDH010000440.1:0-4023 GCA_964632865.1 uncultured Nitrospiraceae bacterium
CGGCATCGCCGAACATTTTGCAAAGTATGAACAAGAGTAAGCGCAGTAGGACGCCGCTGAGAATAGAAACCCAACAGGAGGCCTCATCGAATGCCGTCCTTCGACATCGTCAATAAAGTCGATCTCCAGGAAGTCGACAATGCGGTCAACATCACCAAGAAAGTGGTCGACACCCGCTACGACTTCCGCGGGTCCGATACGGAGATTACGCTCGACAAGAAAGGCATGCGCATCGCTATCACCACCGAGGACACGATGAAGTTGCAGGCCATCGAGGACACCTTGGCGGGCAATCTCGTCAAGCGCAAGGTCAGCCCCAAGGTCCTCGATTACGGTGAAGTGGAGCCGACCTCGAAGGGCCACGTGAAACGCGAAGCGAAGATCGTCGAAGGCATCGAAACCGATCTCGCGCGCAAGATCGTGAAAATGATCAAGGACCAGAAACTCAAGGTCCAGGCCCAGATTCAGGATCAGCAAGTCCGCGTCACCGGCAACAAGATTGACGATCTGCAAAAGGTCATCCAGATGCTCAAGGAACAGGAACTGAACGTCCCCTTGCAGTACGTAAACATGAAGAGCTGACCGCTGACGACATGCATCCCACGCGCTACGCCGATCTTCATCTCCACACCCACTACTCCGACGGGTCGGACTCGCCGGCCCGCGTCGTGGAACGCGCCGTCGCCGCCGGACTCTCCGCTATCGCCATCACCGATCATGACACCCTCGCCGGTGTGGAAGAAGGCGGAGCCGCCGCTCGTGACGCGGGAATCGCGTTCCTCCGCGGCACGGAGATCAGCGCCTCTCACGGTAAACACGAAGTCCACATTCTCGGCTTCGGCGTCCGGTTGGACGACGCGGAACTCAACGACGCGCTGGCGCGACTCTGCGAAGGCCGCACTGAACGAGCCGCGACGATCGTCGAGAAGCTCAATGCCCTCGGCATTCCCATTGCCTTGGACGCGGTCAACGCGCAGGCCGGTCCCAACGCGGCCGTGGGACGCATGCACATCGCCCGCGAACTCCACGCCACGGGACACGCCAAGTCCGTGCAGGACGCGTTCAACCGGTATATCGGTTCCGGCAAACGCGCCTACGTGCCGAAGGCCCGCCTCTCCTGCGAACGCGCCATCGAACTTATCCACGGCGCAGGCGGCCTCGCCTTTCTCGCGCACCCCGGCATCGGAACCACCCACGCCATCCTGTCCAGTCTACTCACGCTCCCCTTCGACGGCATCGAGGTTTACCACTCCAAGCACAGCCCCGGCAAATCCGACGCCTTCCGTCAACTCGCCGAAGAACGCGGCCTCCTCATCACCGGCGGCTCCGACTGCCACGGCGAAATCAAAGGCCAGGCCGAAATGGGCAAGGTGAAGCTGCCCTGGGAGTGGTATAATCGAATCGTGGAAGCGATAGCGCGTGGCGCTGTGTAGACCGGTAGCCATCTACGCCTAAAGGTCCGCGCAACGTCCCATAGGTCCTATCAGTCCCATACGTCCTATTCTGCAGGGAGGCACAGGCCCGTGTCGTGGTGGTGGAAAAGCCGTCGGCGTGGCGGAGGCGGATCAAATCTTACGTCGATCAATGTCTCCGGCTGGGGAGTCTTGTTCGGACTGGTCTTCCTCTCTGCCTGCTTCGGAGTGGCACCACCCTACGGAGCGTTTGCAGTTCTGGCCTTTATGACAGGCGGCGCACTGGTCGCATTGTCCCACGCGATTGTCCCGGAAGCTCCCCCAGAAAGTACCCCGCATCAACAAGTTCACGATGACGCGTCATTGAGAATGCGAAGGATTGGGCTTTCTTTGATGGTCTGTGGACTTCTCGCTTGTTTGGGTCTCACCTTGGCGGCGGCGGCCGGTCTGCTGCCGGCGTGACCAAATAGTCGCGCGTTGTATGGGGCGGCGCACCGAGCAAGTTAAGAGGAAGAACATCCCCCTTGATCCCCCTTCAAAGGGGGAAGCGACAGACGCCGATGTTTCGAAGGGGACGAAACGCTTATCCTCGACTGAAGGTCTTGCCTCGATTCCAGCGCAACGCGAAGCGTTGCACAAGTCCCCCTTTGAAGGGGGATCAAGGGGGATGTTCTTCTCCCGATTCGCGAGTTTCTTTTGAGGCCACGAGCCATTAGTTTCATCAATGGTCATGGCCTGTCCCTATTTTTCTTCCTACGCCAACCACGGACGGGCGCGGTTCTGCGTTGCGGCTAACGCGTCCAGCGCGATGTTCACATCCTCCACGATTTGCCAATCGAACATCCCCACGCAGATGAAATCCGCGCCGTTCTCGAAGGCGTAACGGAACCCCTCATTCGGATGAATCGCGCCGCCCGCGAGCACTTTGAATCCCACCCACGGCTTCTTCACCGTCGCCATGAACTCGTTCGTCTTTTCCGGGAAGAGGTCCCACATGTTGTCGTGGTAGCCGTCGTGATCGGCTTCGTAGGGCGCAACAATCGAAAATTCCTTCCGCTGCTCGCGCGGAATGGCCGACCAGTACCGGTCGTGATGGCAGGTCTTCACGTAATAGTCGGGGTTCAACCCCGCCTCTTCGCAGGTCATCGGCACGACGATCGAGTGCGCGCCGATCCCCGCGACGTAGCCCTGGCTCTTGATGTACTCCACCGCTTCCGCGACCACATCGATGTACCGATCGCGAATGAGACTGTCGCAGCGCCCGCCCTGGACGTAAAGCGTCGTCGCGCCGTTGTCGATGGCCCGGTCGAGGTCGGTCCGCACGTCGCCCACCTGGGGAAAACACTGGCACATGGTCTGCATCTTGCCGCCCATGGTCTCCTTGTATTTGTGGAAGAAAGGATACTGATCGTTCACGATATTAAACGTGTCGATCCCCGCCCGTTCCGCCGTGCAGAGGGTCTCGAAGATCTTCATCTCCGTGTTGTACGCGCGGAACAGTTTCGACACGTAAATGAGATCGCGCGAGTGCGACCAGCCGCCGATGAGGTTGTTGCCGAGGATCACGCGGCTCATTTCCAGGTCGCCGATGCGGCCCTTGGGCAGCGCGCCTTTCAAATCCGCGAGCGTCGGATTCTCGAAGGTGATCGTCGCCCCCGTCATGGCGTCGATACTGGTTGCCTTGTTGCGGTTCGCAAAGGCGTATCCAAAGGCGCCGACGACGGGCAGCGTGGCGACACTCGCCAGCAGTTCGCGCCGGGCCGTCAAGGGTTGCGGGCACTCCGTTTCCTCCAACTCCCCGATCGCCTCGCGCCGATTGCGGAGATAGTGGATAAATCGATCCAGGCCCATGTACTTCCCCGTTGGGAAGGCGGTCAACGCCAAGAGTGCGAGCATTTCCACGAGGGTCTTGTTGATGATGAGGTAGCTGCCTTCGACGGGCATGCCGACTTGTGACGCGATAAACGGCGGATGGGCGATGTAATACAACGCGAGCATCAACGCGCCGGACGCGGCCGCGATTCGCGAGAAACATCCCAGCATGAGGCCCGCGCCGATGAGGATTAATCCGCACTCGTTCATCACGTCGACGACGCGCAACGCAGACGGCGTGGACGCGATCCAATGAAACGCGTCGGCGAGCACCCACCGGGAACTGGAGAGATAGCTGGCGGAGGTCCAATCCGGCTGCATGACCTTGACCAGCCCTTCATAAAGGAAATGCCAGCCTACCAGCACTCGCAATGCGACAAGCGCGATCATGCCTCCATTGGTCAATCTGAAGTGAGAAGTGGCGCGCGCGTCCATGAAGCAGTCCCCCATCGGCGGACCCCCGGCCATCCCCCGATAGCCGAACAGGCGCATCCGCCTCGGAAGCAGTATAGCACCCAATCGCCCCAGCGGAGCCAGTGAATCGAACTCCGTACTGAGTCACTACGCCTCCGCATCGTGAGAATTCACAATACCTGCTGCTCCGCCGTGGGTAGTGGGGCTGGCGTACCGAGCGAGTTGTGAAGAGGGAAAGAAGAACATCCCCCTTGATCCCCCTTCAAAGGGGGAAGCAGCCGACGACTAGGTTTTGGTGGACGTGAAGCGCCCGTCATCAACCGGA
>CAZWDH010000441.1:0-4004 GCA_964632865.1 uncultured Nitrospiraceae bacterium
CGGTTATCCGGTTCGTCCAGTCGTGCAGAAACAAATCAACGGTCGTCCCGACGATGCGATATCCCTGGAATGAATCCCCCATGGCGATGGGAAACGCCGCCTCCACCTGGGGATCGTTCTTGACCTGCTCGTAACTCTCATACGAGATATTGCCTGCCGGTTGACCGATGAAGTACACGGTGCTCAACACAAGTTGCTGGGTGCTGCCCTTTGCGCCAATGGCGACATCGAAGGCCTGCCCTTCCTCGACGAAACGCCGTTCCGTTTCATCCCGCAGTAGCAAGACCGACGTGATAAGCCCCACACCTAATGCTACGGATACGATCGTGAGGATCGTCGTCAGCTTCCGGTTCCACAGGTAGTTCCATGCGATATGCCAGATCGTCATGACTGCACCTCCCGGGCAAGCCCTGTGCAGTCGAACTGTTCTGGAAGCCGCTCGGCAATTCCCGCATCATGGGTGACCAGCAGGAGCGTCAGCTTCTCTTCCGCGCATAGCTCCAAAAGCAGGTCCATGACCGCTTTCGACGTCTTGGGATCCAGGCTCCCCGTCGGCTCGTCGGCCACGACAATCTTCTGTTTGTTCGCAAGGGCACGCGCGATGGCCACCCGTTGGCGCTCGCCCACACTCATCGTCGTCGGCTTACTGTGCATCCGGTGTGCCAGACCCACACGCTCCAGCAGTTCCTTCGCGTGAGGTCGCCATTCTCCCGGCGGCCGGGTATCGGCGAACCGCATGCCGAGCATCACGTTCTGTAGCGCCGTGAATGGGCCAAGCAGATTGAAAGTCTGAAAGATGAATCCAAACCGCTCTCCCCGAAATCGGTCCAATTGGCCGCTCCGGAGTTTCGTCGTTTCGGTTCCGTCCACCTCGATACGGCCCGCGTCTGGACGTAACAGCCCCGTGACAAGGTTGAGCATCGTGCTCTTCCCGCACCCACTGGGACCCCACAGCGCCATCTGGACCCCCTCGGGCGCGAAGAACTTCTCGCAATAGAACTCCACGCCGGGCCCTAGCCGCCGTCGGCAATCGCTCATCGTAACCATCGAACTACTCCATCGGGGGATGTTAATGATAATGCAATATCAAATACTACGCTCTGGATACCGCCCGTGTCAAACGAATATCCGCCGGTTTACTTGCGCCCGGAGCATATGCTACAACCTGCCGACCGCGAAGGGGCGCACGTCCAATCTACGTAAACAGGAATTACCCATGCACGTAACCCTAGGCATCAATACCGGATTCGCCATCAACCGTTTTCCCGAACCCAATGACTGGATTGCGGTTGTGGCGGACGAACTGGGCCTTGGCAACGTCCAATTCACGGCGGACCTGCTCAACCCGTTCCTGCCCGAGGAAGTCGTCCGGCGGGAAGCGGAAACCATCCGGGAACTCTGCGCCAGGAAATCAATTCGCGTGCAGACGACTTTTACGTCAGCCTTTACGCGCGTCAATCATCTTATGCATCCGAATCGGGAGATACAACAGATCTGGATCGACTGGTTCAAGCGGTTCTTCCGCCTTTCGCGAGACCTTGGCGCGGAAGGGGGAGGGAGCCACTTCGGGATCATGTCCGTCCGCGACAATGCGGACCCGGCGATTCGGGAGCGGCGCGTTCAGCAGGCGGTCGACGCTTGGCGCGAACTCTCCGAATACGGCGCGGAGATCGGCTTCGACTACATGATCTTCGAACCCATGTCGATTCCCCGCGAGGTGGCCGAGACGATCCAGGCGACGCGGGACATCATGGAGCGTTGCGCAGACAGATTCGCTATTCCCATGTTGCTCTGCCTCGACGTGGACCACGGCGATCTCCAATCCACCGACCCCGACGACACGGACCCCCATGCCTGGATTCGGGCCTTCGGAAAAGAGTCACCCTGCATCCACATCAAGCAAAGCCTCCGCGACAAGGGAGGTCACTACCCCTTCACCGCGCAATACAACGAACGCGGCAAGATTATCCCCTCGGAGATTCTGACGACCATGCGCGACGCCGGCATCGAGAAATGCACGCTCCTTCTGGAGATCAGCCACCGTGAGCGCTGGCCCAGCGACTACACCGTCGTGCAGGATCTCAAGGAGTCGGTCGAGTACTGGCGCCCCGCCGTCGAAGCCGCCAACGCCAACTGAATCGCGGTCCTACGCACCTGCGCCATCAGCACCGTCCATATCGTCCATACTGTCCATAAGATCCCCGATCCCCGGCCACGGATCGCCCCGAACCACCGTCACATTCTCCCCGCGCGGTGCCCAGACCGACGGGTCCGTCGGCCCGAAGATGGCCACCGTCCGGCATCCGCAGGCCGCCGCGAGATGCGTGACCCCGCTGTCGTTTCCAAGGTATAAGCGCGTAGCCGCCAGCTCACGCGCCAGCGTCACCAGCGACGGCGTCTCGACAACCTTCGCACCCGGTGGAAACCGCAGTGCCTCTTCCGCCGGTCCGCGTATCCACTCGACGCTCCTGCCAAGCTGCGTCAGCCCTTCAGCGACCTCGGCAAAACGCTCCATAGGCCAGTTCTTCTTCGTTCCCCCACTGCCCGGATGGATCAATACGTCGTGCGAGGTCTCAGACGCCTCGATGGGGAGTCGAATCGGCGGCAATGCATCCAATCCCAACTGCTCCGCGTAATACTCCGACGCGTGCCGCGCCCAACCCTCCGGCGGCAAACCCGGAAAAACGCGCACATCGCCCACACCGCAGGCTTCAAACGCGCGTGCAATCGCGCCATCGTCTTTCATCCACACAACCGCCCGGTCGAATCGCGCGAGGAAACGACGCAACGTTCCGTTCGGCTCTGAAAACACCGACTCGAATCCCAAGTCGTCCAAGTCAACCGAGTCTTCCGCAATCCCCGTCACCACGGCAAGATTCAGCCTTTCGCGGTACCCTGCCAATGTAACCGGACCCGACTCGCGAAGCCGAAGAAGGGAAGGACAAAAGAGCAGAAAGTCACCAATCCCACCGGTGTGAACCACGAGCGAGCGACGGTCGCCGGACGTGCGATGGGTGGAAGTAACCGTCATCGGCGAACGAATCATGAGCCCGCGCCTGCGAAACTCACCGACAGTTCATCCCGGGAGTGCCGTCGCGCAATCACTCGTCCATACCGTCCATAAAGTCCATATCGTCCATAGCTCACCGCGGCAACACCTCGTAAATCACAATCCGCGCCTCCGCATACGGCGACAAGTTCGCCTTCAGCAAGCGCAAATCCTCCGGCGCATTCGCAGGGTCCAGCAGCGCCGCGAGACTCGGCACCATTTGCGCCGTATACCGCTCGTCCACGACCAGGTACCGCGCCCCCGCGTCCCGTGCGCGTTGAATCACTTCCCCGACCGATTCGTTCGGCGCGGGACCCGTGGACGGCATGTCCGCGTAGAAACCCACCTGCGGTTTCCGGCACAAGATCAATCCCGGTTCCAGATGTTGCCTCATCCACGTGCCCGCGATCTTGTACTCCACCGGCTGATACGACATGCGGCCCAGGATCGGCGGAAGGACATTGACCGCCAGACCGAACCCAAACATCGCAATCAATGCCGCGACAGGAACCCGTCGCAACCACGCGCCGCGCGGTAAGGCCGCCGCACGCGCGCCGGTGAGCGCGATGCCGCGCGCGGACCACAGCGTCAGCGCGATGGCCACGTTCATCACGTACCGCGGTTCCGCAAAGGTGCTCAGTCCCGCAAGGACAAACTGCGCCGCGGCGAACGCAAGGATCATCAATTCCAGACGAAGGTCCCGTTTGCGTTCCGACGCCATGAAAAGTCCCGCGCCCGCGAAGATTAGAAGCAAAGGTCCAAGCATGATGGGAAGTACTTCGCCGAACAGCGCAAGGAAGGCTTTCGCCGTGGCTGCGCCTTGATCGACAAGCACGTATCGTAAAGCCGACGCATGGGCGCGTGACGATACGACGGCCGCGCCCGTGACCGACCGCATATAGAGCGCGTATGCCCCCAGCAGAATCACGCTCATGACAACAAACGGAATCAACCG
>CAZWDH010000442.1:0-3978 GCA_964632865.1 uncultured Nitrospiraceae bacterium
ATGGTACTGATGATTCAGCATGATCATCCGGATCAGCCCCGCCCGGGGCATGGCCATGAGTTCTTTGTCACCCATCACCGCCCGCCATGTGCCCATCATTCGGGCATCGTCCATTTGCGACATCAATTGCCGAGCGGTTGCCAGACTGGATGCATAGGTGTCCAGGATTTCCTTTGAGCTCGATGGCGCGGGCACGCGCCCGTCAAAGGTCTGGAAGTCCAACGAGTCTTTCGTGGCCATTTCGGCCACTTGACCCGGTCCCTGCGCGATATGCATGCCCAGTTGGCCGATGGTCATTGACTTCTCGGCAGGCGACCAACCCAATTTGTCTTCCGGGATTCGTTCCAGGATCCGTCTCGTTGCCTGAGATTCCTGGTCAAGTTCTGCCAACAGACTTTCTGCAATGGTCATGCGATTTTCCTCCACGTCAAAGAATGCACCTTGGGTAGCTTGCAGCACAACGGTAATCGGCACAGTCCGATTCCGGCATTCAACGAATTAGAATTGGTCCAGGATGTAAGTTCGAACGTGTTTCAGGTTTTCGGGAATGACTCGTGTATCGCTCGACGCTTTGTGAAGCAACAACGAACCCTGTATGGTCGCCATCCAAAGGGTCGCCAGCCCCTCCGCATCGACATTGGGTGACGCAGCGTTCAATACTGCAATAAAACGGGCAGCTGCGTGGTCGAAACACCGCTGGGACGCTTCCCGGAGTCCCGGGATCGATTCCGCGACTTCCTGCACCGTCGTTCCCACGAGACAGGACTTGGGAAGATCCGCCCGTGAGAACAAACCGATAAAGAAGTCCATGTACGCGGCGACTTTTTCCCTTCCGTCGCGCACCTCATGGAAAGGAGCGGCCGCTTCCATCGCGGCGATCGTCTTGTCCCATTCCTCAAGGCAGGCTTCAGCCAGTTCCTCCTTACTCGTGAAGTGATGGAAGAAGGCCCCTTTCGTGACTCCCGCGCGATCGCAGATGTCATTTACCGAGGTTGCGGAATAGCCGTTCTGCCGGAACAGATCCGTGGCCGCGCGAACTAGCTTTTCTTTCCGGGTGGGAGCGGCACGTTCCTTCATTGGCAAAACATACCAACCGATTGGTATGTTTGTCAAGGGGTTGATGACACAGCAGCCGCTGATCGGGTAACGTGATGGGCCAGCGCTTCTTGCAGAGGAGGAAATCCAATGAACGACTCCAGTCGTCGCGAATGGTCACGACGGGAAATCCTGCGCTTGCTGGCCGGCGGAACTGCCGCAGCCGCGCTCGGCAGCCAGCCCGTTTTCTCGCAGCCGGCACGCAAGCCCAACGTTATCGTCATCTACACCGACGATCAGGGATCGGTGGATATGGGCGCTTACGGCGCGCGCGACCTGGCCACGCCGCACATGGATGCCCTCGCCGCGCGCGGCGTTCGCTTTACCCAATTCTATGCGCCGGCGCCGGTTTGCTCGCCTTCCCGTGCGGGGCTGCTCACGGGCCGGTATCCTGTTTCCGCGGGAGTACCGGGGAACGTCTCATCCAAGCCCGGCAACGCGGGCATGCCCCCGGAGCAGGTCACCATGGCGGAAATGTTCGAGGCGGCGGGCTACGCCACGGCGCATATCGGCAAGTGGCATCTCGGGTACACTCCGGAGACCATGCCGAACGCCCAGGGCTTCGATCACTCCTTCGGGCACATGGGCGGATGCATCGACAACTACTCCCATTACTTCTACTGGTCCGGGCCGAACCGCCACGACCTGTACCGGAATGGGGAGGAGGTTTACCTCGAAGGCGAACACTTCCAGGACTTGATGGTCCGCGAAGCGGGCGAGTTCATCACCGAGCACCGCGACGAACCGTTCTTCATGTATGTGGCCTTCAACTCGCCGCACTATCCGTACCAGGGATACCCGCGTTGGCTGAAGCATTACCAGGACCAGGGGATGCCGTACCCGCGCGATCTGTATGCGGCGTTTCTATCGACCCAGGACGAACACATCGGCCAGCTTGTTTCGCTCGTCGATGACGCGGGATTGCGGAACGACACGATCATTGTGCTGCAATCCGACCACGGTCACTCCACCGAAGAGCGCGCCCACTTCGGCGGGGGCAGCGCGGGGCCCTATCGCGGCGCCAAGTTCAGCATGTTTGAAGGCGGGCTTCGCGTGCCGGCAGTTATCTCATGGCCGGGCCACGTGCCCGAAGGCGAAGTGCGCGATCAGATGGCCCACGGCTGCGACTGGATGCCTACTGTGGCCGCACTCGCGGGGATTGATACTGTGCGCGATGGAATTGATGGACGCAGTCTTGTCGACGTAATCGACGACGCTTCGGCGCCGACGCCCCACGATCATCTCATCTGGCAAGTGAAGGAAGGGGAAAACGCTACCTGGGCGGTTCGGGACGGCGATTGGAAGCTGCTGGTCAACGTGCGCGACACGACGGACGGCCAGAACGTGCAGACGATCGAGGGGCCGTTCCTGGTGAATCTCGCCGAGGACATTGGCGAGACCACAAACGTTGCCGCCGATCACCCGGATATCGTCGCACGCCTATCAAAGATCCACGAGGAATGGTCGGCGGCCCAGTCTGTGTGACCGCGATCAACAAGAAAAGGCACGGCGCGTTGCACCGTGCCTCCAACGTAATTGATGTACGGATTGAAGCCTTTACTCCGCTGCCTTTGGCTTGACGGGTTTCACCTTGACCGGCTTCGTTGCGTATGCGGGAATGCCTACCTTCGACAACGTCTTGACGTGTTTCATGGCTGACCTCCTTTGTGAATGCGGGCCTAGGTTGCCCACAGCCTCGACCAACATGGTACTCCCATGATAGCAAAAATGGAAAAGGTCGATGGCAAGTGGCCGCAGGAAACTCGACCACTTGCCATCTCGACTGATCTTCAAATGCGACGATGCCGGGCTACCGCTTCAGCTTGACCGGTTTCGCCTTCATCGGCTCTTCGGCCAAAGCGGGACGCTGCGTCTTCGACATGCTCTTCACGTGTTTCATCTTGAGATCCTTGTTAGTTGATTCGAAGATACTCACTTGCACCTGGACTACGTCGCCTTCACCTTCACCGGTTTGAGAGGCTTCTCGGCTTCAAAAGCTTTCGCAGGGAATGACGTCTTGGACAGAGCCTTCACGTGCTTCATCACTGGATTCCTTTCTCGATGTGACCTGATCCCACTGTTTGATGTTATACCGGCCGGAGCCCAATTCGTAACAGCCCTGCCTCGTCTATCTCGTGAACGCCGTGGTTTTTCGGCCATGCATCTTTTTTTGGGGCAATGGTTTACGGGTTCTGCCCGCGTTTCGATTCCGTACAGAATAATGGGCCCATCCCGTACACCATTCCCCGCGCCCGTCCGTTACCATGCGACGGTACAACAATCTGACACACCGCGATGCCCGAGAGTTTCACCTTGGAATTCCGGACCGCTATCAGTTCGACTCACACCAATTCCGCAGCATGTCCAGCGTGACGCCCCACGCGTAGTTGCAGAAGGGCAAGAAAGGGCTGCGCTCGTCCCACCCCGCGTGCTGGAAATTCACGACCGTCATGGGCTGGCCTTCGTTCTGCATACCCATCCAGTGGCCCGGACTGGGGCGTTCCTCGATCTCGAAGATGATGCGCGTGCCGGTCCAGGCGGACGCCGGGCTTTCCTTCGGGTGCGAGCTGATGATCTCCCATTCCACCCGTTTGGGCGACGTTGCATCGGTCACCTTCATCTGCACATCGCCGTGGGCCTCGCCCGGGCTGTGCGCCAGGACGAGACCTTCCTTTGTTTCCGTCGAGGTGTGCGGCGCCCACCACTTGCCGAGACCTTCCGCAGTCGCCAGCGCGTTGTAGACGGTGGAGAGTGGCGCGTTTATCCACACTTGATGATAGAGCGTTGCCATTTTCGGTTTCCTTTCTTGCGCTTATGCCATCAACGCCAATCCGGGAAGAGGGCTTCGCCCGTTTCCAGCAGGCTCTTGAGTCCGCACAGAAT
>CAZWDH010000443.1:0-3978 GCA_964632865.1 uncultured Nitrospiraceae bacterium
ACCATCATCGCGGACAACTGAGCGTCTACCTGCGGCTCTTAGGCGAGAATGTGCCGTCGGTATACGGTCCCACTGCGGATGAGGTGCCGGACTTCCTCGCGGAAGCCACGGCCTGAGCGACGGCCGCAAGCTCGTGATGGACGCACGACGCGGCTTCTGCTGCGTCGTGCGTCTTTGCTGACGCGACGATTATTCCGGCGCGCTCTCCTCTTCACGATCGGCCAGAACGTTACGGAGTTCCCCGACCGTTTGATAGGTCTCCCCTGTCGGCCGCGCGCTGAAGTCTGTCACGATGCCGCTTTCCGTTTCGATCTCATGCGGACCGACAGCATACACCTGCCAACCAGCAATGGCGAAGTCGTCGCCGATGGTGTCCTGCTGCGTCTCCCCTATCCACTGGCCCCTCAGGTGTAACGTGAAGGTCATCGCTTCGGCGGGGTCTACGGTAAACGTAAAGGTCAAGTCATACCCGACATTCTGATTCTCTCCTGCGGACACAATGCCCGTGACGAACCAAGGCGCGGCGAATTCTCCGGTGGCGCTGGCGGTGCCAACTTCGATCGCGTCATCACTCTCGGCGAGTTCCACCTTTTGCTCGCCGGAGACGCTTGCCGGGCCTTCGGGGAAGAGGGCTTCCAGAATTCCGTAGAGCAACTGGAAGTGGAACGCGGGCAGGTCGATGGCATCGATAGCATATTCGGCGTCCAGGTCCATACCTTGAACGACCATGGCCTGCCCGGAGACCAGGAGGATTCGCCCGTTCACGACTCGATCACCCGATTTCTCTTCCACGTCAAGCAGAAAATCGCCGCGCCGCCCGAATAGCGCTTCCCACTTCGTGACCTTTTCTGAGGTGCCGCCGTGCAACGTCAACTCGACGCGGGCGGGCTCTCGCCACTCGGGTGCGTCTTCGGCAGTGGAAGCGGGTGCTTCTTGCCCCCAGGTACAGAACGAACCGAGAACCAGCAAAGACAGAACCAGTAATCGCACGACGCCGAGTTGCATAGGACGTTTCCTCAGTGGATAGATTGAGATGCCAGCGCGCTACCATACGCGGGGCCATTTGGGGATGCAAGTGGGTGCTTCTCCACGGGAGCGCGGAGAGAAGCATCAGTCCGGCGTGACGTCTTCGCCGCCGTCCTCGCGAATCTCATGTATTCTCAGAAGGACGAGGTCATTAGCCAACTCCGACGAAATCTCCACGCGGGTCCTCTTGACGCCGTCGCGGGTTTGGAGATCGGGATAGGCGGGTACCCGATGGAAGCTTCGGCCCGTGGCATGTGTCTCCAGCACGATCTTTCGTATCGTGCAACTCTGGCAATGGAGTTGGCGGCCGCACCCCCCGGGCTCGGATGAATGGATGCACTCGACGACTTCCCCCGGGCGGTGGTCCTGAATGCCTCCCAAGTCCTTTCCGAGCAGTTCGCAGGCCTGGGCGTTTGCGTTGCGCACGACCGCGCCACTGTCGACAACAAGAACGGGAACACCCAATCGATCAAGAAAATCGCGCATGGGTTCCGCCAGGTCGGCGAGGAACTCCTGGGCGCACTGGAGGCACATGCCGTGAGTAATGGGACGTGACTCCGCTGAGGCGCCTCCATCGGCCAGGACGGCGTTGCACCAGGCACATACGGATTTCATTGGATAATGCCCCCGGACTGGACCCCCTGCTCCAAGTCTCATTGGAATCTTAGCCTACGCTGGAGAGGCAGTCAATTGGGCTGCCACCGAAAATGAAAACGGCACAAGCCCGGGAGCTGGTTTCTCGACGCCGATTCAAGACTGCGGAATCGGCCAATCTTTCGAAGTGGATATTGAGGATTGGGACGAGGGACTAGTCGGAGGTCTCTTCGCCATTCGAACGTTCGGTTTCACCCTCTTGCGGGGGTTCATTCTTTTCGCGCTTGCGGCGCAGTTTTTCTTCGCGTTTCTTCTGTTTGGCAATCTCTTTTTGACGCTTTTCAAACTGGAAGTTTCTACGTGCCAACAGTGAGTCCTTTCCGGCGAATCATCGCGCTGTTGAAACTTATTGAGATTTCTGAGCCGACCGCGTGGTATCCTACGGTATGATCAATTCCAGTGAACATCCCGCGATCTCGCAGCACCGCCATCCACCACGCAACGCGGAGCAACAGCTTTGCAGCGATGCGCTCGATTCCAGCACCTACGACCACATGAGCGACAAGGAATGGATTACGCTGTGCGAGCAGGTGGCCGAAAAAGAACGCGAAGTTTCCTCGACCCACGAGGAAACTCCGCAACCTTCGCAAGCCTGACCACGTGCCATTGCATCGTCCGGCCGAGCCTCGTCGACCGGACAATACAATGAACGAATGGTTGGTCCGCCGACCCTACAAAGGGCGTACGTTCTGCGCTTCGGGTCCTTTTCGTCCCTGGCCTACTTCATATTCAACGCGTTGACCGTCGCTCAAAGTGGCCGCGGGAGGTTGAATATTGGATACGTGGATGAAGAGATCACCACCACCTTCATCCGGCGTGATAAAGCCATATCCTTTTTGATCATTGAAAAACTTTACGGTACCTGTCGCCACGTCTCGTTCTCCTTCCTGCACTTGTGCGCCTGCGAGCAGGCGGGTTGACCGGATGTATCGGTACAGGGTACAACGCACCGCAGAAGGGCGTCCCTGTGCCAAACCCCACACTTCGCCAAAGACGTTAGCAGACTTGGACACTCCGTTACCAGTGTTGCGTGTGGGGATTTCTTGACACAAGTTTGAGGCCAACGAACTGCGCGGAGGTACCGGAGAGCATGAATCGCCGGGAATTCATCAGAAGGGCGTCCATCGCGGGCCTCGGAGGGGCAGCGCTGCCCGCGTGGGGCGAAGGGCCCCTGGCGTCAGGGAATACGCGTCTGAACGTGCTCTTCCTCATGGACGACCAGCACCGGGGGGACTGCCTCGGCTGCGAGGGCGCGAGTTGGATGCAGACGCCGAACCTCGACCGCCTGGCCCGGGAAGGCATTCGTTTTCGCAGGGCCTATACGTCGCTGCCCTCCTGCCTGCCCGCTCGGGCCAGTCTCCTGACCGGGATGAGCCCTTGGGGCCACGGGGTGCTTCAGTACGCCCCCATGGCCACCGAGTACCGCTACGAGAAGCCGAGGATGTTTACCGAGGCGGGGTACCGGACGCATGCGGTCGGCAAGATGCATTTCGACAGTCACGACCACGGGTATGAATCGATCGTACTTGAAGAGGCGTGGCGCGCGGTAACGCCCGAGGGGTTCAAGTGCGATTACCGGAGATGGTTTGAGGCCAACCATCCGGACAAGGACGTGGACAAGACGGGGCTGACCTACACGGATCACCGTGGCGGGCGGGCCTATCCCTACGACGAAGCGCTGCACCCCACCTACTGGACCGCGCAACAGGCCATCGACTTTCTCGACGGGTACCAGGCCGACAATCCGTGGTTTCTCAAAGTATCCTTCCAACGGCCCCATCCGCCCTTTGACCCGCCAAAACGATTGATGGACTACTACCTATCGCTGGATCTACCGGCGGCGCAGGTCGGCAGTTGGTCGGAGGATCGGTACGGTTCCTTCGTTGGAAGTGTGGAGGAGACCCCTAACGCGCCGCGTGGCAAGTACCCTGCGTCAGAAATCCGGTCCGCGCGCGCGGCCTACTATGCCGCCATCACGTTCGTGGACGAGCAGATCGGCCGGGTGCTCCAGGCACTGGAGCGGCGGGGGGAACTGGAGAACACGCTGGTCCTGTTTACCTCCGACCACGGCGATATGATGGGCGACCATCACCTTTGGCGAAAGTCATACGCCTATGAGGGGTCAGCGCGCGTCCCCATGATCGTACGCTGGCCGGAGTCACTTTCTTCGATGGCCGAAGCGCGCCGGGTGATGGTCGCCAAGCGCAACGAGGCCACGGCCGGGCCGGGCAAGATCAAGAACTTCGAAACCACATTTCTCGACCCCTGGGGCCAGGAGATCCCCGTCGCCATTTCCGG
>CAZWDH010000444.1:0-3954 GCA_964632865.1 uncultured Nitrospiraceae bacterium
AATCCTTCGACCCGTACCAGGAAGAGTTCGATCATGTATGGTGGAAGGAACTGGAAGAAGCGGGCCGCAAGAGCGGGCATGACGGCACGGACTATCTGGAAGTGAAGATGTTTCTGAAAGCCGTGCGTGAGAAAACGCAGACGCCTATCGACGTCTACGACTCCGCGACGATGAGTTGCGTCGTGCCTTTGTCAGGTGAGTCGATCTCGAAGGGCAGCATGCCGGTGGAGTGTCCCGACTTCACGCGCGGCAAATGGAAAGAGCGAGAACCAGCGTTCGCGGTGGTGTAGAAGAGATGGGATCTATAGGACGTATAGAACTCATAAGACGAATAGGACCACTTGCGCCCATCAACGGGCCGGGCCAGAACGATAAGGAGACGCCTCCGTGAATCGACGACAGTTTATGCAGGTGGCAGGCAGCGGCCTCGCGGCGGCGGCGTTGCCGGGTTGCGCGCGTGGCGCGGCCAACGCTGAGGCCAAAGCGAAGCGGCCGAACATCCTGATCATCTTCGCCGATGATATGGGCTATTCCGATCTCGGCTGCTACGGGTCGGAGATTCGCACGCCTAATCTCAACCGTCTTGCCGATGAAGGTATGCGCTTCACACAGTTCTACAATGTGGCGCGGTGCTGTCCTTCGCGGGCTTCGCTGTTAACCGGGTTGTATCCGCACCAGGCCGGCATGGGCAAGATGGTGAGCCGTGAAGACAAACCCGCCGAGCCGGGCCCATACCAGGGATACCTAAACGACCAATGCGTCACCATGGCTGAGGTGCTGCGAGGGGCCGGGTATCGCACCTATATGTCCGGCAAATGGCATGTGGGGGAAGCGCCGGAACATTGGCCGCGACAACGCGGATTCGACCGCTACTTCGGGCTGATCAGCGGCGCGAGCAGTTACTGGAGCCTGGACGAAGGGCGCGCGATGGCGAAGGACGATACGCCGTTCACGCCGGAAGGCGACGACTACTACGCGACCGACGCGTTCACCGATTTCGCGGTGGAATGCCTGGAAGATCACGAGGAGCGGGAAGAACCCTTCCTCATGTACCTGTCCTACACGTCACCCCATTGGCCGCTTCACGCGTGGCCGGAGGATATCGACCGGTATCGCGGACGGTACGACATCGGCTGGGACGAACTGCGGAAGCAGCGGTACAGCCGCCAGCGGGAGATGGGCCTGATCGATCCCGCGTGGGCTCTATCGCCGCGCGATCCGGAAGTGCCTGCGTGGGAGGACGTGGACGACAAGGATCGCTGGTCGCTGCTTATGAGTGTCTACGCCGCGATGGTGGATCGCATGGATCAGGGTATCGGGCGCGTGCTCGACACATTGCGCCGCACCGGCGCCGAGGAGAACACGCTCGTGTTCTTTCTGGCGGACAACGGGGGATGCCACGAGGATCTCGCAGGCCGGCGGGATCAGAACCTGCCAGGGGCGAAGCCGGGAGAGCCCGGCTCCTACGTCGCCTACGACCGGCCCTGGGCGAACGCGAGCAATACGCCGTTCCGCATGTTCAAACACTGGATCCATGAAGGCGGCATCTCGACGCCGCTCATCGCGCGCTGGCCGGGCCAGATCGCGCCGGGCGGCATGACGTCGCAACCGGGAATCATCATGGACCTCATGGCCACCTGCTGCGACGTGAGCGGGACCGCGTATCCATCGACCTTTGATGAACGGCCGGTTCACCCTCTCGTTGGCAAGAGCCTCTCCCCTATTCTGCGCGGCGGCACGCGGGAACCGCATGAGTGGCTGTACTGGGAGCACTTCGGGAACAAAGGCGTCCGCCATGGCGACCACAAACTCGTCG
This sequence comes from uncultured Nitrospiraceae bacterium, assembly GCA_964632865.1. Lineage (GTDB taxonomy): Bacteria > Hydrogenedentota > Hydrogenedentia > Hydrogenedentales > SLHB01 > JAHDWY01. Next base: position 1,817 of record CAZWDH010000444.1, read on the forward strand.
CGACGAAGACGGGCGAATGGGAACTCTACGACATGGCGGCGGACCGGACGGAGTTGCATGACCTTTCCGGTACGGAACCCGAGCGCGCGCAAGCACTCGATTCCGCCTGGAACGCTTGGGCTACAGCGAACGGCGTTACGACATAAGCGCGTGCTTGGCGATGCGGGTCACGTACTGGTTCTCGTCGCCTTCGGTCGCTTCCAGGGCGGCACGAACCTCGGGTGTGTCGATCTCCAACCGATCGATCGCCTCCGCGGCGCGTAAACGGACATATCCATTCGGGTCTTTCAGTCCCTCAAGAAACACGGGTATCGTTTCGTTCGGGCCGTCAATGGGGTAAAGCGCACGCGCGGCGGCGATGCGCACGGGCATGGCGGCCTCCGCCTTGGCGTTGCGCAGTGCTTCCAACGCCTCGGGCGAATGCGCTCCGTAGCTTCCCAACGCCATAGCCGCCCAGAATGCCACAGCCGAATCCTCCTCGCCGATGGCGCGAACGAGAATGGGTTTGGCGTCTTTGCCCAGCACGCCCAGCGTCTTGATGGCCCAGAGCCGCGTGAGCCGATCGTTGCTGTTGAGCCGTTCGACCACGCCATTGACGGGCATCCCGTACACGGACTCCGCCGCATCGGATAAATGGTTGTACTTCGGCGCCTTGACCGTCCAGCTCTCCTGGCCGCGAAGTTCCAAGCATTCTTCCAGCGCGAATTCAGGAACTGCGCCCAGATCGCGGTTCGTACGCATCCAGGTGTTCATGGCATCGCGGAACCGGTCCAGCTTCTCCGCGTACTCGGGCGAGTCTGCGAGGTTGTTCAGTTCATGCGGATCGGACTCAGTATCGTAGAACTCCTCCAGCGGCTTGCGGTCTCGGAAAAACAACGTTTCCGGCCCCTTAAGTTCGCCCGCCTTCTCGACGCGCCGCATCTCCTGAAGGACCGGGAAACTCTCCGGGTAGGTCAGATACTGGTCGTACGCGCGTTCCGGCTCGTAGTTGCGAATGTACTTGTAGCGGTTGTCGCGCACGGCGCGAATGAGGTCGTAGGTTTCATCCATGCGATCCCTTGCGGCGAAGATGAATTCCCGCGGCGACCGGGCCACCGAACCGAGAAACGGTAGCCCCTGCATGTGGCCGGGCACCGTGACCCCCGCGCAGGACAGCGCCGTAGGCCCGAAGTCAACGAAGCTCACGAGCCGATCGGTGCTGGTGCCAGGCTCGATTTGCCCCGGCCAGCGCACGATGAACGGAACGTGCAGACCGGAGTCCCACATCCACCGTTTTGCGCGGGGCAGCCCGACGCCGTGGTCGCCGAAAAAGAAGACCACGGTGTTCTCTGCGAGACCATCCTCTTCGAGTTGGCGGAGCACTTCGCCGGCTTGCCGGTCCATTGCCGTAATCAAGTCAAAATAGTGAGCCCAGTGACGGCGCGTGACCGGCGTGTCCGGATAGTACGGGGGCAGGTCAGCCTTCGCGGGGTCGTGAGGCGGATCGACGAGGAGTTCGCGTTCGCCCTCGCCCAGGTCGTCGGGTAAGGTCCCGATCTTGGATTCGTGGGTGATCGTGAAGTTGAACACGGCGAAGAAGGGCTGGTCCGGATCGGGCCGGTTACGCCAGTGGGCCTGTTTACTTGATTCGTCCCAAGCGGTTTCGGGCACGGGGAAGTTGTAGTCAGTTTTAACGTTGTTCGTGCAGTAATAGCCCGCGTTGCGAAGATATTCGGAGAAGCATTTCACGTTTTCGGGCGGCGGATTGTTGCAGCGCATGTGGCAGGTGCCGAGCGACGTCGGGTACATGCCGGTGATGAGGCAGGAGCGGCTCGGCGCGCACACGCCCGCGACGGAAAAGGCGAGATCGTAGCGGAGCCCTTCGCTCGCAAGTTTGTCGAGGTTGGGTGTAGTGGCTTGCGCATGCCCATAGCAGCCCAGGTGCGGACTGATGTCCTCGCAGGTGATCCAGAGGATGTTCGGGCGCGAAGGCGCTGTTTCGGTCTTTTCCTGGCCTTGCGCAAGAGCCGTCGCCAGCATCCCCCCGCCCGCCGCGAACAAAAACGATCTGCGATTCATGGATGCCTCCCTATCGTTGACGAGCTTCGATTATGGAGGATGAATCGGTTTGTGTCCAATGGAGCGCAGGAAACTCAGGG
>CAZWDH010000445.1:0-3940 GCA_964632865.1 uncultured Nitrospiraceae bacterium
TACTCGGCATATCAGGAGGTGGTCTGAAAGCTGGACTGTGCATCCTGTTCGTGTTTTTGACGGCGCCGGTCGCGGCGCATGCCATTGCGCGAGGCGGTCACGCCGCGGGCATTCGCCTTTGGGAAGGCAGCGTGGTGGACCAGTATGAGGAAGACAAGCGAATACCGGTCGAATCCGCCGAAATCGGCGCGGAGCGGGAAGCGGATCATGCGATATCCTAAACTGAGGGAACTGCGTGAGGCGGTCATGGCGGTTGTACGGGGCCCGTACACGTCGCCGTTTCCGGCTGAACCTCATGTTCCCCATCCAAATTTCAGGGGGCAGCCCCAGTTCGATGCCGACAAGTGCGTCGGGTGTCTCGCTTGTGAAGCCGTGTGCCCGGTGGACGCAATCGCGCACGAAGACAAACTGGATGGCGTTGCCCATCCGACGCGCGTCATGATACACTATACTGACACGTGCATCTTCTGCGGACAATGCGAGGCCGCGTGCATCGCAGACCATCAGGGTATTCGCTGTACCGATCAATGGGAGCTATCGTTTTTCGACCGCGCATCGGCCTACGAGACGATTTCGAAAGCGTTACAGCTCTGCGAAATGTGCGGAGCAGTTATCGGCTGCATGGACCACCTGGCCTGGGTTTCACGACGTCTTGGCGAGCTGTCGTATGGAAATCCCACGTTGTACCTTTCCCATCTGGAATCCTTGGGGATGAGCGATTCACTACTTGCCAAGCAACACAGCGTAGGGGGGCGTGGAGACCGTGTGAAGATCCTCTGCGCACGGTGCCGGCGCAATACCACACTAACAACTGTGGAAGAACACGATGGACACGCATCACGACCTGTTGATGCAGAATAGCGCCAACGAATTGCGGACCCTCGTAAACGGGCGAACGGTCGTCGTAGGGGTAGGCAACTCGTTGCGCGGTGATGACGGGTTGGGACCCGCGCTTGTAGCCCGCGTCCGGGATAGGTGCTCTGCACAATGTCTGGATGCAGGACCCGTGCCGGAAAACTACGCAGGACCGATTGTTCGTGCGAATCCGGATACGGTGCTTTTCGTCGACGCGGCGGATCTGGGCTTGACGCCGGGGTCTTGGAGCATCCTCAGCAGGGATGCCCTCGCCGAATCCGGTCTTACCACGCACACCGTGTCACTGGGCACATTTATTGATTTCCTGAAGACCCAGATGCAAGGCGAAGTATACGTCCTTGCCGTTCAACCAGAAACCTTGGAGTTCGGCGCCGAACTGTCGCCTGCCGTCTGCGCGACCGTGGACCTATTGGCTGGTTTCTGGCCGGAATAGTGTTTCGATTCATGCGTCTACAAGCAGTGCTCGCCGCTTCTTGTCGAGAAATCCGCAAAACTCTTCCACTCCTTGCCCGGTCTTGCCCGAGAGTTCGAGGATGAATACGTCGGGTTGCAGGCTGCGGCATTCGGTCTTCACGTGGTCCAGGTTGAACTCCATAACGGGAAGTAAATCGGACTTGGTAAGTAGTAACACGTCGATTCGGCTGAAGAGGCTCGGGTATTTGAGCACCTTGTCGTCACCCTCCGGCACCGAGAGGAGCCCGGCCTTCACGTGCTCGCCCAAGTCGTATGCGCTGGGACAGATAAGGTTCCCGATGTTCTCGATGGCCAAGTACCGGCAAGTTCCAAATTTGGGTTCGAGATGGTCCAGTGCTTCACTTACGGCCTGGGCGTTCAGGTGACATGCGCCCCGAGTTTCAATCTGATATGCCGTACAGCCGGCGCGCTCGATCCGGTCCGCGTCGCGCCGGGTCTGAACGTCGCCTTCGATGACGCATAAGGAGGCGCCAAGGACCGGCGCCATCGATTCGAGCAATGTGGTCTTTCCGCAACCTGGAGAGCCAATCAGATTGATGCCGAGTATTCGTGCCTCATCAAGCCGTTTTCGATTCCGCGCGGCGATCTCGTTGTTCTTCGCCATGACCGGCGAGACTACGTCGATGGTCCGCTTCGTGGTCGTAGCCATGTCAAATGTCCTCCACCTCAATCCAGTCCACGGTAAACTGTCTCCCACTCCGAACCTCCCGGTTCCAGGACCCGCAAACGGGGCAACCGTCGCCGAAGTCGCGAAGGCCGTACTCGTATCCACAATCCAGGCATCGTATTTGGGCGGGCGGCTCTTCCACGATCAGCTTCGGACGGCCAAACCCCTGAAGTTCGGCCAACTCGGGAAAACAGAACTGTAGCGCGTCTGCGGATACGCCGGACAAGGGTCCTAAGGTCAAATGAACGGAGCTGAGTTGTTGCCCGACGCCCATGCGGGTAGCGACGAGTCCCAAAATGTCTTCGGCTATCGAAAGCTCGTGCATGGCCGCCCCCTTTGGCCCCTTACCATCATGAACCAGTGCTCCCGATTCGTCAATGGTTTCCGCCGTCGTAGTCGGGATTCTCTTCGAATTCTGTCGCGCGTTTTCCACATAGGTGATATACTGGATTAGAGGGGCATGGCTTGCCAGATTGGGGGGTTCCCGGACGTGCGAGCGATAGTCTCAGAATGCAGAACCGCCGGCGGTCCCGCCGCGATCCGTTACCGAGTTACGGTGAGAGGAGTGGTCCAGGGTGTCGGGTTCCGTCCATTCGTTTATCGACTTGCGCGACGGCATCGCCTCTGTGGCTGGGTGTGTAATTCGTCCGAAGGCGCACGGATCGAAGTCGAGGGACCCCAGGTCGCAATCGAGGAGTTCATGCACGATCTCAGGGCAGAAGCGCCTCCACACACGTCTATCCAGGAATTAGATCTGGTGTCATGCGCGCCCGCCGGATATCCCGCGTTTGAAATTCGACCCAGTGCGTTGGGGTCAAAAAAGGCTCTAATACTTCCCGACATCGCCGTTTGCGACGAATGTCTGCGCGAGATGAACGATTCCAATGACCGTAGATACCACTACCCCTTCACGAACTGCACGCATTGCGGGCCGCGCTTCTCGATCATTACCGGATTGCCGTACGACCGGACAAACACGACCATGCGCGGATTTACGATGTGTGCCGAGTGCCGGGCAGAGTACGAGGACCCGGCGAACCGCCGGTTTCACGCCCAGCCCAATGCGTGTCCTCGATGCGGTCCGCAGCTCGCGCTGATTGACGATGCGGGGCGAGGCATTGCAGTCCGTGGCACCGCGCTCGAGGCTTGTGCAGACGCGCTATTACGCGGGCAGATCGCCGCCGTAAAAGGGCTGGGCGGATTCCACCTGATGGTGGACGCAACGGATGCTACGGCGGTGATGCGTCTACGTCAGCACAAGAATCGCGAGGAAAAGCCGTTCGCGATCATGTATCCGTCGCTGGACAGCGTCCGGCAACATTGCGATATCTCGGATCTCGCGGCATCGCTACTGCTGTCGCATCAGGCGCCCATTGTGATTGTGCCCAAGCGGGAAGGCGTCTCGGGGCCGGCTGGGCCGGTGGCGCCCAAGAATCCTTACCTTGGCGTGATGCTTCCCTACACGCCGCTGCACCACGTGTTGATGCAGCGCATCGAGAGACCACTCGTGGCAACCAGCGGCAACCTTGCGGAGGAACCCATCTGCACCGACGAGGCCGGCGTCGTGGAGCGGCTGGGGCGCGTCGCGGATGTGTTTCTCGTGCACGACCGCCCTATTGCCCGGCCCGTCGACGATTCCGTCGTCCGAATCGTGGCGGGGCGGCCGATGTTGCTTCGCCGCGCACGGGGGTACGCGCCACTGCCGATCGTTCTCGACGAACCCAGCCCGCCCATTCTTGCCGTGGGAGCCCACCTGAAAAATACCGTCGCGGTAGTGCACGATAACCGCGTCTTCACAAGTCAGCATATTGGCGATCTATCGACCGCGCTGGCCTATGCTGCCTTTCGGGACGCAGTTCAAAGTCTCCAGAGTATGTATGAGGTCGTGCCCGAACTGATCGCGCGAGACGCGCACCCGGACTA
>CAZWDH010000446.1:0-3920 GCA_964632865.1 uncultured Nitrospiraceae bacterium
CGCGCCGCCGTGAGCGTTAAGGGCGACATCTGGATCATCGATCTGACCAAGGGCACCAATGCGCGCTTAACCTTCGACCAGGCCAACAACGAATACCCCGTCTGGTCACCGGACGGCGAGGAACTGATCTTCTCAACCTCCCACGACGGCCGACCTGCGCTCTGCCGCAAACGGGTTGACGGAACCGGCGAGCCGACCATTCTCGAACTCAGTCCCAACGTCCATCACCCCCACGCATGGTCGCCCGACGGCCAACACATCGTGCTCGTCGAGTACAGCACTAAACAGAACGTGCATATCTCGCTGTGCTCGCCCGACGGCACTAGCGGATTGCGGCTTTGGTCGGACCCCGGTGCCTTCGAGCGGGCGCCTTCGCTCTCACGGGACGGCCGGTTCATCGCATACGTGGGCGGCGAGACAGGCCGCGAAGAAGTCTACGTGCAACCCTTCCCCGACCGCGGCGGCAAATGGCAGGTCTCCTTCGACGGCGGCGTCGAACCGGAATGGTCCCCGGACGGACGCGAATTGTACTACCGCGAAGGCGACGCGCTCATGGCGGTAACGATCCAGACGGAACCGAAGTTCTCCGCATCCGAACCGCGCCGCCTGTTCTCGTGGAACTACTTTGCCCCCGCCATCCGCGCCTTCACCTACCACGTCGCGGCGGACGGTTCCCGCTTCCTCATGATCAAACAAACCGACGCCCCGGCCGCCGCGCCGCCCGCCTCAGAAATCGTCGTCGTCCAAAACTGGTTCGCCGAGCTTCACCGCCTCACCCCTTCGCACCGGAGAGCCAAGACGCCCACGGATATGGGGTGATAAACGTTGAGAATATGCGCGCTGAAGGGCTGTGGATTGCTGGGAACGACGTGAGGTACGCTTTTCGTCAGGGAGGGTGAACCATGAACTCACAAGTTCAACTGAATAAGGACGCCCTGGCCACGTTTTGCAGAAAATGGCGGATACGGGAACTGTCCTTATTCGGCAGCGCCTTGCGGGACGATTTTGGGCCGGAGAGCGATCTGGACTTCCTGATGAGTTTCGAGTCGGACGCGGGTTGGGATCTTTGGGACTTGGTAGCCATGCGCGAGGACCTCATGTCAATCGTGGAACGAGACGTGGATCTTGTCGTAAAGGAAGCGTTGCGCAATCCCTATCGCCGCAAAGAAATCCTCACAAATCGGGAAGTGATCTATGCGGCCTGACCAGAGAGACAAGGCATATTTGTGGGACATGCTGGATGCGGCATTGGCCGTCGAAGAATTCGTTCGGGGGCATTCTTACGAGGAGTATCTGTCGAACCGAATGATGCGCGGCGCGGTAGAACGGCACATCGAGATCGTCGGCGAAGCGGCGCGACGCGTCTCCGATGCGACTCGAAAAGCGAATCCAGATATTCCGTGGCGTTCGATTGTCGGTCAACGCAACGTATTGGCCCATGATTACGGGGAGATTCTGGACGAGGCCATGTGGGCCGTCGCCACCCGGCGCGTTCCGGAACTGATCGCCGCCCTCAGGAAGTTACTGCCCGAAGACCAATGAAAACACCTCCAAGTGCAATGAACAAAGCGATCATCGAACAAGGGTCTTGGCGATGAAATGCATGTGTTGCCGAGGTGAAATGGTGCGTGGTACCGCGCCATTTCATATCGATCGAAATGGGGTTCACGTCCGCCTCGACCAGGATCCCGCATGGGTTTGCACGCAATGCGGCGAGTCGTACTTCGAAGATACGGAAGTGGACGCGCTCCAGGAGATTGTCCGCGCGGTCGACGCACATGCCGAGAAGATCGCGCGCGTGGGCTAAAGTTACACGGCCCTTCGACGCGGTAGAGCGTCACAGCCCTCACCGGCCCCACCACCCTGGTATGCATAGCCGCCGGTAATTGGCAAATACGTACGACCAGATCGGAGCGACTCGATGAGCAAGTTTGGGGGATACGAGGACCAACCCTTTGTTGCGGAACTGTACGATCAACTCCCCGCGTATGGCGCCCGCAAAGATATTACATTCTACGTAGACTACGCGTGTTCCGTTGACGGCCCGGTTCTCGAGTTGGCGTGCGGGACAGGTCGCGTGCTCATTCCGGTAGCCGAGTCCGGCTGCCGAATTGTGGGACTCGACCTGTCGGAACGGATGCTGGCGAAATGCCGCGCCAGGCTGGAAAAGGCGGCGTTCGAAGTCCAGGACCGCGTCAGCATCATCCAAGGCGACATGACGAACTTCGATTTGGGGCAAACCTTCAGCCTGGTCACCACACCCTTTCGGCCGTTTCAACATCTCATTTCGGTGGAAGATCAATTGACTTGTCTTCGATGCGCAAACCGGCACCTGCGTCCCGGCGGCGCGCTCATCCTCGATCTCTTCCACCCCAATCTGGAGTACCTGTGCGGCCCGAACTGCTTCAACGAGCAGGAGGACTGCTCTGGCGTCGCGCTTTCTGACGGCAGCGTGTTGCGCCAGACTCACCGAATCGCCGCTCAACACCGTTCCCGGCAAATGATGGATGTGGAGATGATCTTCTACGTCACGTATCCGGACGGTCGCGAAGAGCGGCTCGTCCACGCCTTTCCCTTCCGGTACTTTTTCCGGTATGAAATCGAGCGTATGTTGGCCCGCTGCGGATTCGCCGTCGCCGATATCTTCGGAGACTTCGACAAGTCACCCTTCGCCGATGACTCACGCGAGATGATCTTCGTAGCAACCAAGCAATAGGAACCCATCCCCGTACGCGGCCAGGAAGTCCGGCACCGCGTCAACACTTCCAGGATGGACACTCGGTCATTGCGTTTCCCCGTGCTCCCCGTGTCCCCGTGGTCAAAATGGAAAACGGGAGAATCACGGGGACACGGGGAGCACGGGGATTGAATGGTCGCGTGAGTAGGTCGCGTCACACCAACGCAAACACGGGGTTGCTTAGGCTGCGGGTGTCTTCGAGGACTTTGGCGGCGCGGGCTTGGTCGATGCCGAAGATCTCCCACGAGGGGTGGGCCAGGAGGGCCTGCATTTGCTCTTCGGGAATCTCCTCGGTGTCGAGGGTTTCGGCGACGAGTTCGGCGAGTTGGACGCCTTGGGCGGTGACTTGGGCGTCGGGCTTGGCCTGGTCGGGCTGGTTGTGCCAGCGGACGGCTTCCACAACGATTTCGGGCAGGTTCCAGTTGTCCAGCAGCAACCCGCCGATCTGGCCGTGGTCGAGGCCGAGCACTTCCCGTTCCTTTTCCGCCCAGGAAACGGTCTGCCCTTCCATCGCCGCCTCCACCCGATCGTAGGCCTCGGCGAAAAGCTGGTCGAGAACAAGAAGTCCGATGTCGTGAAGCAGACCGGCCACGTACGCGTCTTCCTCGTAGAAGGGGACCTGTTTCGTGATGGCATTCGCGATGACGCGCCCGGCGACGGCGGTGGACAGGCTCCGCTTCCAGAAGTGCTGGGGATCGACGCGGCGCGCGAGTTTTCCGAAGGCGCGAATGAAAGCCGCCGCGGACACGACCTGATGAATCTCCTTGAACCCGAGGCGAACGATGGCGTCGCGGATGGAGACGATCGTCCCCGACACGCTGCTGTAGAACATGGCCGAGTTGGCCACGCGCAGCACACTTGCGGCAATCGCCGGATCTTCTTCGATGACCACGCCGACTTCCGCCGCACTGACCATGTCGTTGTGGAGCATGCGCTCCAATTCCATGATGATGGCAGGCAAGGTCGGCAGGTCTTCGATAACGCTCAGCTTGGCCTCGAGTTCCTCCTGAAACGTCGGCATTCATCGTCCCTCCCCTGCCTTCATCTATTTAAGCGACTTGCCCGCACGAAATCCAACTCGATGCATGGGCATGGATCCAACTCCGTGGCGGATCGAAACGGCGAAGAACATCCCCCTTAATCCCCCTTCGAAGGGGGAATTGGCGCAACGCGTTTGCGCAAC
>CAZWDH010000447.1:0-1224 GCA_964632865.1 uncultured Nitrospiraceae bacterium
CTGCGGGAGTGGACCGTGTTCTCCGATTTAGAAGATGTACTCGGGCTCGAGAATCGGTTCGAAATTGACCTCAAGGTCAGACACCGGGAAAGTGACCATCTCGAATACGCCGGTACCTGTGCGAAGAAACGCACGCGTCGTGCCGAGCACCGGAACCACGCCCACGAGATAGCCCAGCGGCTTTCCTTCTTTCAGTTTCTCGTCGAAGGTGACCGGGATCTCCGCCCAACCCAACAGGACGTTGGACAGGCCGCGGCCCAGCTTGGTCAACCGCTTTTCAAATCCGGTCGGCGCAGGAATCTCCTGGTCGGGATCGTATCCCTCCGCGACCACCGCGAACGGCGCGAGAACCACTACCGCAACCAGCACCATCGCGAAGAACTTCGCCCACGTTTTCTTGAACGCTCCCACGAGACCCTCCTCTCCAGATAAAGAGATACTACGCTTCCGCTTGCGAGCAAAGGCAGTCTAGCACAGGGGAAAACCCTTGTCAATTGTCCCGCGGGGCCGCAATTCGGCCGCAGCACGGGCGTTCCGCCTAACCAATCCCAATACTCTGACGGATTGTTTTTCGTACAGGATGTGGCATAGGATCACAAGGTCAACACAAAATCTTCGGCTCTTGACAAGCAAGTCGAGACGCCGCACTTGCGGGTAGAACGACAGCGATCATGCAACTCGAATTCGCCTTTCGCGATCCGGGGTCGCTCCATAAAGAACTGGAAAGCCGATCCGGCTTGCGCCTGAACCTGGTTCTTACCGACAACTCTCACACGGTCATGTCGGTGAAGCACCATCCTGTCTCCGGCGTCGTCGCGCTGCGCATGCACCACATGTTTCTCGGGGCCGACCCCGACGTGGTGCAGGCGCTGGCCACATGGCTCAAGCGGCCTTCGTGCCAGCGTTCAGGCGACGTCATCGACCGGTTCATTCGAAGCAACCGGCATCTCGTGCGTAGGCGGACGAACGCCCAGCGCCGCCTCTATCCCGTGGGCACGGTGTACGACCTTCGCACCATGTATCGGGAAGTAAACGACGCATATTTCCATGGGACCATCGACGCCGCCATCACCTGGGGCCGCAGGCCGACGGGGAAAAAGCGGCGGTCGATCCGGTTCGGCAGTTACTCGGTCGAGGAACATTTGATTCGCATTCACCCCTATCTGGATCGGGTCGAAGTACCCGAGTTTTTCGTCCGGTACATCGTGTTTCACGAAATGCTTC
>CAZWDH010000447.1:1234-3898 GCA_964632865.1 uncultured Nitrospiraceae bacterium
GGACGCCGGAGAATCCATACGCCTGAATTCAAACGCCTGGAACAGGCCTATCCGGATTTCGAACGTGCCGAGGCGTGGCAAGCGAAGCTGTCAAACCTGCGTATGCTGTTGCGCTGAGAGGGCGAAGTATCATTGTCAGAACCCATCCCGCAAGAATCCGCTTTTCAACGCTTGGGTAGGCGAGTGCGCTATACCATCGTGCTGCTGAGTTCGGGCTTGCTCGTAATGACGCTTTCATACCACGCCAGTCTGTGGCGTCTGCGCGGTGAGAGGCCGCCGTCGCGTGCCGCGCAAGAAGGTGTTTCGAGCGATGAATCGCTTGAAGCGTTGTCGCAACAGATGATTGCGCTAATGCGCGAGTATCTGGATCGAGCCTCGAAAGAAGACTCGTCCCCCGGTCAGGCCTTCCGCGACTGGTCGCTCGACGCGTTCGCGCCACGCGTCAGCGACCTGAGACGCCGCATTCAGGCCGCGTCTTCGGAGGGGGAAGCGTGGAACGCCATGCTTGTGGCGTCCGACCGAATGGTGGCCATGGCGCGGCAACCCGACCAGGCCAGTCTGCGGCAATTGGCGACCGATAATGTGTTTGACGCGGCGGCCGCGGTCGAGAACCGGCTGGGCGCGACCGGCCGCATCGGACGAGATGGCTCTTGACGGGTCCGTCATTGCGGCTCGCTTGGCGAATGGCCCGGCATTGCCGTACACTCATGGTATTGAGTGCGGCTGTCGTGCCGATTTTCAGGGATTCCAACTACTTGTGATGTTTGGCAGAACGGACTGTATTTATGGTGAGACCGGGACGTGGCAACGAAACCTCAAGGTCAGCGTAACCCGTTACCGGGTATGGACTACCGTTTGAGTAACCAATCTCAGACGGATGAGGAACTGATGTGCCTGCTCTGCGACGGCACGGCGGATGCCCTCGGCACGCTGGTCCATCGGTACCAGAACGACATTTTCAGATTCTGTCTCCACTACGTACGGGATGTGGAACGGGCCCGGGAAATGGCCCAGGAAACCTTCATCCGGGTGTATGTGGCGCGGGCACGGTTTGACGCGAGCCGCAAGTTTCGTCCGTGGGTGTTGTGCATCGCGCGCAACCTCTGCTTGAACGAACTGAAACGCAAGAAGGCGGTTCCCATGGAATCGCTCGAAGAGTACGCGAGTTCGGCCCGCGAAGACACCGGTGAGGTATTGCAGTCGCCGTCCGATGGCCCTGACGGGTTACTGATGACGGCGGAACGATACGAACTCCTGGCGGAGGCCTTGGCCTCGCTGGACGAGGAGTCGAGGGAAATCGTTACGCTGCGGTTCTTCGAGCGGATGCAGGCACGGGACATCGCCGAGATTGTCGGCAGCACCGAGGGCGCGGTGCGAACTCGGTTGCACCGCATACTGAAGTCGTTGCGGGACGTGTATCAATCGGCAAAGGACGACTTGTGAACACTGGGGAATTGGAAAGAATCCAGGAGGAGCTGATCGCGCTCCTGGAGGGCGAATTGAGCCCTGAAGACGCGGCCCGCGTTGAAGCGCGGCTCGCGTCGTCAGAGGACTATCGCCGCGAGCTTTCCTGGCTTCAAGCCGCCCACGCGGACCTTGACGCCATGGGACGCGCCTTCGCATCCCGATCCCCCCAAGTGGACCTCGTCCAGACGGTGATGAGCACCATTTCGGAAGCCGGCCGGCCCAAGCTCGTATCCATCGACGCCGAGCGCGCGCGCCGCCGGGAGCGCGGCCGGACCTGGTTCGGCGTGGCCGCCGCGGCCGCGGTTATTCTGGGCGCGGTCGGATACCTGATTTACGCCTCCATGCCCCCGGCCCCGGTCGACGGGCCCGGTTCCGAAGAACAACTTGCAGGCCCCGGAAGCGATACCCCCGCCGAACCCGGCACACCGGATTACGAACCTCTTGAGGAATCCGACACCGAACTGGCGCGCCAACGCAAGGAGTTTTTGGAGAAACGGCAGAAACTGAACGACGAAGTAGAGTTGGCTTTGTCCGGCGGCACGATTGAAGAAACCGAACAGCCAGTACTCGATGCTCCAAGCATGGACGAGATTCTTACCGCTCGCCGGGACGCGTCGGACGACCGGCGGGGAATTTCCCGCCTCGTGCAATGGGCATCCCTCAAACGGGACCAAGCCCTTGACCTCGCGCAGGACCCTGACTCCTCACCACAAGTGATAGTGGGTGCAGCCGAGTCATTGACGGCCCAGGAAGCCGCGCAGGTGTTGCTCACGGTCGTCGGTCAAAATCCGGATGATCCCTACGCCCGGCTGGAACTCGCCCAGGCGTACGACGAAGCCGAAGAGCCAGGTACCGAAGCGGAAGCGATGAGCCAATTGCCGACGCTCTATACGCTGGATCCCGATAACGCCTTGCCCTACTACCTCGAAGCCAAGCTGCGCCTCGAGCAGAATGACCTCGCCGGGGCCCTCGAAGCGTTGCGCATCGCGCAGAGCCTCCCCAAGGCCAGCGCCTACTCCCTGGAGTCGGCACTGGCGAGGGCGGAAGCGCTTATCGCAAGCGGGCTTCCGGCCGATGAAGCCAAGCTGGTTTCCGCCCTGACCGCGGGGATGGATCAGTACAATTTCCTTTGCGATCTCGGAAAGAATCTGCTAGAATACGGCCAAGACTATATGGCGGTAGGGGATTACGACACCG
>CAZWDH010000448.1:0-3849 GCA_964632865.1 uncultured Nitrospiraceae bacterium
ATCCCCACGTTCGACGCGTCGTGGACTGGATCGGCATGCAAGAACAGATCGAAGGGCCGCCGCGCGCCTCCAATCGAGCGATCGCGTGGGATGGGTACCAACTATACAAGAGTGCACGATATGGCGATGCAAAGGCTGTACTGGATATGGCAAATGAAAACTTCCTGCACCTTGAGCGATCCGGTAGGAACGACTTGAGGCGGTTCTCTGCGTTTACCAGCGTCCGATGCGGTCAGTTGGTAGCCGGGGCATACGGTCAGGAGCATCTCAAAGAGCTGATTCGCTACGAGCGGGTTACGCAGATGACTTGCAGTGACTTTCTGTGCTGCAACCGATACGCGGGCCTCTATCCCTCACCGGAGGTGGAGCCGTGGTTCCGTCGCGGTGTGGAGCTTTCGTCTGGCGCAGGCGGTAGCGGCGCGAAAGCGCTGATTTACTTGTACGGCGGTATGACCAAATTGGCGAGGGGACAGTCCGCGGACGCGCGTTCCCTGCTCGAAACCGCTTTGGAGGTGGAAATTGGCGGTATGGCAGAGTTGCGCGTGGCGGGCCTCATTCTGGTAGGACTCGCTGAAGTAGACCGTGTGCAGGGAGAGTTCGAACGGGCGCGGCAAACGTTGCGACAAGTCCACCAGGGCCAGGAGTCCGAAGGACTCTGGGGGGACCTCGGCGATTTCACCTTGACGGGTCTTGCGAAGCTCGAAGGCGACTATGAGATTGCACGAGACTATCTCGAACAAGCCACCGCATACGGTGTTCGCACCGGAAATCTAAAGTGCCAACTGCGCGCCGTACTCATCGAAGCGCGCATTTGCCGGCAGAACGACCGCTCGCTAGAACTGCGAGCGAAAGCCGAGGCTCTGGCCGACCAAATTGTGGACGCCCGACAATGCCCCCTCGTACAGCGGATTCTCAAGGACTGGAACCGCTGGACGTCTGGTGTAGCAAGCCCCGAAACCGACTATTGGGGGCTGTAAGCTTGACACATTCCAGTTCGGGCTGGTGGCCGTCGTTTCGCACAAGCACCCTTCACCGCCGCGTGTAAGAGATTCGGAGTGGGAATTACTACTAGAAGTATCCCAGTCGATTGGCGATATCAGCCACGCAGGCCGTTACCTTTTGCCTGGGGTGACTCACGACAAACGGTGTTCCGCAGTTGACCGCCTCCGGAACGCATTTATCAAAGTACAAGAACCCGAGATTCTCGGGCTCCACCATCAACTGCTGCCGGGCGAGCTTGGACAGAATATTCGCCGCGATTTGGGCCTCGTAGGCGTTGCGCGCGCGGTTTACGACAATCTTCGGTTTGATGGCTCGCGCGATGGATACGATCTCGCCGCAGACCCGCTTTCGCGTCTTCTCCTCAAAAATCTCGGAAGACCGCACGCTGTCGATGAATTCGCGCAAGGTCTGATTCCGTTTTAGCAGGAGCGCCACTTCGGGACTCTGGTAAAATCGTTCGATCTTCCGGAACAGGGCCGCGCGGAGAAACTTAAACGCGTTGTCGATACTTGTCTTCTCCGGAGTGATCACGAGAACGCCATTCGTGTCGGTCATCAAGAAGAAGTCCAGCGTATTCAAATGTGCGCCCGCGTCAAGGTCGACGATGATGAGATCCGCGTCGAGCTGTCCGAGTTCCCGGATGAAGGCCACCTTTTGCTGATACTTGGGATTTGCCACATCAAGCAGACCGGTGGTGCCGGGTATTAGTGCAAGATTTTCGTACTGCGTTTCGGTGAGGATGGCGCGGATATCCTTGCCGCCGCGCTGATAGAAGAAGTCGTCGAGTTTGAAACCTGTCTCGACGCCAAGCACAGTTTCCACGTTGGAGCAACTGAGATCGGCGTCCACGAGGACGACGCGCCAGCCTTTTCGGGCAATCTCGACGGCGATATTCACCGAGAAACAGGTTTTGCCCACCCCGCCCTTGCCACCGCCGACGACCAACACCTCAGGCGCCTTCTTGGGTGACTGTGGGAGGGGATGTTCTTCGACTAACCGCACCTGACTCCTCCGAGCTGAACGACCCTGGGTCCGCAACTCCGCTGGCCGTTAAGAAAAACTAACATAGGCCATGGGATAAGTCAAGAGATTAACGTTGTGTAACTTCCTACGCCGCAAAGTACTACACAGAAGGCAAATCCGAAATTCGAAGCCCGAAATCCGAAATGGAAAGGCTGGTGGAACAGCGAAATGGTCCGGGCATGGACGATATGGACGGTATGGACGACATGGACCTTTCAATCTAGGCCCATTCTGCCGCCTGACTTCGTCGGTCAGTTACGCGAGGCATTGAGCCGTGGCTTGGGCGTCCCCGCCCAAGTCTTCTGACCCCCCGAGCCTTACTCCTTCGTCGAAAGCACTTCCAAGGATATGTTCTCGGCAGAATCGCCGAAATCCGCTCGGGCGACCGCCGCGCCGTGGGCGAAGATGGTTCCGCCGATGTTTCGCAGCGCCACGTCGCCCTCGGCGGGGAGATAGGCGATGACGGGGCGTGCCACGGTATCGAAGACATGGCAACCGACGAACTCAATTCCGCCCAGGTCTGCAGCGACTTCTGGGCGGCGTCCACTGATGGAGATGGGGACGCGGGGTTTCCAGTATCCCCGGTTGGCGGCGACCCAGGATTGGCCGAAGTTGCAGTTCTCGAAACGAACGATGGCGGATTTCGCGGACTTCTCGGACAGGGCTACGCATTCTTCGGCGGCGTTTTCGACGGTGCAGTTCACGAAATCGATGGTTCCCTGGGGGCCATCGTCGCGGAGGGCGGAGACGCGAATTCCCGCGCCGCCTTTCATTTTGACATCGGTGAAGTCGGCCAGAGTGTCGCCGGGTTTGCCCATCCGCACGACACAGTCCTCGAACCGGATCGACACCGGTTCGCTGGCGCTGGTCAGGGGCCGCAGATACAGGAGGATGCCGTTCCCCGCGTTGTTTTCGATGACGCAGTTGCGAATGACACAATTGACCAACCGCTCGTTTTCGCTGTTGGGCTCAAGATCGATGCCGGCTTGCGGCGCGGTGCCTTCCGTGCCGGACAATACGCAGTTTTCAATCAGCAAGTTCTGCGCGCTGATCACGCTGATCCCCTGGCGGTGATGGTCGTCGCAGATGCAGTCGCGGATGGTGACGTCCTCGCACCAGGAATTTTCACCCGTGGCACCGATGTAGAACCCGTCTCCCCCGCTGCTTTCCACGCGAACGCCCTCGACCAGAACCCGCTTGCAACCCCGGAACGCGAAGCCCATGCGCCATTCCGCCTTCTCGTAAGCGTCGGACTGGTAATCGGGCTTCCGCATGCGGAGCACCGCCCCATACCCGCGAATCGTGATATCCGTAGCGTCCGTTGCGGTGAACAGGGAGTCCCCTTTGCCTTTGAACTCGCCTGCCTTCGCCAGGACCAGCACGCCGGGTTCGAAGATCAGTTCCAGATTGCTGCGCAGCTTGATGGGACGGACGGTCCACGGCGCGCCCATGTAGGGCACCGTCACCGTCTTCGCGCCCGAATCGATGGCGGATTGGATTGCATCGGTGGCGTCTTCCGGATTGACATCCCACCACGCGGCGTTAGCGTCTGTGCGTTGACCGTTTTTTACCGCTTCGATAGCGTCAGCGTTCACGGTCTTTGCGGCCTCACTGAACGCTGTGGTACTGGTGAAGATGCAAACAAGGACTACGGCCCCCGTCTCTCTCCATGATATATACATAATTCCTTACTCCTCAGTGGTTTGCGCTTATCGTGCAGGTAGCTCCCCAAAATCTTTCGTGCTGGCACGACACCGTGGTGGGCCACCGATGCCAACGCACCCTCCAAGTACTGTAAGCGCAAGTTGATAATGTCCGCCCTGT
>CAZWDH010000449.1:0-3803 GCA_964632865.1 uncultured Nitrospiraceae bacterium
CTTGCGGCGCTCCCGGTACCCTGCGGCAAACTCGACGGGACTGACCCAGGTCCCCAGGAAGTCTGCGTCAATACCGACGATGACGTCGCATCGCTCAAACCGGAACTTCGGAAACCGCCGTACGCCGTGGGTATCCGCGTGTGCGTCGAGAACGGCCGAACAAGACAATCCGTCGTACATCACGTGGCGCGCATCTGGAAAGCCCCCAAGAAAACGTGCGACCGCCGCGCGCAGCGTGGGGCTTGTTATCGTACCGGTTAGCAAACGGACTTTGCCGCCGGTACTGCGCGCCTCGGCCAACTTCGCTTGAATTGCCGCGTCTGCATCCTGCCAGTCCACGCCACCACCTTCGTGAAGCGGACCGGCGAATCGCCGGCTGTCGTAGAGCCCAAGCAATGCGGCCTGGCCGACGGCGCACAGTCCTCCGCGGTTTAGTGGATGGTCCGGCAAACCTTCCAGCTTGATAGGCCTGCCATCGCGGCTCTTTACCAAGACGCCACATCCCGCTTCGCAAGCACCGCAGGTCGTCGCAAAGTAACGCGCCCGGCCCGGAACCACTCCTTCAGCCTTGGCTGTCAGGGGGAGCGCCGTTTCTACCGGGGCTTTGCCGCACCCGACCGCGGCGATGGCTGCAGTGAACCCCGCTGCCCGGAGGAAACTCCGACGGCTGACTTCGCCGGGTGCCGGTTCCATCCAGGGGGCCAGGTCGTTGCCAAGCTCTTCCGGATCCGCGCCGCCCGGGTCTTTCCAGTACCGCTGTATGTAATTGGATGACATGTCGTAGACTCCACTCGAATCGCTTAGGATCAGTAATGACAGGCCGTGCAGTCCGTCGGCGCGTGCACCGGTTTTCCCTGCACGCCGATCTGGTTGGACTGGCGGTGGCAGTTCACACACCATCCCATAGACAAGTTTTCCACTTGGCGTACCCGCTCCATCGACTCCACGTTGCCGTGGCAGGTCTGGCAATCGACGCCGGCGTTCACATGGGGCCGGTGGTCGAAGTAGACGTAGTCCGGAAGGTTGTGGATCTTTACCCACTCGACGCCCTCCGCCTCGGCGCCGGGAACCGGCGCGGCCGACTCATCCATACCCATCGCCGCGTAAAGTTTTGCGAGTTCCGGTGAAACGACCGGTTGCGGCTCCCGCTGCTCCTCGGTAGCCCGCTGCTCCTCTGCCCGAAGCGCCCCGATTGGTGCGGTGACGAACTTGTGGCAGTTCATACAAACATCCGGCGACGGTATGCCCGCATACCGGCTTTTATCCGCAGAGGTATGGCAATACCGGCAGTCCATTGCGAGTTCACCCGCGTGGAGCCGATGGGAGAACGCTATGGGCTGAGCCGGTTCGTATCCCTGGTGGTTATCGGGCAAGTGATAGGTGCGTGCTGCCACGCCAAGCGTGATCACACTCAGGCCAAGTCCAACGACCAGGACTCCCGTTGTCACCGTCTTGTTCATGAATCTCGTTAACATGCGACCTCTGGATTCTTTCGGGCGTAATACCACCAATTGAGAAGCAAACAGGTCACGTAATAAACTGCGAACCCGTACATGGCATACTCCGGTCTGCCGGATTTGAGTTGCGATGCAAGCACGATGGGAATGAGAAAGGCGCCATAGGCGGCGACGGCGGAAGTCCAGCCGAGAACCGGTCCGGCCTGTTCCGGTTTGAAGATTACCGCGATCATACGGAACGTAGAGCCGTTGCCGATTCCGGTCGTGGCGAATAACACGATGAACAACGCCAGGAAAGGCCAGAAGTACGTCTCCGGACGAGGCGATGTGCTCGCCATGCGCACCACCCAACCGCAAGCAATCGCGGAACCAATCATGACGATCGTGTCCCAGTGAGTGACCCGGGCGCCCCCCCACTTGTCGGCGAGCCATCCGCCCAAGGGGCGTATCGCGGCCCCCATGGCGGCTCCGAGAAACGCAAACTTCAATATGTCGGGCGCGCTCTCATTCACGATCGCCTGCGGCAGGAGAGCGCCGGTCTCATCAACCCGGATGTATCCGAATACATCCTTCAACAGCTTGGGAAATGCGTTGGCGTACCCGATGAACGACCCGAACGTCATCGTGTAGAGGTAGGTCATGATCCAGTTGTGTTTGTTTTTGAAGATTCCATACTGGCGTGCGAGATTCTGCCGGGTCTCGCCCGGGGTCATGAAGCGAAGCAGAAGCAGTGTCACGACGACCGTGACGAGCAGCACAATCGAGACTTTTGCAAGCTCCGGGAAGCCGCCCCACGGGACAATCAGAAGCACGATACCCATCGCCGCCCCTGCGAATCCCAGCATTTCCAACCAGAGATACCGCGCGACGGCAACGGGCGCCGGGCCGCACTTGTGCTGCGGGAGATTGTCCATGAGAAACCACGTCAGCAGCGAAAAGAGAATCAACACGGGCACCCACATGAAGCCCGCATTTTCGATCCAGGCGTTTTCACCGCCAATCGGACGCGGCGTGCCTCCAAACACACCTAAGGTGATCACCAGCGGCGTCGCGATCTGCATGATCGCAACGCCCAAATTCCCCAAACCGGCGTTTAAACCAAGTGATAGCCCTTGCACGCGTTTTGGGAAAAAGAAGCTGATATTGGACATGGAGGACGCAAAGGCGCCGCCGCCAACGCCCGAAAGAGCCGCTAGAACGACAAACACGGTAAAAGGCGTGTCCGGATTGCGCAGGGCGAGACCGGTCCCCAGCGCGGGGAGGATCAGCAGTGCTGTCGTCATGGCTTTAACGTTGCGTCCACCGCAAATGCTGACCATGAACGAGTTGGGAATGCGCAACGTTGCCCCGGCAAGGCCCGCCACGGCGGGCAGAATATACATCATGGCGCGGTATGCCTCGCCCGATTGCGGAGTCCCGTCCGGACCGGAACCGAAGTTGAAGTAAGCGGGGGTGGCATCATGGACGCCCTGCACCAATCCGACAACCACACTCCAGTGAATCCAGACGGCAAACGCAAACAAGAGATTTGGAATAGACACCCAGAGATTGCGGTTCGCCACGCGCTTGCCGGTGCGTTCCCAGAATGCTTGATCTTCCGGATTCCACAGGGCAAGGCCTCTCGCGTTCAGCACGGCCCCTTGCTCTACGGCTTTTTGACGATACCCCATGATCGGCTCACTCATGCGTTCAGCAACTTCCGCCGGGCCATTTCGTGTTCGATCTCTTCGATGTTGTGCATGAGTTCCGGCACGGCCTCATGCAGCATCCGCTGCACCACTTTATGCATCCAGAACAGGCACACTCCGGACAAAACGGTGAAGAACATCCAGCATGTGGTCCAGATTCCGGTGATTTCGATCAGGTATCCGAAAATGATGGGGCACACGAATCCACCCAGTCCGCCAAGCACACCGACTATGCCTCCGACAACGCCCACCTCGCGCGGGAAATATTCGGGAATGTGCTTGTACACTGCGGCCTTGCCGATTCCCATCATGATTCCGACAATGAAGACTAGTCCGGTAAAAACCCATACGTTGGCCTGGAAGTAAATGTGTGTGACACCGCGCGCTAGCAGTTGCTTCCGCTCCACGAAGTCACCGGCCTTAACCGCAGGCTGCTGCCACGTAGCGGACGTTGGCCAGATCAACGTGTCTGTATCCCGCTGTTCACGCGTGATGGTCTGGCCGGCCCACGACTTCAAGGGGTAGGTCCGCCCGTCGACCACAATCACGGATTCGTTTACTTCGGTAACCGTGCCGCTGCGGGCCGCCATGATCCCGCGCCCAGGCGATTCCACGTCCATGCGCGGGACAATGAGCAAGGCGCAGCAGATCAGGCACG
>CAZWDH010000450.1:0-3793 GCA_964632865.1 uncultured Nitrospiraceae bacterium
TACTGCTACATCTTAATTCGTGCCCCTTCCTGTCGAAAGATGGGGGTAAGCTCAAACTGTCAGCCATCAAGGTCATTGAGAATCAGCTTACGCAGACGGGAATAGCAGTTATTCACAAACTGGGTATGCACGAGAAGCTGGTTTTCGTCGATGAAGATGTTACTTGGTCTGGGTCACTGAACCCACTCAGCTTCTCCAACACGCAAGAGATAATGGAACGTCGGAAGAGCAAAGTTGTCCTGAAAGACTATTTCCAGATTCTGCGGCTACACGAGCTCATTTCTGCACACGGGGCACCCGAAGGAACTTGCCCCATTTGTGGTGATGAAATGATTGCCGCAGAAGGCGCAGACCAGCCTTATTATTGGCGATGCGTCAACGACGAGTGCTTTACGCGTGGGGTTGATCAGCCATACCCGTTCGACGGCGTACTTACGTGTGTCAACTGCAATGCTGCAGTGGAGTACGGGTACTGGGGCGCACAGCCACACTGGCGATGCACGTCCAACAATAGACACAGGCAGAAGATCTTCAAATCTCATCTAAGGCTGCCAAAGATGGCAGCTTTAGTTCCGTCTGGTGAGCGAAGGAAGCTTTGCAAGTTATTCAAGATAGAGAGCTTTGATGATTATATATGGGGTTCACAACCAAGTAAGGATACGAAGCAGGGTCAGATGCGTATGTTTGACTGAATAGAACAACTCGTGTCTTCTTGCAGTCGACAAAGCCACGGTCGCGGTGCAAATACTGGAGCCAAGTAGCATGTTTATGAATAACAACTGCCAACAAGGCGCTGCACTGGACGGGGATTCAGCTGCGCTTCATCCCCGCCAGCGAGCTTGGTAGTTATGGAGAGACCTCACGACCTCACGACCGGACTCCCCCCATTGGACGGCCTACTCCGCGGCATCGAGTCCGGCGATAATGTCGTGTGGCAGGTAGGCCGGGCCGAGGACTACCTGCCTTTCGCGCGCGCCTTCGCAGAGCATTCCATGGCCAGCGGCCGGCGTACCGTGTACGTGCGCTTCGGACGTCATGAGCCCATCTGCGCCGCGGATGAACGGTTGACCATCCTCGAGGTCGATCCCCAGTCCGGGTTTGAATCCTTCATCGATGCGATCCATGCCGAGATCTCGGAGGCGGGTCGCGGCGCGTTCTATGTTTTCGACTGCCTTTCCGACCTCGTTGCCGACTGGTACAGCGACCAGATGCTCGGCAATTTCTTCATGCTGACCTGTCCCTATCTGTTCGACATGGAAACGGTCGCGTACTTCGCGTTGTTGCGCCACCACCACGGTGACGCCGCGTCGGTTCCTATACGCAATACGACGCAATTGTTCGTCGACGTATACCGCCACGCGGGCGCAACATACCTGCGCCCCATCAAAGTCCGGCAGCGGGCGATTCCGACCATGCACCACCTTCACATGCTGGAGGGCGACCGCTGCGAAGCGGTCACGGAAAGTCACGTGCTGTCGGAAGTGCTTGGCCGCAGCGCGCAAGTGGCGACGGACAAGCCGTACCGGCTTGACCTGTGGGAGCAGGCATTCCTGGAAGCCCAGCAGTGCGCCCAATCCGCAACGCCTGCAGCGGACGGAGGCGATCGGGAACATCTGCTGAGGCGGCTGTTGCGGATGGCGGTATCGAGAGACGCCCGCGTGTTGGCGCTGGCGGAGCAGTACTTTCGGCTGGACGACGTGGCCGCCATCGGACAGCGCATCGTGGGGACCGGCCTGATCGGAGGCAAGGCCGTTGGCATGTTGCTCGCGCAGGCGATCCTGCGCCGATCGACGGGCACCTGGACCGACCGCCTCGAAACCCACGATTCCTTCTACATCGCTTCAGATTCGTTCTACACGTTTCTGGTGGAGAACGGCTGCTGGTGGATACGCAAGAAGCAGCGGAATCTCGAATCGATCCAGGAGAGCGCAAGCGAAGCCCGAAGACGCATCCTGACAGGAACATTCTCGCCGCACATGGTCGAACGGTTCCGCGACATGTTGGAGTATTTCGGGCGTTCGCCCATTATCGTGCGGTCCAGCAGCCTTCTGGAAGACAACTTCGGCAACGCATTCGCCGGGAAGTATGAGAGCGTATTCTGCGCCAACCAGGGATCGCCTGACCAGCGGCTGGAAGAGTTCCTGAACGCGGTCAAGACCGTCTACGCATCGAGCATGAGCGAGGAAGCCCTCGCGTACCGGGCGCGTCACAACCTTCTGCAGCACGACGAGCAAATGGCCCTGTTGGTACAACGCGTGTCCGGTTCCCAGCACGGCCGGTACTTCTATCCGCATTTGGCGGGCGTTGGCTACTCCTTCAACCCGTACGCATGGTCGCCGGATATCGACCCCCAAGCGGGAATCGTCCGACTGGTATTTGGCCTGGGAACGCGGGCCGTCGACCGAAGCGATGTCGACTACACCCGGATTATGGCGCTGAACGCTCCCGATTTACGGCCGGAGGGGCAAACGGCAAGCGACGCGCCGTACGCACAACACAAGGTCGATGTCATCGATCTTCGGGAGAACACGCTCCGGACCATCGAATTCGAGGAAGCCATCTCCCAGAGCGTCAATCTGCCCCTCGACCGGCTCGCCCCGGTCAGTGCCGCGGTTGCACGGCGCCGGCGCGAAGGGGGCGATCTGCGTCCGGCTCCCCGGTTTCTTACGTTCGACGGGGTCGTCACGGACACCGATCTGATCCACGACCTGCGGCATATCCTTGCCACCCTGGAAGCAGCTTACCAGTATCCAGTTGACATCGAGTTCTCTGTCCACCTGCTGCCGGATGACTCTTACCGGTTGAACCTGTTGCAGTGCCGCCCGCTTCAGGTGGCGTCGAGCACGGTTGCGAAGGAGCTGCCAGAGTCTCTCGCGCCGGATCAGATCCTGCTCGAGAATCGCGGGCCGCTGATCGGCCGAAGCCGGGTCGAACCTGTTGGACGGATCATCTACGTTGTGCCGGATCGGTATTCGACGCTTCGGATTCAAGACCGCTACGCGGTGGCGCGGCTTGTGGGCCATCTCACGCATCTCCCTCGCAAAGCGGGCAGTGGGAGCCTGATGCTGGCGGGGCCCGGACGTTGGGGAACACGTTCGCCGGAACTCGGCGTCCCCGTGTCATTTGCGGAAATCAACTCCGTCGATGTCCTGTGCGAGATCGTCGCCATGCGGCAGGACTTGACGCCGGACGTATCCATGGGAACGCATTTTCTCAGCGATCTCGTGGAGTCCGACATCCTGTATCTCGCTGTATTTCCGTCACATGCCGACAACCGCCTCGATTTCGCGTCCTTTGTTCATCGTGAGCTGACGCCCCTTGCGTTCGAAACTCCAGATGCGGCGCTGGATGGGGTGGTCCATGTCTACGACAGCGAGAACGTACAGATTTTCGCCGACACCCTCCGCCAGAGGGCCGTCTGCTATCGTGCGCACCCGAAATCCTGAATAGCCGGGGGGCGTACGACGGCGGGCCCGCAACGTCTTCGACATGCCCATGGGGGGTGACAAAAATCGTCGCGCGCTACCGAAGTGAGGCGCGCTTTCTTCCCGGGTTCACCACGCGGTCAACTTCACGAACCACCTCAAATACTCTCCATTGCATGAGTTACTTCTCTCGACGCACCTTTGGCACAGCAGTTGCCTTTCTCTCCGCGTAGTGAGTTCGAATCGGCACTACGCACAGAGCCGATGGTGGAAACGGTAACGCAAAACGAGTTGGTTCCTAGGAGGGTACGAGAATGAAAGCATCGAAGAAATCTGGTTTCACGCTGATTGAGTTGATGATCGTGGTC